>DWUQ01000105.1 GCA_019120675.1 Candidatus Paenalcaligenes intestinipullorum | reverse complement strand
TCGCGCCGATGATAGTGGGCATTACGCCTGTGAAAGTAGGTCATCGTCAGGCTCTTACACTAAAAAGCCCCGCTTCAAGACTGAAGCGGGGCTTTTTTTCGTCTGCGCCAAAGACCGCTGCCAAGAACGTGTGCAATCCTCTGTTAACGCGTACAATCGCTACAGTATTGAATTGAAGGTGTTTAATCGAGGAAAGAGCATGAGCAATCTAAACGATGTGTCATCAAATGGTGGACCTTCAGAAGTCCCAACCGTTCATCCAACAGGAGCAACGCCAACGGAATCAAACCCACCGGCACCCGCTTCAGCGCTGAGCCCTGAAGGTCGAGATGGCGTGAATGAAAAACCACATGGCGGAAATAAAGAAAATAACTTGCATACCGCTACGTCTCCTACCGCTACCTCTACGATGGTCAAGCCTACGTTTGGCTTGCCTCATATTATTCATATTGCTTATGGGCTATTTGCGCTAGGAGTTATTAGCTTAGGAGCATTTGGTGCCAGTAGCTTAGCGGCGTTAGTGCTGGCCTATTACAAGCGCAGCGATGCGGCGGGTACTAAGTACGCTGTGCATTTTGACTGGTTGATTAGTACCTTCTGGTGGGGGGTATTAGGCTTAGGGCTGAGTGCTTTGTTAACCATGATTTATATTGGTTGGCTAACGGGCTTAGCGGTGTTGCTCTGGTTAATTTATCGTACGGTCAAAGGGTGGCTGGCACATTGTGCTCATCGATCCCCTTTGGATGATTAATTCATCTTTTATTAAAGCCGACCATAAAATTCAAGCGCACGCTGACGTTGGGTCGCATGGTCAACGATTGGTGTGCGGCTTCGCTCAGAGCTGGGTACATAACGGCGCACGTATTCCCCTTTAGCATCAAACTTCTGTGCTTGCGTGGTCGGATTAAAAATACGGAAATAGGGCTGTGCATCGCAGCCCGTTGAGGCCGACCATTGCCAGCCGCCCACGTTGGAGGCTTGGTCATAATCCAGCAGCCACTTAGCAAAGTGGGCTTCCCCACAACGCCAATCCACCAATAAATGCTTAGTCAAACACGATGCGCAGAGCATGCGCACGCGATTGTGCATAAAGCCAGTCTGTAAAACATAATGAAAGTGGCCTCCAGCGGCTTCGAATTGCTGTCGCACCGCTTCTAGGCTATGCCAGATAAAGCTTAAGCGTCGATCCTCTGGGTCTAGGCTTTTTAAAAGAGGTCGATCAAAAATAAAGACGGCAAAGACTTCCTCATGTGTCGTCAGCGCATGGCACAAAGCCGTGTGATCATCAGGGCGGAGGTCTCGTCGAAACCAGACGAGTGCACGAGAGGTTATATCAGCTCCTAATCAGTGGGTAAGTGCTTAGAGTAGATCTGTAATGCTTTTTAAATATATCAATGAATAGTGTGCAACATAAAATTCTTAGTGCAGCAAGCGATCTGTACTTAAACACTGAGCCTGCACTAGAAGCACAGCGCTGAATAGCGGCTACGAAGCGAAGTGGGAGTAAGAGTAAAAAAGAATACTAAATCGGGCGTAAATGACCGCTAATGAGTTTGGTCAGCTCAAACATACTCACCTCTTTTTTGCCTAGGACGGCGTATAACGTGTCATCGGCTAGGATGTTACGGCGGTTGGCTGGATTTTGTAAGTGATGCGTTTTAATGTACGCCCACACTTTCTTGGTGACTTCGGTGCGGGGTAGTGGGTCACTACCTACAATTTGAGCGAGCTCGGGGCTAGGCTGTACGGGTTTTTTAAAACCAGCGGTTTGAGCGTCTCGGGCGTGGTTGGTTTTTTTTTCGCTTTCTGTGTTTTTGGTGGCCATGATGAGTAGCGTCTCCTCATTAAATAGTGAAGTGTGGTTCGAATATATAGTAAAACTCAGCAAGAGGTAGGCGTAAGCCAAGCACTATAGGATAATAAGGCCTGAGCCGCGTATGCGTCGATGGTCAGCGGGCTTAGTGCCCACGTTTTTAGTATTGAATTATGTCTTCTGCTTCCAGTATTACGATTACCCGCCCCGATGATTGGCATTTGCACTTGCGTGATGGCGCGATGCTACAAGACATTGTGGGCCACACCGCTGCCCAGTTTGGTCGTGCGATTATTATGCCGAACTTGACCCCTCCGGTAACCACGACCGAGCAGGCTCTGGCGTATCGGCAACGCATTCTTAACGCCTTGCAAGCCGATACGGCGTTGGATCAGCAGGCCCAGGCCTTTGAGCCGCTTATGACGTTGTATCTTACTGATAACACGCCCGCTCAGGAAATCCGTACGGCCAAAGCTTCGGGAATGGTGCATGGGGTTAAATTGTACCCAGCGGGTGCCACCACCAATTCAGATGCGGGGGTTACGGATTTATTGCGTCATTGCCCAGCGGCTTTAGAGGCCATGCAAGAGGTTGGCATGCCGTTATTGGTGCATGGCGAGGTTACCGATCCTTCCGTTGACTTATTTGATCGTGAAGCGGTGTTTATTGATCGTGTCATGATTCCTCTGCGTCAACAGTTTCCTGAGCTTAAGGTTGTGTTTGAGCACCTCACCACCGCCGAAGGGGTGGCGTATGTGAGCGAGGCTGAAGGGCCCGTGGCGGCGACGATTACCGCTCATCATTTGCTTTATAATCGCAACGCTTTATTTCTAGGCGGACTACGTCCCCACTGGTTCTGTTTGCCCGTGCTCAAGCGTGAGACGCACCGCCAAGCTTTATTAAAAGCTGCCACCAGTGACAGCAAGCGTTTTTTCTTGGGTACCGATAGTGCGCCCCACCCGCGCGGACGCAAAGAGCAGGACTGTGGTTGTGCGGGGTGTTACACCGCTTTGCATGCCATGGAGCTTTACGCTACGGCCTTTGACTCTGTTGGAGCTCTGGATCGTTTGCAAGCCTTTGCCAGTGAAAATGGGCCGGATTTTTATGGTCTACCGCGCAACACTGGACAATTGACCTTACAAAAACGTGCGTTTGCAATTCCTGACGCGCTGACAATCGCGGGTGATGATGTGGTGCCTTTGGCCGCAGGTAGCGAGCTAGATTGGACGGTCGTGGCCTAGTCCATTAAGCCTAGGTCATATGGCTATTTTTCATTAATAGCCATTCGTAGCTTAGAGTATTGTGAACTAAGGCAGGCCATCGGGTGCTGTTGAGTGAAGCACTTGATGGCCTTTATTTATTCACCCTGTTTGGCTTCTAAGCTTTCCCAACGATCAAACAGAGCCATCAGTTGCTCATCCAGTTCCGCGAGCTGGTCATTGATGCGTTGAGCGGCCTCAGGCCCATCTGCATAAATATCGGGTTCACTAAGCTGGGCAGCAAGGGCGGATTGTTGGGCTTCCAGTTGAGCGATTTTTTCGGGGAGCTCGGCCAGCTCTTTGCTTTCCCAAGGGGCCAACCCACTGCTGCGACTGCGCGCACGCGGGGCCGCCGCGGGTGCTTTAGAGGTCGCTGGGGGGTTGGTCGCTGCGGGAGCTTCGGTTAAAGGCTCGGGTCGTTGCTGCAGCCAGTCATCATAGCCCCCTGCGTATTCTTGCCAATGACCATTTGGTTCGGCGGCAATGACTTGGGTCACCACATTATTCAAAAAGCTGCGGTCGTGGCTCACCAATAATACAGTCCCTTGGTAGTCTTGTAGCAAAGACTCCAGCAATTCTAGGGTTTCAATATCGAGATCGTTAGTAGGCTCGTCCAGCACCAGAATGTTAGTGGGTTGAGCAAATAGCCGGGCGAGCGCAAGGCGTGCACGCTCCCCCCCCGATAGCGTGCTGACTGGAGAGTGTGCGCGTGCAGCTGGGAATAAAAACTCTTCTAAATAGCTCATCACGTGCAAGCGTTTGTCGCCAATCTGAATCCATTCGGTACCGGGGTTGATCGTCTCCACGAGGGTGGCTTTTTCATCCAGTTGACTGCGCATTTGATCAAAGTAGCCAATGGTCAAATTGGTTCCTAGTTTGACATGCCCTTGATTAGGGGGCAGCAGACCAAGCAGAATTTGTAAAAGGGTGGTTTTGCCAGCGCCATTTGGTCCGATTAATCCTACCCGATCACCTCGTAACAGCACGGTAGAGAAGTCGTTAATTAACGTATGCGCGTTGTAGCCATGGGTAATATGCTCGGCTTCAATCACTAAGCGGCCTGAACGTTTGCCCTCATCAATGGCAAAACTAACATTGCCCGAACGCTCGCGCCGCGCGGCACGTTCACGACGTAGCGATTCCAAGCGACGTACGCGACCTTCGTCTCGGGTGCGGCGTGCTTGCACGCCAGTACGAATCCAGACTTCTTCTTGGGCAAGGAACTTGTCAAACTTCGCATTTTGTTGGGCTTCCGCTTCCAGCCATTCGGCTTTGCGCACTTGCCATTGAGAAAAGTTACCGGGGAAGCTAAAGATTTGGCCTCGATCCAGTTCAATAATGCGTGTGGTGACTTCGTCTAGAAATTGTCGATCGTGAGTAATGACGATGACGCTGCCCCGAAAGTTTTTCAACAGCGCTTCGAGCCATAAAATGCCGTCGAAGTCTAAATGGTTCGTGGGCTCGTCGAGCAAGAGCAAATCGGGCGCGTCAGCAACGGCCTTAGCTAAAGCGACACGTTTACGCATGCCACCTGATAAGGTTTGATTTAAGGCATCGGGCCGAAGCTTCAATTCGTCAATTAAGCCGCTGATACGTGAAGGGCGTTGCCAGTCTTCGTTGAGCTCAAAATCACCGCAGAGGTAATCGTACACGCTTTGTTCGGGAGGAAGGTCGGGCTCTTGCTCAACGGTTGCGACCCGCAAACCGATACGGCGCTGCACCTCGCCCTCATCTGGGGCAAGACGGCCATCTAAGAGTTTGAGTAAAGAAGACTTGCCGGCACCGTTACGGCCAATGAGGCCGCAACGCTCACCCTCGTGCACAATTAGGTTGGCGCTGTCTAAGAGGGCGTGGTGACCAAAAGCGAGTTGTACCTCGTTTAGCGTGATCAAGTTCGAAGACATAACACTCCAGAAGTAGAAAATTTTGTGCGCGATACAGATCGCACGGTACAATAACAGTAAGGAACAAGCTGGGCAGCCGCGGTAGCGTACGCTATCGAGGAAGGTCCGGACTCCGCAGAGCAGGATAGCGGCTAACAGCCGCCCAGTTGAGTACTTCAGCTGAGGAATAGGGCCACAGAGACGAGTCTGCGCGTAGGGCATAGTTTACTATGCTCAGTTACGGCCATCTCCGTAATTTTGTTGGCGCTGAGTCAACCGTGCGTGTAGGGTGAAACGCGGTAACCTCTATCCGGAGCAACACCAAATAGGCATACGTTATTGTGCAAGCAATAAAAGGGCGGCTCGCTCAAGTATGCGGGTAGGTGGCTAGAGTGCTGCAGTAATGCATCACCCAGAGGAATGGTTGCCAACCAAGCGTGCTTGGTTTACAGAATCCGGCCTATAGGCTTGTTCCTTTTTTCTTTGGCAAGTCCATTGCCGATGACTGTTTATTCTAACAGTGATTAAAACTTTTCCTATTTTCATTTTTTAACACTTATCTATGGAGTGGCTTTTTGTCGTCCGTGAATAAATGTTAGGAAGTGCAAGGGTTAGTGTGGAAGCTTAGTGAGTATTTAACAAGTTACTTTTAATTGTTTTTTTAAGTGATTGAAAATAAACCCTTTGCGTTGAAGTTTGAAGGAGTGAGGCTAAATAATAGTTCCCCATTCTTAAGCTAAAAATGCCTATATATCTTGACCACTTTCGTGTCTTGGCTTAGAGTGGGAAAAAGTAGGTTTTTGTGTATAAAAGTGGGGAAGGCGATGTTCCAAGGCAGCAATGCTCTCACATTAGATGCCAAGGGTCGGATGGCTATACCGACACGGCATCGTGACGCGTTGCTCAACCATGAATCCGGACGTCTCACGCTTACGCGTCACCCCGATGGCTGCCTTTTGGTTTACCCACGCTCCCTGTGGGAAGAAAAACGCCAACAAATTGCTGCCTTCCCTATGTCTGCCCGTGCCTTGCAGCGTTTACTGCTGGGTAATGCCCAAGATGTCGAAATGGATGGTGCTGGCCGTATTTTGGTGGCGCCTGAGTTACGGCTTGCCGTAGGCCTTGAGCGTGGAGCCATGCTGCTCGGTTTAGGGGGGCATTTCGAGCTGTGGGATGCCGTAGAGCTCGAACGACGCCAGGCTCAAGACCTCGCCCAAGGCATGACTGCCGTATTTGAACAGTTTTCTTTCTGAGTTGGCTCATGAGTTTTGCTCATCGCTCCGTATTGCTTGAGCCCACTGTGGCTGCTCTCATTGAGCCCGATTTTCATATTAAGCGGGCAGGCCTGATAGCGCCTAAAGCCATCCCAAATGCAGTGTATGTCGACGCCACATTTGGGCGGGGTGGCCACAGTCAATACTTATTGCAGCATGTCGATGCGAGTGCTCGACTGTTTGTCATCGACAAAGACCCACAAGCCATTGAGGCGGCTCAGGCACTGGCCTCACAAGACCAACGTATCACAGTAATTCATGCCGGTTTTGAACAGATGCATACGGCTTTGTCTGAGCACGGTGTGCACGCTGTTGACGGCATCATGATGGATCTGGGCGTATCGTCTCCGCAGCTGGACGCGGCGGAGCGAGGGTTCTCGTTTATGCGCGAGGGGCCTCTGGATATGCGTATGAATAACT
Organism: Candidatus Paenalcaligenes intestinipullorum; assembly: GCA_019120675.1. Classification (GTDB taxonomy): domain Bacteria; phylum Pseudomonadota; class Gammaproteobacteria; order Burkholderiales; family Burkholderiaceae_B; genus Paenalcaligenes; species Paenalcaligenes intestinipullorum. The sequence goes on along the minus strand of DWUQ01000105.1, from coordinate 28,553 downwards.
CCACAGGCTTAACGGCAGCCGAATGGCTCAGCCAGGCCAGTGTTGAAGAAATTAAAGAGGTCATAGCAGATTATGGCGAAGAACGGTTTGCTTTCCAGATTGCAAAGGCGATTGTTAGTCGCCGCGAATCCTTACCGCTGCGTACAACGAGCGATCTCGCCGAGCTGGTCGCCTCGGTTGTCCGCACACGCGAGAAGGGTCATCACCCTGCCACCCGGACCTTCCAGGCTATACGGATTTACCTCAACCGTGAGCTCGAAGAGCTTGCGCTCACGCTGCCGTTAAGTCTTGAACTGCTCAAGCCCGATGGCCGTCTTGCTGTGATTAGCTTTCACTCTCTTGAGGATCGTATTGTCAAACAGTTTATTAACACGGCGGCCAACCCAGATGCTGCGGTGGCCCACTTGCCTTTAACCGTCGAGCAGTTACCCCAACCATGGTTGCGATCAATCGGTAGGGTACTCCCAAATGCGGCAGAAATAGAGCACAATGTGCGCGCTCGCTCGGCGGTATTACGAGTAGCGGAGCGCACGTATACGCCATTGCAGGACGATTGGCGCGCTACTTTTGATCAAGCCCATCAAGCTTTAGCTGGGCGTGGTGATCATTCACGTCGGGGGAAACGGCGGTGAGCTTGTTGCTTCGTTTTGGTTTGGCCTTGGTGCTGATGGTCTCAGCTCTCTCTTTGGTCTCGGCGCGCTATCAAGCGCGCCAGCTCTATATGGAAACAGAACGTTTAGTGCGTCAAGCGCGTGAGCTGGATTTAGAATGGCGTCGTCTACAAGCCGAACGCGCCAGCTTGGCGAGTAATGCCCGTGTGGATCGTTTGGCGCGACAGGAGCTCGAATTGATTGGCGGCTCGCCCGATCGCACGCTCTATTTGCCTGCAACGGTTTTATCCCGTGGCGGTGCCATGCCCCTTAAACAGGGAGCACAATAATGCCTCAGCCTCATTACCATCAGCGCGCCATGCTTGCCGAGCACGCTTCCATCAGCCGAGCGCGCTGGGTATGGCGCATGCTGGTGTTGGGTTTTATTGCTTTATTAGTCAAAGCCGTACACGTTCAAGCCTTTTCAACTGAGTTCTTACAGCAACAAGGCGAACGCCGGTATGAGCGTACGGTTGTCTTGCCCGCTACACGGGGCAAGGTGTTCGATCGCACGGGTGAAGTGGTGTTGGCCAGTAGTGTGGCCGTTAAAGCGATCTGGGCCTTGCCCGAGGATGCAAAAAAAGCCACTCCCGAGCAGGTCGCTAAGCTCGCATCCTTGCTGGAGATGAGCCCTGATGAGGTGCAGCGTCGTATCAACACCGAAGACCGTAGCTTTGTGTATTTGCGTCGACAGGTTGAGATGGAGCTCGCCAAAGAAATCGCGAGCTTAAAGATCCCCGGTATCCACGATCAAGATGAGGTGCGTCGCTCGTACCCCCAAGGCGAGGTCATGGCGCACGTGACTGGCTTTACCGATATTGAAGACCAAGGCATCGAAGGCATTGAGCTTTCTTTTAATCAGGAGCTTTCTGGTACTGCTGGGTCGCGACGGGTCATTCGAGATCGTTTGGGCAATATCATCGAGGATGTGCGCGATGCCATCCCACCCGTAAATGGTCAGGACTTACAGCTTTCTATTGATGCCGCGTTGCAATACGACGCGTACGCCGCCCTCAAAAAGAGCCTCGAAGAAACCCAAGCCAGTGCGGCGTCCGCAGTTATTATTGATGTGCGTTCGGGCGAGCTATTGGCGCTGGTGAATTTGCCGACCTATGATCCCAATGAGCGTAGCGAGCGTCGTGGCAGTGCGCTCAGAAATCGTGTGATCACCGACACCTTTGAGCCCGGCTCAACGATGAAGCCCTTCACGGTAGCCGTGGCTTTAAACAACAACAAGATTTCCACCTCCACCAAGTTCAATACGGGCAATGGGGCGTATCGGTATCAAGGTCATACGATCACCGATGTGAGCCGTTTTAACGGCACTTTGGATGCCGCGGGCATTTTGCAGCGCTCAAGTAATATCGGCATGACCATGATTTCGGAGCGTTTAAGCTCAGAAGAAATGTGGAATAGTTTTAACCTGTTGGGCTTTGGGCGTTCACCGCAGACCAATTTCCCAGGTGCGGCCGCGGGTCGTTTGCGCCCTTGGGCGCGCTGGCGTCCGATTGAGCGCGCCACGATGGCGTATGGGTATGGTCTGTCCGTATCGTTGCTGCAAATGGCGCATGCCTATACGGTGTTTGCCCGAGATGGCGATATGGTGTTTTTAAGTTTACTCAAAAACACGGCTAAACCGGCTAGTGTTCCGGTGTTCAAGCCCGAAGTGGCGCGTACCGTACGGGCGATGCTCGAAGCGGCTGCAGGGCCAGATGGGGCAAAGCTGGCTCAGGTGCAAGGTTATCGGGTGGCAGGAAAGAGTGGTACGGCGCGTAAAATCGTTGATGGTAAGTACAGTAAATCACGTTATCGCAGCTCGTTTGTGGGTTTTGCGCCGGTATCGGATCCACGCTTAGTCGTAGCAGTCAGTATTGATGAGCCTCAAGGGGCCTATTTTGGGGGGCGTGTAGCGGCTCCCGTTTTTTCAGAGATTATGGCAAACAGTTTGCGGCGTATGGGGGTGCAACCCGACGCACCGATTGAGCCTTTAGTGGCTTTGCAAGCTGAGCAAAAAGAGGAATAAGAATGTCCACAGCAGTAAAGATTATTGAGTGGTTGCGTCAGCATGTGCCCGAGACGGCACAGCTGTGTTTGGATTCTCGGCAGTTGACAGCAGGGGATGTGTTTGTCGCTTGCCCCGGCGTAGCAGGGGATGGACGGGATTTTATCGAAGCCGCCATTGAAAACGGCGCGGTCGCCGTGGTTACGGAGGCCTTTCAGCAGCCGCGTACACTATCTGTGCCCGTACTCGAGGTTGTCGGTTTGCAAGCCTTATTAGGGGAAGTGGCTCATGAGTGGTGGGGACGGCCTTCTGAGGCGATGACCATTATGGCCGTGACCGGCACCAACGGTAAAACCTCAAGTGTGCAGTGGTTGGCCGGTGCGCTGAATAACTCGACTGTGCCGTGTGGCACGATTGGCACCTTGGGGGTGACCTTACCGGATGGCACCAACCTCGGTGGGGCGTTGACGACGCCAGATGTGCTGACCATGCACCGAAGCTTGGCGCGTTTGCGCGCAGCGGGGGCTAATTTGGTCGCTTTGGAAGCGTCTTCGATTGGAATTGAGCAAGGGCGTTTAGATGGTGTCAACATTGCCATCGCAGCGTTCACGAATTTGTCGCATGATCACTTGGATTATCACGAGACGCTCGAAAACTACCAAGCCGCCAAAAACCGTTTGTTTCATTGGCCCGGTTTGCAAACGGCTGTTATCAATGCGGACGATGCGTTTGGACGCGAACTCTTGTCACAGCCTTTGCACGCCAAAAAAGTATCGTATTCTTTACAAGATACGTCGGCCGATGTGGTGGCCAGTGATGTCCATCACGGCGCAGACGGCCAGGTTTTCACGTTGCAAACCGCTCATGGTCAAGCGCAAATTTTGACTCACTTACTGGGTGAGCACAATGTAGCGAACTTGTTATTGGTTTCAGGGATTTTGACCGAATTAGGTTGGCCGGTCTCTAAAATTGCCCGCCTCATGGCGACCTTAGGCCCCGTCGCAGGCCGTCTAGAGATTGTTAACGCGGTGGCGGCCATTGCTAAAAATGCCCCCGCCCCTTTGGTGGTGGTGGACTATGCCCATAGCCCTGATGCGCTTGAGCGCGCTTTGCATGCTTTGCGAGGCGTGGCCACAATTCGTGGTGGCAAACTAAAGTGTATTTTTGGGTGTGGTGGCGATCGGGATCGCGCTAAGCGTCCAATAATGGGTGGCATTGCGGCAGCATTAGCCGATGAGGTGGTGCTGACCAACGACAACCCACGCTCCGAGGATCCCGACGATATTCTGAAACAAATCCTCGACGGCATCGACTCCAACGCCGCCCACACACGCGTGCAGCCCGATCGCGCCAAAGCGATTTTAGAAACCATTTGGCAAGCCGAGCCCGCCGATTTGATTTTAATCGCGGGTAAAGGGCACGAAACGTACCAAGAGATCAAGGGGGAACGCTTTGCGTTTGATGACCGTCAGTGGGGTAGCTTTGCGCTGAGCTGGTTGCGAGGAGTGAACCTATCCACCGACACGCGGACGCTACAGCCTAATGATTTATTTGTCGCCTTAAATGGTGAGCGCTTTGATGGGCATGCTTATTTGGCTTTAGCGCGTGAAAAAGGGGCGTGTGCCGCGATCGTTAGCGAGCCACACCCTGAAGTAAATCTGCCTCAGTTTGTATTGGGCGATACCCGCCAAGCATTAATTACGATTGCTACCGTTTGGCGGCAACGTTTTTCCATCCCTGTGGTGGCAATTTGCGGCAGCAATGGCAAAACGACCACCAAAGAAATGGTCGCCAGCATTTTCCGTGCTCAGTTTGGTCAAGGCCATACGGTGGCAACAGTCGGCAATTTGAACAACGACTTAGGCGTGCCGCTATCGGTGCTGCGTTTGCGCACCGAGCATCAGGCTGCCGTATTTGAGTTGGGGATGAATCACCCAGGCGAGATTGCAGTGTTAACCGCCATTGCCCAACCCACTGTGGCTTTAGTCAATAATGCACAACGTGAGCACCAAGAGTTTTTGCATACGGTGGAAGCCGTTGCTCAAGAAAACGGTGAGGTCATTCGCGGTCTTGCTGACCAGGGCGTAGCGGTTTTTCCGAATGATGAGCCGTATACGGCCTTGTGGCAAGAGTACGCCGGTGAGCGGTCGGTCGTGCGTTTTGGGTTTGCTGAGGGTGCGGAGGTCAGTGCAACCACCATTCATGCTGGCGCCGAATCCACAGGCTTTACCCTGACCATTCATTCTGAGCAAGCCAAGGTTAAATTGCCCGCTCCTGGTGTCCATAATCTACGCAATGCGTTAGCAGCGAGCGCTTGCGCGTGGGCGATTGGTATCGAATTGCCTGCAATAATCGAAGGTCTACAATCCTTCAAGCCCGTGCAGGGGCGGATGCAGCCCAAAACTGTCGTGCCAGGCTTTCAGCTCATCGACGACAGCTACAACGCGAATCCCGATTCAGTACGGGCTGCTATTGATGTGTTGGCTCAGCTTGAAGGCGAGCGTGTCCTCGTATTAGGCGATATGAGTGAAGTCGGGGTGCAGAGCCAAGCGGTGCATGCTGAAGTTGGAAATTATGCACGCGACCAAGGCATTGGCCATTTATTAGTTTTAGGAAATGATGCAAAATATGCCGCCCAAGCGTATGGTGAAGCGGCGCAAGTCGTTGAAAGCCTAGAAAGCTTGGTTGAGGAGCTTATCGCTTTAATGCCGGCTCATGTGCTGATCAAAGGCTCACGCAGTGCGCGTATGGATCGGGTGGTTACTGCGCTTGAGCAGCATTTTTCAGATAAGGACGGGGCTTCCCATGTTGCTTGAGTTGGCGCGATTTTTAGCGGATTCTCATATTCGCGCCTTTGCGGTATTTGAATACATTACCTTGCGTGCGTTATTGGCCTGCGCGACCTCGTTAATCATAGGTCTTTGGTGCGGTCCACGAGTCATCCGTCGCTTAACCGAAATGAAAATTGGCCAAGCGGTGCGCAGTTATGGCCCAGAATCCCATATCCAGAAAAATGGCACCCCCACCATGGGTGGTGTGCTGATTCTAATCTCAATTGCGGTCAGTACGTTGTTGTGGGCAGATTGGACGAATCGTTTTGTTTGGGTGGTCTTATTGGTCACGTTTGGCTTTGGCTGGATTGGCTGGGCGGACGATTACAAAAAAGTCGTGCATCGTGACCCCGAAGGCATGTCCTCACGACAAAAGTTTTTCTGGCAAAGCATTATTGGTATGGTGGCTGCGGTTTATTTGGCCTTTGCCGTGTCTGCACCAGACTCTGCCGAGCTGTGGCCGCTGTTCCGCGATTGGGTGATGAGCGGCTTTACCATGTCCTTGCCCACCAACGCGGATTTGATCGTCCCGTTTTTTAAAAGCATTAGTTATCCCTTAGGGGTGTTTGGTTTTGTGGCGTTGACGTGGTTTGTGATTGTTGGTTCCAGCAATGCGGTCAATCTCACGGATGGCCTCGATGGTTTAGCCATTATGCCAACAGTCATGGTTGGGAGCGCGCTGGGGATCTTTGCTTATGTGGTTGGGCGTGTCGACTACTCTAAATATTTATTATTTCCCTATATTTCGGGTGCTTCCGAACTCATGGTGATTTGTGCCGCTATCGCAGGGGCAGGGCTTGCCTTTTTGTGGTTTAACACCTACCCGGCTCAGGTGTTTATGGGCGATGTGGGTGCTTTAGCCTTGGGTGGCGCGTTGGGCACGATTGCCGTGATTGTTCGGCAAGAAATTGTGTTTTTTATTATGGGCGGGGTCTTTGTTGTAGAAACCTTGTCAGTGATGATGCAAGTGACGTGGTTTCGCTATACCAAACGCAAATATGGTGAGGGACGGCGGATTTTTAAGATGGCCCCGTTGCATCACCATTTTGAAGTCAGTGGTTGGAAAGAAACGCAGGTGGTGGTCCGTTTTTGGATCATCACCATGATGCTTGTGTTGCTGGGCTTAGCTACTTTGAAATTACGTTGATGAATTATCACTTTCCCTCCTTATCCCTTACCGGCAAAACTCTCATTCTGGGAATGGGAGAAACTGGCGTGGCTGCGGCACAGTGGTGCCTACAGCAGGGAGCAGGGGAGTTACGTCTAGCCGATACCCGCGTGGGTTTAGCTGCCAGCCATAATCTAAAACAACGCTTTCCAGATCGGATTGAGCTGGTTGAGGGCGATGCCGCGTTGCAGCCTGAGGTATTGGAGCAGGTCGTCCGCATTGTAATCAGCCCTGGTTTGTCCCCCTTGCAGGCAGGGATACGTGAGTTGTTGGCCTTGGCGCATACTCAGTCCATTCAGGTTATGAATGAGGTCGAGCTGTTTGCCTTGGCGTTGAGGGACCTGGCGGGCCAAGGGTATACGCCTAAGGTTATCGGCATTACTGGCACTAATGGCAAGACCACTGTCACCCAGCTGACTCGTCATATGCTGAACGCTTGTGATAGGGATGTGGTGGTCGCAGGGAACATCAGTCCCGCCACGCTTAGTGTGTTAGCGCAGCGTATGCAAGCGGGTAGCTTGCCTCAGGTGTGGGTGCTGGAGCTTTCAAGCTTTCAATTGCACTGGTTGCGATCCTTAGAGTTTCATGCGGCGACGGTGCTGAATCTGTCTCAAGATCACAGCGACTGGCACGGCTCCATGGAAGCCTACCAAGCTGATAAAGCGCGTATTTACACGAGCGCGCAAACTTGGGTGGTGAATCGTGACGATTCGAATAGAGCGGCGTTGGTAGCAGACTTTACCTCATCCAACGTACGTAGCTTTGGCTTGAATACACCGCTCCTGGGTGGTGATATGGGGTTACAGGGCGTCGGCCCCTTACAGTTTTTGGCGTATGCCTTGGCAGAGTCGCTGCATGCTGAAGCTCAACGTCAACCGGCGCATCAAATAGACAATTTATTAGAAGTCAGCAGTCTGCGTCTGCACGGTCAGCATAATTTAAGTAACGCCTTAGCCGCCTTGGCGCTCGCGCACAGTGTCTGCGCGGATTGGGATGCGCTGCTGTCGGCACTCAGTACTTACGAGGGCGAGCCTCATCGGATGCAGTGGCTGCGTAGCTGTCAAGGCGTGGGGTATATCAATGACAGCAAGGGCACCAATGTCGGGGCCACTGTTGCGGCATTGACTGGTCTCCAGCAACCTGTGGTGCTCATTGCAGGCGGTGTAGGTAAAGGCCAAGACTTCATGCCTCTTGCCGAAGCACTAAATAAAACGTCCGTGCGAGGCGTTGTCGTGCTCGGTCAAGATGCGGCACGCATTCAGCAAGTGCTAAACGCTGCGGACTTTCCAGTAGTAAAGGTGGCGACGTTAACTGAGGCCGTCACTCAGGCGGCCGAGCTTGCGCAAGCAGGGGATGTGGTGCTGCTGTCTCCAGCCTGCGCGAGCCTCGATATGTTTGCCAACTACCAAGAGCGCGGTCAGTGCTTTGCGCAGTGCGTGGAAGCCTTGGCGCTGCAAGCAGGGGAGGTGGTATGAGTATGTTGGGTGATTTCAGCGCTTTATTCAAAAGCCAGCCGACCTCACGTACGGCAGCGCCTACGCTTGACGCAAAGCTTTTATTAGTCGGTATTGCTTTAGTGGGCTTTGGGTTGTTGATGGTGTACTCGGCCTCCATTGCGTTAGCGGATGGCCCGCGTTATGCCAATTATGGCCGTTATTATTTTGTCATTCGTCATACGGCTTTTGTCACGATAGGGCTGGTGGGCGCGTTGTTTGTAGCCAGCGTGCCCATGCAAGTCTGGCGCAAACTGGCCTTGCCAATATTTATTATTAGCTTGCTTTTGTTGTTGTTGGTGCTGATTCCAGGTGTTGGGCGTACGGTGAATGGGGCGCGTCGCTGGTTGCCGCTAGGACCCATTAATTTCCAGCCTTCTGAGCTCATGAAGGTGGCGATGATTTTGTTTGTGGCGTATTACATCGAGCGCAAGCAGGCTTATATGGGCACGTTTTTACGAGGCTTAGCCCCTATTGTGCTGAGTTTGGGGGTGGTGGCTGGATTAATCATTATGGAGCCTGATTTGGGCGCGGTGATCGTCATCGTGGCCATTGCGATTGGTTTGTTGTTTATCGGTGGCATGAATAAAAAGTACATTACCGGCCTAATTGTGCTGATGTGCGCATTATTTTTAATGATGGTCTGGGTGTCACCTTGGCGGGTACAACGTTTCTTGGTGTATTTGGACCCATGGAATCCAGACAACGCCTATGGAAGCGCTTACCAGTTGTCCCACTCTTTGATTGCCTTAGGACGAGGAGAGTGGTTTGGTGTTGGCATCGGCTCCAGCGTTGAAAAGCTGCATTATTTGCCTGAAGCGCACACCGACTTTATCGTTGCGGTCATTGGTGAAGAGCTGGGCTTTTTTGGGGTGGCCTTGTTAATACTGGCTTTTGTGTTTGTGGTGCATCGGGCGTTTCAGATTGCTCATCAAGCCATTGCTAATGAGCGTCTTTTTAGCGCACTCGTGGCCCATGGTGTGGGCATTTGGTTTGCCATTCAAACCTTTATCAATATTGGAGTGTGTTTTGGCTTATTGCCGACCAAAGGCCTGACGTTGCCATTGGTAAGCTACGGTGGGACAGGTGTGGTCATGAATTTAGCGGCTTTTGCCATGCTGTTGCGCGTGGATTTTGAAAACCGAAGCATGATGGTGGGCCGGCGCGTATGAGTAAAACACTGTTAATCATGGCAGGCGGTACGGGCGGTCATATTATGCCGGGCCTTGCGGTGGCCAAAACCATGCAACAACGAGGCTGGAACGTCGTGTGGCTGGGCCATCCTGAGCGTATGGAAGGGCGGTTAGTCCCACCACAGCATATTCCTTTGGAGCCGTTACGTTTTGCTGGTGTACGAGGCAAAGGCTTGACTACGCTACTAAAATTGCCTTTTACGCTAACACGTGCCATTTGCTCTGCGCGACGCAGCCTAAAGCGCATTCAGCCGGATGTGGTCTTAGGCATGGGCGGCTATGTGGCTTTCCCAGGAGGCGTGGCGGCGTGGTTGGCACGAATACCGTTAGTGGTGCACGAACAAAATGCAGTGGTTGGTACCGCTAATCGCTGGTTAGCCAAATTGGCGAAACGCAGTCTTGTCGGTTTTCCTGGTGCATTACGGAGTGCCGTGGTGGTGGGGAACCCTGTGCGAGAGAGCTTCAAGCACTTACCAAGTCCAGCACAACGTTTTGCTGCCCGTAGTGGTCCACTACGCGTATTAGTGGTGGGCGGTAGCCTTGGGGCGGCACCACTTAATCGAGTTGTGCCTCGTGCTGTTTCGCAGATACCGGTTGCGCAGCGGCCCTATATTATCCACCAAGCGGGTACGCAGCACGCCGAAGCCGTGCGCAAGCAGTATCGCGAGTTAGGCGTTGCGGCCGAATGCCCGGCGTTTATTGACGATATGGCGGCTGCGATGGGCGATGCCGATTTGGTTATTTGCCGAGCAGGGGCGATGACCGTAGCCGAGATAGCGGCTGCCGGTGTGCCCGCTTTATTTGTGCCGTTACCCCATGCCATTGATGACCATCAGACCGCGAACGCGAATTACCTAACGCATTGCGCAGCGGGCTGGTTACAAAAACAAGACGACCTTAGCCCCGAGTGGTTAGCGCGTTGGCTCGTTGAGCGGAATCGAGGCGAACTGGCTCAAGTGGGGGCGCACGCTCAAGAGCACGCCCAGTTGCAAGCTACCGAAAAAATTGCTGACGTGTGTACACAGTTGGCTCAGAGGAGAGCGGGATGAAACACCGCATTAAGCATTTACACTTTATAGGGATCGGTGGCTCAGGCATGAGCGGTATTGCCGAGGTCATGCTGAATCTTGGCTATGCCATTAGTGGCTCCGATATGCAAGAAAGCACCGTTACGCGGCGCTTGGCTGAGCTGGGCGCACGGATCGTGATTGGTCACGCGGCTGAAAACGTACAAGGCATGAGTGCAGTCGTTGTATCTACCGCGATTACAGGTGATAACCCAGAGGTGTTGGCCGCTCGTGCGGCACGTATTCCCGTCGTACCGCGAGCCTTGATGCTGGCCGAGTTGATGCGTCTGCGACGTGGCATCGCGGTAGCGGGTACTCATGGCAAAACCACCACTACGAGCCTCTTGGCCAGTGTATTAGCCGCAGGGGACTTGGACCCGACTTTCGTCATTGGGGGGCGCTTAAACTCAGCGGGTGCAAACGCTAAGCTTGGTGAAGGCGAGTACATGGTGGTGGAGGCGGATGAGTCGGATGCTTCTTTCTTGCATTTGCTGCCCGTCATGGCAATCATCACGAACATTGATGTGGACCATATGGACACCTATGGCCATGATGTGGCCCAGCTAAAAACCGCATTTATTGAGTTCACCCAAAAGTTGCCTTTTTACGGCAGTGCCATTCTTTGTATGGATGATCCAAATGTCCGAGAGGTCATTCCATTTGTATCGCGTCCCGTCACCACCTATGGCATTGATCAACCTGCCCAAGTGCGTGCGATCAACTTACGCAGTGTGGGCACGCAAATGCATTTTGATGTGACCCGTACTAGCAGCGTGGGTGAGCTGCCTATTTTGTCGGTCGTACTGAATCTACCTGGTAAGCATAATGTACTGAATGCCTTGGCAGCGATTGCAGTGGCAACAGAGTTAGGCGTTTCTGACGAGGCAATTGCCCGTGCACTCAAACAGTTTACTGGAGTAGGCAGACGCTTTGCCCAAATTGGTGACCTACCCGTTAGCGCTAAAAATGGCGGTGGGTACTTCACCGTAGTGGATGACTATGGCCATCATCCCAATGAAATGGCAGCAACCTTAGCTGCGGCACGAGGTGCTTGGCCCGATCGCCGCATTGTATTGGCCTTTCAGCCCCATCGTTATACCCGAACCCGAGACTGCTTTGAGGATTTTGTGCAAGTTCTTAGTGCCGCGGATGCGGTATTGCTGAGCGAGGTTTATGCCGCAGGCGAGGCACCCGTTATTGCTGCCGACGGCCGTGCGTTGAGCCGTGCGATTCGAGTTGCTGGCCGAGTTGAGCCCGTATTCATCGCCAATATCGAAGACATGCCCCAAGCCATTCTCGATTTTGTACGCGATGGCGATGTGGTGCTGACAATGGGTGCAGGCAGTATTAGTCGCGTACCAACGCGTTTAAAGGAGTTGGCATGAGTCAGAACTTTGGTAAAGTAGGGGTGCTCTACGGTGGGCGCTCAGCAGAGCGTGAGGTCTCTTTAATGTCGGGGCAGGCTGTCTGCCAAGCCTTACGTGCGTCTGGTATTGATGCGCATCTTTTTGATACGGGTGAGCACAGTCTTAGTGACTTAGCCGCCCAAGCTTTTGATCGGGTGTTTATTGCATTACACGGTCGTTATGGTGAAGATGGTACGCTGCAAGGCGCCTTGGAGCTTTTAAATATCCCTTACACAGGCAGTGGGGTGATGGCTTCTAGTTTGGCCATGGACAAAACCATGACCAAGCAGATCTGGCTACAGCAAGGCTTGCCCACGCCCGATTTTGTGTTGCTGCGTTCCCAAGATGACCTTGCTCGTGTCGGCCAACGGCTTGCTTTGCCCTTTATTTTAAAGCCCCCTCATGAGGGCTCGACGGTAGGCTTTAGTAAAATTGATCACCTTGGCCAGCTCGATGATGCCTATGCATTGGCTTCACGTTTTGATGCGCACGTGTTGGCCGAGCAGTTTATTGCTGGGCGGGAGTTAACCGTGCCGGTGCTCGGGGCAGGTCCAGAGGCCTATGCGTTACCAGTCATCGAGATTGTGGCACCTGGTGGCAACTATGACTTTGAGCATAAATACCTCAGTGACGCCACACAGTACTATTGCCCAGCTGAGTTACCAGAAGCGTTAACAGGCGAGATACAGCGTTTGGCTGTGGAAGCGTATCGCAGTGTAGGCTGCGAAGGGTGGGCGCGTGTAGATTTTATGTTGGATGTGCAGCATCAGCCTTGGTTATTGGAGGTCAACACCTCGCCCGGAATGACCAGCCATTCGTTAGTACCGATGGGGGCTAAAGCGGTCGGAATTGAGTTTAATGAACTCTGCGTCAAGATTTTAGCCTCAGCCAGTTTGAAAATACGTGCGGTGTCACGTTTGCCGGAGTGACGACTGGTGTTTTCGGATCCTCGGTTAACCAACTTTATTGCGAATTTGCTTACCGCTTTAGCGGTAGGGGCGATGTTGCTTGCTGCGTTGTATTGGGCCTTACATCGCCCGTATTTTACAATTCGCCATGTAGAGTTGCTACCGATGGAAGAGGCCAGTTTGCAATACGTTAGCCCCACGACCGTCGAGGCGACCATTGCAGGTCGGTTGAGCGGTAATTTTTTTAGTATGGATTTGAATCAGGTGCGCAAAGTAGTAGAAAGCGCGCCTTGGGTCCGTAAGGCACGCATCAAACGCGTATGGCCCGACCGCTTAGTCGTGCACATCGAGGAGCAGCAGCCTCTAGCGTATTGGAATGAAGGGGAAATGATCAATACATGGGGCGAAGCGTTTGTCGCGAATGAGGCGGTTCTGGCCGATGGCTTGGTGCTGCCGCAGCTCAATGGTCCCGCATCGTCAGAGCGTTTGGTCGTGCAGCGTTACGCAGAGTTAGCCCGTTGGGTGGCTCCTTTAGGTCTGAATATACGTGAAGTGAGTTTAAGTCCTCGCTATGCTTGGGAAGTGGTGCTGTCAGATGGGGTACGGTTAAATTTAGGTCGCGATCCCGCCGCTGACATCGCGGACCCCCATGGGCGCTCCGGTGCAGTACAGTTTGCTGAGCGGATGCAACGGTTTGTACAGATTTGGCCGAGTTTGGCCGAGCGGCTTGGAGAGCGACGTATCGCCAGTGCCGATTTACGATATAAAGATGGGTTTGCGATTGTGCTAGATCCTCAAACAATTACATCAGTGAAACAATAGTTATGACGCGAGATATTAAAGACCTCATCGTTGCGCTCGATATCGGCACGAGCAAAGTCGTCGCTGTGGTGGCAGAGGTGCTACCGAACGGACGCTTCGAGGTATTAGGTTTGGGACAGCACGAATCACAAGGTATGCGTAAGGGCGTCGTCGTGAATATCGAAGCCACCGTCAACTCGATACAACGCGCGCTCGAAGAGGCCGAGCTCATGGCGGATTGTAAAATTCGCGAAGTCTATACGGGTATTGCAGGCAGCCATATTGAAAGCTTAAATTCCAGCGGCATGGTAGCGGTCAAAGACAAAGAGGTCACGTCAACGGATGTCAGCCGAGTGGTCGATACTGCACAAGCGATTAATGTCTCTGCGGATAAACAAATCCTTCATGTGCTGACTCAAGAGTTTGTTGTGGATTCCCAGCATGGTATTCGTGATCCAATCGGAATGAGTGGGTTGCGCCTTGAGGTGCAAGTGCATATTGTGACCGGCTCGGTGAGCGCTGCACAAAATATCGTCAAGTGCGTGCGCCGTTGCGGTCTAGAAGTGCAGGATTTAATTTTACAACCACTTGCTTCCAGCCTTGCATGCCTCACTATCGATGAAAAAGAGCTCGGGGTGGTGCTCATTGATATTGGTGGTGGCACGACCGATATTGCGGTTTATACCGCTGGTGCGATTCGGCATACCGATGTGATCGCCATTGCAGGGGATCACATTACCAGCGATATTGCCGCCATGTTACGCACGCCAACACCGGATGCTGAGGAAATCAAATTACGGTTTGGTTTAGCCAAGCAAACCTTAGCCAATGCTGAGGAGCTAATCGAAGTGCCCGGTTTGGGAGATCGACCTAACCGTCAAGTAAAACGCCAAGCACTCGGAGCCATTATTGAGCCGCGTGTCGAGGAAATGTTCAGTCAAGTGCTCGCCAGCCTACGTAACTCTGGCTACGAAGACTTAGTCGCCTCAGGCGTTGTGTTAACCGGTGGCGCATCAATGCTGCCCGGTATTGTGGAAGTAGCCGAAGATGTATTTATGAAGCCGGTACGGGTTGCAGCCCCTGCCTACGATGGCAGCTTAGCCGATGTCATGCGCAACCCACGATTTTCGACAGCAATGGGTTTGCTGATGGAAGCACGGACTCAGCAAGCGCGTGGACGTAAAGTTTCGCAACAAAAAGGGGGCGTCAAGTCACTCTTTGAGCGCATGAAAGAATGGTTTATAAGTTAAAAGGTTAGGTGGCTTTGAGTCGCGCATTCAAAGCCACTTTCGGGGGGCAAGTGAACTTGCCAAATTGTTTTTGCGAGGGAGTTTCATCATGAACTTTGAGATGTTGGAGACAAGCAGTAATTGCACAGTCATTAAAGTAATCGGAGTAGGCGGTGCCGGTGGCAACGCGGTCACTCATATGATTAACTCAGGTGTGGGTGGAGTAGAGTTTATCTGCGCCAACACCGATTCCCAAGCACTGGCCAGCAGCGATGCACCGGTGCAAATTCGTCTTGGTCGCACTGGCCTAGGTGCCGGCGCTAAGCCAGAACAAGGACGCGCTGCCGCTGAAACAGCACGCGAAGAAATCCGTGCCGCCTTAAATGGTGCGCATATGGTGTTTATTACTGCGGGTATGGGCGGTGGTACCGGTACGGGCGCGAGCCCAGTGGTCGCCGAAGTTGCCAAAGAGCTCGGTATTCTGACCGTTGGTGTGGTGACTAAGCCTTTTGATTTCGAAGGTAATCGCCGCCTCAAAATGGCTGAAAACGGCATTGATGAGCTGTCCAAGCATGTGCATTCGCTCATTGTGGTGCTCAATGAGAAGCTCTATGACCTAATGGACGAAGACGCCACACAAGAAGACTGCTTCAAAGCCGCTGACGATGTGCTGCACAATGCCTGCGCGGGTATTGCAGAGATTATCAATGTGGAAGGTAACGTAAACGTTGACTTTGAAGACGTTAAAACCATTATGGGCGAACAAGGTCAAGCCATGATGGGTACAGCGGTCGCGTCTGGGCCGAATCGTGCTCGCGAAGCCGCAGAGCATGCGATTGCTTGCCCACTACTCGAAGGTGTGGATTTGCATGGCGCACGTGGCATCTTGGTCAATATCACTGCTGGCCGCAATCTGAAAATGCGAGAAACACGTGAAATCATGGACACCATTCGCAGCTACGCGTCCGAGGATGCGAATGTGATTTTCGGTAATGCCTACAATGATGACATGGGTGACGACTTGCGTGTAACCGTTGTTGCAACAGGTTTAGGTCGTGCTCAGGCTCGCCCACAATTGGTACACACTACCGAAAACGTGGTACGCACCGGCACCGACGACGAGCCCGTTGTCACAGCTGCCGAATACGACACCGATGTACCGGCTATTATTCGCAACCCACGTAGCCAAGCCTCCGCTCAAGTACGCGCTTTGGAAACAGCGGGTATGGATCATTTTGACATTCCAGCTTTTTTGCGCAAACAAGCCGACTAACTGGCATGACGAACGCGCTTTTTCCCCGATAGCGTGGGTCAACTCTCGCACCACAAGGCTGGTTGCTTAAAGCACTGGCCTTGTGCGCGATATCGACTGGGGAGTAACAGTAGTTTGATTGACATTTTTTACAACCTACAATTAGGGTTATGCCGTATTTCGAGTTACACTAATAGGTCTGCAAATTACCGTCTTTGTTCATTATGACCATGCTGCGTCAACGTACTATTTCTCAGCCTGTTAGCACCAAAGGTGTGGGCTTACATTCGGGTCGCCGAGTAGACATTACTTTGCGTCCAGCCGAAGCCAACACTGGGATTGTGTTCCACCGGGTCGATCTCGACACCATCGTCGATATCCCCGCACGGGCAGATTTAGTCGGTGGCACGCGTATGGCATCTGTACTTCAAAAAGACGGCGTACGCGTCTCGACGGTCGAACATCTCATGTCGGCCTTAGCAGGTTTGGGTATTGATAATCTACATGTCGATATCAATGCCGAAGAAGTCCCCATCATGGATGGCAGCGCTGGGACCTTTGTGTATTTGCTACGCTCAGCTGGCCTCAAAGAACTCTCGGTACCCAAGCGTTTTATTCGCGTACTCAAACCGATTGAGGTGCGCGAAGGCGAAGGTTCCCAAGCCAAGTGGGCGCGTTTAGAGCCTTACGATGGCTTTGCCCTCGAATTTGCCATTGATTTCCAACACCCAGCCATTAACTCCACTGCAAATTTTGCCAAGGTGGATTTTGCGCGGGACTCTTATGTAAAAAGCATCGCCCGAGCTCGCACTTTTGGTTTTGCCAGCGAGGTTGAGGCCTTGCGAGCCGCGGGTTTAGCACGAGGCGGTAGCCTTGATAACGCGATTGTTCTCGACGAGTTCCGTGTGCTCAATAGCGACGGTTTGCGTTACGACGACGAATTCGTCAAACACAAAATCCTGGATGCCATTGGCGATCTTTATCTGGTTGGGCACCCACTGGTGGCGCGTTATGTGGCGGTGAAGTCTGGGCATGATCTCAACAACCAGTTGGCTCGCGCGTTGTTGGCGGCTCAAGACAGCTGGGAGTACGTCAGCTATGCACCCGAAGACCAAGCCGTTGCCGCCTATGCCCAAGAGTGGCAATTAGCCTAAAGATGCGGGTACGAGGTCTATGAAAAGTTAAGCCAAGCGTAGTTGCTTGGCTTATTTATTGTTTAGGACGATGGCGCTGCACCAGTTTGTTGATCGCTTTAGTTAATGCGTCGTCTTTGGGCAGTTGTTGGGCCAGTGTGGCAAATGCCTCTACGCCTGTCGTATCAATTGGTACAACTGCTCTAGGCTGCTTTCTGACAGGGGGGCGATACAAGGCTGCCTGCACCTGTACACTAATTGAGTGGACATCCCAGCCAGCTGCTTGCAGCGCACGGGTTAGGGTCGGAGCCAATTGCCGTGCTTTAGCCGCATGAGCGGGGCTGGGAACTGCCAAGCGCATTTGTTGTCCCTCTAACGAGGCCACTTTGCACTGTTGGCCTAATGCGCCCGGTATTTCTTGGGCAATAATTCGTTCCGCTTGCAAAAATGCACGAGCGGTATCAAATACACGAGTCGTATCCGTTTGCAGCCAGCGTTGTAACGCATGCGAGCCTTGCTCGCGCTGCAGGGTGTTTTTTTTGGAGTATCCAGCCATGGCGGGTGCGGTACCCTTAGGTAGGTAAATCGGTGTGAAACAAATTAAGCAGTATTTTTTAAGCTATTCTACCGCGATTCAAACTCGGCCTCTATGGCGACGCAGTATGGCATTGGGGTTATTAATCTTTGGGGCGGTTTTAGGGGCGTGGGGCCATGCCTACTGGGCACCTGCTGCCATCATGAGTCCTCAGCAAGAGCAAGCAATCGAGCACAAGCTCTCTCGCGATGCCGCCTATATGCGTGAAAGTGTAAAGCAACTGGCCGAGCGAGTTGGCGATTTGCAAGCTAAGCTGATCCATGTCGAAGGCACCGCTCGTATGGTGGCGGAGCAGGCGGGCATTTCTCATACTGAGCCTGAGCTTTACGATGCCCTGCATGCCGAGCACCCAACGGTCACCGAGGTGGGGTTACACCCAGGCCCCGAGCATTGGACGGCAGAAAGCTTAGGGCGGCAGCTGGACGTATTGGGTAATCAATTAGAAGGCCGCCAAGACTGGTTCAAAATGATGGATACGGTCCTAACACAGCGGCAAGGGTCTGAGGCCTTGGTGCCCACCATCAACCCTGTAGAAAGTGCCACGCTAAGCTCTGAGTTTGGTTGGCGTTACCATCCGATTACTAAGCGACAAACCTTACATCAAGGTGTTGATTTTGCGGCACCGACGGGCACCCCCATTCTCGCCGCTTCAGCGGGGCTGGTGACGGAGGCGCGTTATGTACCCGGCTATGGCAAATTGGTTGAAATTAGTCACGGCAATGGGTTGGTTACCCGTTATGCGCACGCCTCTTCTATTGGTGTGCGGTTGGGTGAGGTGGTCGATAAAGGCCAAGTGATTGCCCGCGTTGGTCGTACGGGCCAAGCAACGGGTGCGCATTTGCACTTTGAGGTCCATTTGGCTGGGCAGCCAGTTGATCCTTTGTTGTTTTTGCCAACCAAAGACGCCCCTCAAACGCTCGTCGCCCAGCGAGCCAAAGATCGCTCAAGCGAATAGCGTCAAGCTGCGGTAAACTCTATACTTTTGTTCTTGCTGCTTTCTCACTAACGTTTAACAAGGAATGGGAGTCAGCGCATGGCTTGCGTGCGTTTCAACTCACCTTAACGACTACAGAATGGTTTCATTGCTTAAAAAGCTTATCGGTAGCCGCAACGACCGATTACTCAAACAGTACCGTCGTCAGGTTGCTCAAATCAATGCCTTAGAGCCTGCGCTTGAGGTCCTGACAGACGACGAACTACAAGCCAAAACCCAAGAGTTCAAGCAGCGTATTGCCGATGGCAAATCCCTTAGCTCTATTTTGCCCGAAGCGTTTGCGGTCGTACGTGAGGCCAGTAAGCGTGTCTTTAATATGCGTCACTTCGATGTGCAAATGTTAGGGGCCATCGCTTTACACAACGGCAAAATTGCCGAAATGCGCACCGGTGAAGGTAAAACTCTCATGGCCACGCTCGCGGTGTATTTGAATGCGCTGACGGGCAAAGGCGTCCATGTGGTGACAGTCAACGATTACTTGGCTCGTCGTGATGCCGAGCTCATGGGGCGTTTATATAACTACTTAGGCTTAAGCGTAGGAGTGGTTGTTCCGCAGCAAGACAACGAAGAAAAAAAGGCCGCCTATCAGGCTGATGTGACGTACGGTACCAACAACGAGTTTGGCTTTGACTACCTGCGCGACAACATGGAATACCAAGCTGAGGATCGTCGTCAGCGTGGCCTATACTTTGCCATTGTCGACGAGGTGGATTCGATTCTAATTGATGAGGCACGTACGCCTCTGATCATTTCCGGTCAGGCCGACGACAACACCGATCTGTACCGCGCCATGAATGTGGTACCCAGTTTATTGCAGCGCATGGCCGAGGAGCCCAAGCCACACGAGCCAGAGCCCGAGGGCGACTTCTGGGTGGATGAAAAATCCCAGCAGGTGCATATCTCCGAGGCTGGCCACGAAAATGCCGAGCGGATCTTGGTTGAGCAAGGCATGCTGCCCGAGGGTGAATCGTTATACGATCCACGGCATATCACCTTAATGCACCACTTGTTGGCGGCATTGCGGGCGCACAATTTATTTTTCCGTGACCAACACTATGTGGTGCAAGACGGTGAAATTGTCATTGTGGACGAGTTCACTGGGCGCCTGATGTCAGGACGTCGCTGGTCCGACGGTCTGCACCAAGCTGTCGAAGCGAAGGAAAATGTCGAGGTTCAAAAAGAAAATCAAACCCTCGCGTCCATTACCTTTCAGAACTATTTCCGCATGTACGACAAGCTGGGTGGTATGACCGGTACGGCGGATACCGAGGCCTTTGAGTTCCAAGAGATTTACAGCCTCGAAACGGTCATTATTCCTACGAACCGCCCGATGGTGCGCCAAGACCAAAACGATCAGATCTTCAAGACTGACCAAGAAAAGTACGGCGCGATTCTCGCTGATATCAAGGACTGCTACGAACGTGGTCAGCCGGTATTGGTGGGTACCACCAGCATCGAGAACTCCGAGATGCTTTCAGCCATGCTGGTCAAAGCTAAGCTGCCCCACGAGGTATTGAACGCTAAGCAACACGCTCGTGAGGCCGAGATTGTGGCGGAGGCCGGTAAGCCTGGGCATATTACCATCGCTACCAATATGGCAGGCCGGGGTACGGATATTGTGTTAGGCGGCAGTGTTGAGCGCCAAGCGATTATGATCCAATCGGACGATAGTCTCAGCGACGACGAGAAAGCCCAGCGCATCGCCACCCTCAAAGCCGAGTGGCAGCCTCTTAACGAACAGGTCAAAGCCGCAGGAGGTTTGCGTATTATCGGTACCGAACGTCACGAGTCACGTCGTATCGATAACCAGCTGCGTGGGCGAGCGGGGCGTCAAGGCGACCCAGGCTCTTCACGTTTTTATCTCTCGCTCGACGATTCGCTAATGCGCATTTTCGCGGGCGACCGGATGCGTGCCATTATGGAGCGCTTGCGCCTGCCCGAAGGCGAGCCCATCGAGGCGCGCATGGTTACGCGCTCTATTGAGTCCGCACAACGCAAGGTCGAAGCGCGCAACTTCGATATTCGCAAACAGCTACTCCAATACGATGACGTCGCCAACGACCAGCGTAAAGTTATCTATGCGCAGCGCAACGAGGTGCTTGAGTCCCAAGACGTGAGCGATATGGTGCAGAACTTACTGGCGATGTCCGTTCAGGCGTTATTTCAGCGTTATATTCCAGAAAACTCCATGGAAGAGGAGTGGGACGTTGCCGGCCTAGAAAATGCCCTCGAAGCCGATTTGCAGTTGAAGCTTGATCTGGTGCAATTAGTGGAGCAAGACAGCTCCCTATCCGAAGCCGATCTCGAAGACAAAGTCAGCGAGGCCGCACGTCAAGCTCTAAGCGACAAAATCCTGCAGGTGGGAGCTGAAAACTGGGCTTCCTTTGAGCGTGCGATCTTGTTGCAAGCCATTGACACCCAATGGCGCGGCCACCTGCAGGCGTTGGATCATTTGCGTCAAGGCATTCATTTACGTGGCTACGCTCAAAAAGACCCCAAGCAGGAGTACAAGCGTGAAGCCTTTGAGATGTTTGCGCAAATGTTGGATCGTATTCGCGACGAAGTTGTTCGAGTATTGATGAATGTGCGCATCCAGCCGGCGGAAACTGCACCCGTCGAGGCGGTAGCGCCCGCTGCTGCCGAGGAAATCCGTTATCACCATGCGGATTACGATGCCGCTCTCAGCGGTGAAGACCCAGGTAGTCTCGACAGTGCAGCAGTTGATTCCGACGACACCAACACATCGATTCCAGTCGTAGGGCGCAACCAAGCTTGCCCATGTGGTAGTGGCAAAAAATACAAGCATTGCCACGGCAAGGTTGCTTAAGCGTCAAGTCTTAGGCGCTCTTGAGAGGCATAAGGCAACGATTGAGCGTTACCAGCTTCTAAAGAAATGCTCGTAGGTGTGGTTCCACACCTACGAGCATTTTTAGTTGAGTACTAGCCGAAGCGTAGGTGCTCGGCAAAACGATCACTCTCTAAGTATTTACGCTCAAAGCTCGAATTGGACTCGGTCTTTGCGGTAAACTAAAGGCATTAACAAAGAGTGGTATTACCATTTGTCCGCCCTTGATAGGGTGTTTTTTTTTACAGGTATACGCATGATTATTTCAGCGGCAACCGATTACCGCGCAGCGGCTAAACGCAAATTACCGCCTTTTCTGTTTCATTATGCTGATGGGGGCGCTTACGCTGAGCGCACGCTGTATCGTAATGTGGCCGATTTATCAGATGTGGCCTTGCGGCAGCGTGTCTTAAAGGATATGTCGGCCCTTGATCTCAGCACCACTTTGTTTGGCGAGCAGCTTGCTATGCCGGTGGTGCTAGCGCCGGTTGGCCTAACAGGCATGTTCGCTCAGCGTGGCGAGGTTCAGGCCGCCAAGGCTGCCGATGCCCGTGGCGTGCCCTTTACTCTATCTACGGTTTCTGTGTGCCCCATCGAAGAGGTGGCTCCCGCGATTTCTCGGCCGATGTGGTTCCAGTTGTATGTGTTGCGTGATCGCGGCTTTATGCGTAATGCGTTAGAGCGAGCTAAAGCGGCAGGCTGTTCTACGCTGGTCTTTACCGTTGACATGCCCACGCCGGGGGCACGGTATCGTGACGCACACTCCGGTATGAGCGGCCCCAATGCGGCCTTACGTCGTTATTGGCAAGCGATGACGCACCCTCGCTGGTCGTGGGAGGTTGGTCTAAATGGTCGCCCACACGATTTGGGCAACGTTTCAGCCTATTTGGGTAAAGCCGTTGGCCTAGAAGACTATATTGGTTGGTTAGCCAACAACTTCGACCCGTCTATTTCCTGGAAAGATCTAGAATGGATCCGCGAATTTTGGGATGGGCCCATGGTGATTAAAGGTATCCTCGACCCCGAGGACGCACGCGATGCGGTGCGTTTTGGTGCCGATGGGATTGTGGTTTCGAACCATGGGGGCCGTCAGTTGGATGGCGTGCTGTCTTCGGCACGGGCCTTACCGGCCATTGTGGACGCGGTCAAAGGCGACATTAAAATTTTAGCTGATTCGGGAATTCGATCGGGACTGGATGTGGTGCGCATGATGGCCTTAGGTGCCGATGCAGTGATGATTGGCCGGGCATTTCTGTATGCCTTGTCGGTGCATGGGCAGGCAGGTGTTGAAAATCTTCTCAGCCTGATGGAAAAAGAAATCCGTGTGGCCATGACCTTAACCAGTACTGCGCGGCTAAGCGACATTAAAGCGGACGCCTTGGTGCCAAACCTTCCCTAGGGGGGCGGTAGACTAAAACGGCGCAATGCACATCAACTGTACATTGCGCCGTTTTCTATGTTTTCACCTACTTACTGGGTATTTACAGTAAAAAAACCGTCGCTAAGCCTAAAAACAACAAGAATCCAAGCGAATCTGTACCAAAGGTTAGTAATACCGATGAGCCAACGGCAGGGTCTTTGCCAAAGCGATTGCGTAGGGTAGGGATCAGTACCCCTAGCGCCGCGCCTACTAGCATATTGCCAATCATCGCGGCCATCATGACGGCTGAAATGGCGATGGAGCGTGAAATAAACCAAGCAAAAATAGCTGTGACTAAGCTGCCACATACGCCGACCAAAAAGGTGACGGTGAGCTCACGTTTTACCAGCGGCCAAATGTTTGAACCTGTGATACGCCCCATGGCCATCGCCCGAATGATCATCGTCATGGTTTGATTGCCTGAATTGCCGCCAATCCCGGCCACAATCGACATTAAAAACGCCAGAACCACAATGTGACTAACGGTGTCTTCGAAGCGGGACGCTACAAAGGAAGCGGTGGCAGCAGTACAGAGGTTAATGAGCAACCATGGAGCACGGTTACGTAAGGCGCTGGTGACAGGGGCAAAGATATCTTCTTCTTGGAGGCCAGCACGCGATAACGCTTGCTCTTGGGAGCTTTCTTGTAAGACATCCACCACCTCATCAATGGTGACGCGCCCAATCACGCGGCTGTAATCATCAATGACGGGCGCAGACACCAAGTCATAACGCTCAAACGCGCTAGCGGCCTCTGTATCGGCATCCAAAGGGTGCAAGCTGAGGTACTCTTTGCTCATGACTTTGCCCACTAAGGTCTCGGGATCCGACACCAACATACGTGTAAGCGATAAGGTCCCTTGGAGACGATCTTCGCGGTCAACCACAAAGATTTGATCCGTGTGATCGGGTAGGGCCTGTAAGCGACGCAAGTAGCGCAGGACGACTTCTAAGCTGACGTCTTCCCGTACACGCACCATCTCAAAATCCATCAGTGCGCCCACGGTGTCCTCGGGGTAGCCCATGGCCTCGATTAATTGGGCACGCTCGGCATCGGTTAGCCCTTTTTGTACAGCGGCAATAACATCGGGGGGTAAGTCCGATGCGAGATCGGCAATTTCATCGGCATCCATCGCCTCGGTGGCGGCGATGAGCTCGTGACGATCCATATGCCGAATGAGCGATTCCCGTGCCCAGTCCTCGATTTCCAACAACACATCCGCATCGTGGGTGTCGTTGACCTGACCCCATACCAGCTGGCGCTCGTCCTCGGGCAAGGACTCAAGAATAAACGCAATATCGGCAGCATGCAGTGCATTAATAATCGTGCTGATTTCTTGTTGATGACGCTGTTGAGTCAACGTGTGTAAAGCACGGTCGGCTTCGGGCGTGTCGTCATCAAAACGGCGGGCTTGCTCGCTCAGCTGATCGTATTGTTTGAGCACCTGCTGCAGCTTATGCAAAGCCAGCTGGGCTTCTTCGGGATCAATGCGGCGCGTGAAGTCGGGAGAGGGGTCAACAGGGGAAACAGCCATAGGCGTACCTTTTAGTCGAGAGAGGGGAGTTCGCGGCTACGGCGATTTTGATCGGTGGCAACATAAGTCAACGTGGCTTCCGTGACCTTGACGGTTTCACTTTGCAGACGGTTGCGTTCAGCGTAGACCTCGACCTCGACGGTGATGGACGTGCGGCCTGTTTTGATAATGGTGGCGTAAAAGCTTAATAAATCACCCACAAACACTGGCTGTTTAAACGTAAACGAATTGACGGCCACAGTAACAACGCGCCCTTGAGCACGGCGTGTGGCAGGAATGGAGCCCGCAATATCGACTTGTGCCATAATCCAGCCACCAAATACATCTCCATGCACATTGGCATCTGAGGGCATGGGCATCACACGTAAAATGGCATGCGTGTCGTTGCTGGGTAAAAGCTCATTGTAATGATTGTTGCTCACAACGTTTCCTATTTGAAAAACGATAAAAACAAATTAGGTGGTCGCACCCGAAGACATAACTTAGTATTGT
The DNA here is from genome assembly GCA_019120675.1 of Candidatus Paenalcaligenes intestinipullorum. GTDB lineage: Bacteria > Pseudomonadota > Gammaproteobacteria > Burkholderiales > Burkholderiaceae_B > Paenalcaligenes > Paenalcaligenes intestinipullorum. Next base: position 3,540 of record DWUQ01000105.1, on the reverse strand, counting down.
AACGGTTCAGAACGAACTTGAATTGAACAATTGTTAATTCATGGCTGGCTAGCATTAACCCTAAAGATTGGGGTTAATGCGCTGCAGCGAGCCGCATTTTTAGGCTACATTTTATTTTTAAACTAAGCCGTTGTTTGGTGCATTGGAGAAGCCGTTATGCCGCAGTCTTCTTACCCATGGTTAGAACACTATCCACAAGGTGTGCCTACTACAATTGAGCTGGATCCCGACGCCACCCTAACTCAACAGCTGGATGCCGCGTGCAAACGTTATCCTGACCGTATCGCATTGGTGTTTATGGGTGTGGAATGCCGCTATCAACAACTGGATGAGCAAGCAGAAAGGGTAGCGGCTTGGCTGCAATCCCAAGGTTTACGCCAAGGTGATCGGGTCGCAGTCATGATGCCCAACACCATCGCGAACGTTTGCATTATGTTAGGCGTGTTGCGAGCAGGCATGGTGCTGGTTAACCTCAACCCTCAGTACACCGCTTCTGAGCTCACCACTCAGCTCAAGGATAGCCAGCCCGCGGTACTATTCTTACTGGAAAATTTCGCTCACGTGCTGAGCAAAGTAGAGTCCTCGTTACGCCCCAAGCACATTGTGCTGTCTCGTGTGGGCGAGGTCATGGGGCTAAAGGGGGCAGTGATTAATTTTGTAGTGAAGCACATACAAAAGCGTGTGCCCGCTTATCAACTGCCCGATGTGACGTGGTATTCAACCTTACAAAAACAAGCGCAACACTTAACGTTCAAAGCGCCTACGATTCAAGCTGATGATATCGCGTTGTTGCAGTACACCGGAGGCACAACAGGGGTGCCTAAAGCCGCTTGCCTGACTCAGCGCAACCTGCTCGCCAATATTGAACAAATACGCGCCTACGCTCAGCCCGTATTAGGGGACCTGGCCAACCCAGCTAAAACCATGCTGTGCGCTTTGCCGCTCTACCATATTTTTGCATTAACGGTATGTGGGTTTTTATCGTTAGCGCATGGTATGCGGGTCGTACTCATTATTGATCCGCGGGATTTATCCAGCATTTTGAAAGCGTGGCGTCACTCGCCGCCTACCATTGTTCCGGCCGTTAATACCTTATTTAATGCGCTGACTCGTGAGGCCGACTTTGCCAAGCTGCCCTTTGAATCGCTTAAGTTTGGCTTGGGAGGCGGTGCTGCGGTGCAGCAATCGGTTGCTGAGCGTTGGCAGCAACTGACAGGCACACCTTTGCTCGAAGGCTACGGTTTGTCGGAAACCTCGCCTGTCGTGTCGGTGAATCCTATTGATGCGACTGAGTACGCAGCGGATATCGGCTTTCCTTTGCCGTCTACGCTTGTGCGGGTGATCGACGAGGCGGGTCAAGATGTCCCTATAGGCGAGCAAGGTGAGCTGGTCGTTAAAGGGCCCCAAGTGATGCATGAGTACTGGCGTCAGCCTGAACGCACCCAAGAAGCCTTTACTGCGGATGGTTTTTTTAAAACAGGGGATATCGCTCAGCTCAGTCCACAGGGGCGCATTAAACTGGTGGACCGCAAAAAAGACATGGTGATCGTGTCAGGTTTTAACGTGTATCCTAACGAGGTGGAGGCCGTACTCGCTCAACATCCACAGGTGAAAGAAGCCGCAGTCATTGGCGTGCCCGACGAACGCACTGGAGAGGCGGTGAAAGCCATTGTGGTGCCGGTCGACCACGCACTGACCGAAGACAGTCTAAAGCAGTGGTGTCGTGAGCACCTGACGGGCTATAAGCGTCCTCATGTGTATGAGTTCCGAGAGAGCTTACCTAAAAATAATATTGGTAAAGTGCTGCGGCGAGTGCTGCGTGACGAAGAAAAGGGGGATCATTCTGAGCCGCCTAGTTAAAGTTTTAATTCTTATTGTATGAAGTAGACGTATGAGTGTGAGCTTCCAGCCTTTAGTGGCCGCTACCCCCGCTTTTAACGAGCGTGGAATCATTAAAAATGAAACCTACAACGATGTGTACCACTCTACGGCTGGGGCTCAAGCTCAAACCGATTATGTGTTTTTACAGGGCAACGATTTGCCAAAGCGCTGGCAGGGGCAACGCCAGTTTACGATCGCCGAAACGGGTTTTGGCTTAGGGGGGAATTTCCTCGTTACGTGGCTGCGCTGGCGTCAAGACCCTCAGCGTAGCCAGCGCCTGCATTTTTTGTCTTTTGAAGCCCATCCTTTTCAACAGGAGGAGTTGGCTCAGCTTTTACAGCGCCAACACACAGGCGAGCTAAAGGCGTTAGCCCATCAGTTGGCGGCTAAGTGGCCGCTCTTGTTGCCAGGTATTCATCGCCTAGAGTTCGAGCACGGTGCGGTGACGTTGACGCTGGTTTTTGGTGATATTACTGCCAAGGCCCCGTTAGTCAACGCAAAAGTGGATGCCTTTTATCTGGATGGTTTTGCGCCAAGTCGCAATCCAAGTATGTGGTCGCCGCGCGTATTGGGTCAACTGGTGCGTCTTTCAGCGCCACAGGCTACCTTTGCAACATGGTGTAGTGCGGGTCAAGTACGGCGTGATTTACAGAATGCTGGCTTTTTAGTCGAAAAGGTGCCAGGTTTCGCCCATAAACGCGATATGCTGCGTGGCCAGCTACGGCCCCATTTAGGTCGACGCTGTGCGGTGTCGGCTATCCAAGCGCCTATTGCCATCATTGGGGGCGGTATTGCGGGTGCAGCGACGGCGTATGCGCTGGCGCGACGAGGTTTTCAGGTCGAGGTTTTTGATCCCGTATTTAAGCTGGGCTTAGGGGGGAGTCATGCGAATCATCGCGCCTTAGCGATGACCCCTCTGCTCAGTATTGATGATGCGCCACGCGTACGTCTGAGCCGTGCCGGATGCTTGCTGGCGTTAAGTCTATGGCACGCTGCAGGTGAGTCTGCCTTTAAAATAGTAGGCAGCTATCGTGTAGCCACGTCAGCTGAGGAAACTGCGTTATACCAACGCTCTATCGCGAGCTTGGCTTTTCCTAAAGAGTGGGTACAGTATAAAAGTGCGGATGAGTTAGCCGCAGCCATTCAAAGCCCAGTTCCTTATGGTGGATTATATTTTCCCTATGGGGCGTTAATTCAACCTGAAAACTTGTTGGGGTTTTTGTTAAGCCCCTCAAATATAACCACTCATACTAAAGCCATTGCACGTATTAATGCCCAGGATAAGGACTGGCAAATAACCGATGCCTACGGCAAACAGTATTTCTACCAGCAGGTGGTGATTGCGACCGCTGCGCACGCTCGGTCACTCTTACCCGCTGAGTTGCAGGATGCAGCACCAGATTGGCCACGTTTGCAAGCTATGGAAAACCTACCTGGGCAGGTGAGCGATTATGACACTCATACGATGCGCCAATTACCGCAGCATATTCTAGCGGGTGAGGGCTACTTATTGCCGCCTGTGGAGGGGTATTGTGTCGGAGGCAGCACCTACGGTGCTAACGCTGAGCCCGCGGTGTACACGACAGAGGGGGAGCAAGCATTGGCCCAAACTTTGGCGCGTTGGCGACCTCTATTAGGCGCGGCGGCTGATGCCCCCGT
>DWUQ01000104.1 GCA_019120675.1 Candidatus Paenalcaligenes intestinipullorum | reverse complement strand
ACAAATGTTATTTGCACTAACTATTGAGAAGCCTGAGCTCATAGTTAGGGGTTATTGGTTTTTTACGTTGTTTGATGGGCTGGTCTAATTGGTCTTGTTTGTATTCCCTTCAAGCCTAATTGGCACTCACTGTATTGCTTACAGTTGCTTTGGCTGGCGTTAAAAAATGAACAGGGCGTTTTAGAGCAGCTCGCTATGACTCACTAGGTCTGGCCCTGAGAAATTTACGTGATCCTGCAAACAGGCGAAGAGAATTTGCAACAAAGAGCTAATAAAGCCGTTATGCGCCTTGCCGAAGGCTTTAAGCTTGTGATAGGATTGATTTATTATGCAAAGCCAATCTTATTTTTTCGCTTACTATTTTGCTTTTCTGGGGCCGCTGGCGCTGGAAAGGAATACGCGTACTTATCAAAAATAGTAAACGAAATCCTTAAAAAAGCCGCCAGCACAGCCGGGCGGCTTTTTTTGTGTCGCAACGGTGCTCAGGGCATTTATTTATTGGAGTAAAATCGTGTCACATAATACGGATGATCTACGTATCAAAGAAATTAAAGAATTAAGCCCTCCCGCACACGTCATGCGCGAGTTTCCTTGCTCTACCGAAGTCTCGGATACGGTGCATAATGCCCGCCGCGAGATCCATAATGTTTTGCATGACAAGGACGATCGTTTGGTCGTGATCATTGGGCCATGCTCCATTCACGACACCAAAGCTGCTATGGAGTACGCGCAGCGTTTAAATGCCGAGCGCAAACGTTTTGCAGACGATCTGATTATTATTATGCGTGTGTACTTTGAGAAACCTCGCACGACCGTAGGTTGGAAAGGCTTAATTAATGACCCTAATCTAGATGGCAGCTTCAATATAAATCAGGGTTTACGCACGGCGCGCCAGTTGCTATTGCAAGTAAACAGCTTAGGGTTACCGGCGGGGTGTGAGTTCTTGGATATGATTACGCCCCAATATATTGCAGATTTAGTTTCTTGGGGAGCTATCGGTGCTCGCACTACAGAAAGCCAAGTTCACCGTGAGTTAGCGTCTGGCTTGTCGTGTCCGGTAGGGTTTAAAAATGGTACGGGTGGCAGTACGCGTATTGCTGTCGATGCGATCAAGGCGGCCGCTTCACCGCATCACTTTTTGTCCGTCACCAAAGGTGGGCATTCTGCGATTGTTTCGACTGCAGGCAACGAAGACTGCCATATTATTCTGCGTGGCGGTAAGGCCCCCAACCACGATGCAGAAAGCGTCGAGAAAACCAGTCAGGAAATGATTGCAGGAGGTTTATTGCCCCGTGTCATGATTGATGCCAGTCATGCCAACAGCAACAAGGACTACCGCCGTCAGCCTGAGGTCATCGACGAGGTGTGTGCACAAATTGAAGCTGGCGATGAGCGTATTTTTGGTGTCATGATCGAAAGCCATTTAGTGGAAGGCCGCCAAGACCTCAAGCCCAATGTCACGCCCACCTACGGTCAAAGTATTACGGACGGATGCATCGGTTGGGAAAGCTCCGTAGCGGTACTCGAACGCTTGGCCCAAGCCCGTCGTGTGCGTAAACAACAGGTCGCACAAACCGCCGATTTAGCGGCTCAATAAGTTTTTTAGCAGCAGGTTGTTTTAAGGCTGCGCCCATTACACAGTAGCAGGATAGGGATTATGAGTAAAAAAGGCCGAGTGGTTATCGGGTTGTCTGGCGGGGTTGACTCCTCGGTGAGCGCTTGGCTGCTCAAGCAGCAGGGCTATGAAGTGGTGGGCCTGTTCATGAAAAACTGGGAAGATGACGACGATTCGGAATATTGCTCCTCGCGGCAAGACTGGCTAGATGCCGCGAGCGTTGCAGATCTAATCGGCATTGATATCGAAGCCGTCAACTTTGCAAGCGAATACAAAGACCGCGTTTTTGCTGAATTTCTGCGTGAGTACTCTGCGGGCCGTACCCCCAATCCCGACGTGCTCTGTAATGCAGAAATTAAGTTTAAAGCGTTCTTAGATCATGCCATGAGCTTAGGCGCGGAACACATCGCGACCGGCCATTATGCCCGTGTGCGAGCTGTGGAGCAGGGCGGTACGCAGCAGTTCCAACTGTTAAAGGGTGTCGACGCCACCAAGGATCAAAGCTATTTTTTACATCGTTTAAATCAGGCCCAGTTGGCTAAAACGTTATTTCCCTTGGGAGAGTTGCCCAAAACAGAGGTGCGTCGTATTGCTCAGGAACTGCAACTACCCAATGCACGCAAAAAAGACTCCACCGGGATTTGCTTTATCGGTGAGCGGCCTTTTCGCGAATTTTTAAATCGTTATTTGCCGACGCAACCTGGGCCGATTAAAACCGAGTCGGGTCAAGTGGTGGGGCAACATGTGGGTTTGGCTTTTTATACCTATGGCCAACGAAAGGGCTTAGGAATTGGTGGCATTAAAGGCACTCAGCGCGCGGATGGTACCGCTGATGCCTGGTACAGTGCACGGAAAGACCTTGAAAACAATACCCTGTATGTGGTGCAAGGCCATGATCACCCCTGGCTGCTGAGTCAGACTCTAAGCGCTGAAAATTTAAGCTGGGTTGCGGGTACGCCCCCAGAGCTCAATGCGGCTTTTGGAGCCAAAACACGGTATCGGCAGGCGGATGCACCGTGTCAAATTGTGGCTGTTGAGGGGGATGGGTATTTGCAATTACGCTTTGAGTCAGCGCAATGGGCGGTGACGCCTGGCCAATCAGTGGTGCTGTACGACGGTGAGGTGTGCCTTGGTGGGGGGATTATTGCTGGCAAGTAGCCGCCATAATCAATCCCTATACTACGGGAGCTAAAGGCTGAGTATCCGCAAAGGAAGGGCGAGCCAAAAGCTTTTCGTGCAAACGCTCCAGTGCGGGGTGTTGGGCACGCCAATTTAAATGCTCAAAGCGCATATCCAAGTAGCCTAACGCGCAGCCTACGGCGATATCAGCCAAGCTAAAATTTAAGCCAGTGCAATACGCCTGTTCGCCCAAGCATTCTTCCATGTGTTGGAGTGCAGCATGGAGCTTTTTTTCTTGGCGAGCGACCCAAGCAGGGCTTTGCTGATCGCTGGGGCGGCGATGCGTTTCAGTGTAAATGGCGGCAGCGGCTTCGCATAAGCCATCTGCAACCGCTTCCCAGCATTTTACGCTGGCACGTTCGCGACCACTTTGGGGCAGCAACCGACCGACGGGCGATAAGGTGTCGAGATACTCGACGATGACACGTGAGTCAAACAGGCTGCCGTAATCGTCCATGACTAGGCAAGGTACCTTGCCCAAAGGGTTGTAGGCGGCAATTTGAGTGTCATCGGACCACACGTCCTCGAGTACCAGCTCGTAGTCTAGTTTTTTCTCGGCCATCACCACACGTACTTTACGTACAAAGGGGCTGGTAAGGGAACCTAACAGTTTCATAGCGATTTCTTGTGTAATAACAGCAACAAGTATAGCAGTTGCCCGTTGGCCACTGACTAAATAGGCTGTTTGGTTATACAGCTTTGAATGTCTAAAGCGAGGAGTGTGGTTTTCTTGCTAATCTGCTGCTGGTTTGGTCAACACCTATCGCGCCTTAGAGCTCGGGTTCGGCCTCGTCGAAAGGACGTTTGTTGTAATAGTGCGGCTCAAGAATCAGCTCGTGCTCCAGTTGGTCCACACTGCATAGCGGCTCTAGTATTAACCGAGGGAGGTGCGCATGACGTTCGTGGAAGCGATCCCCATCCACTTCGGCAGCGGCGTAATAGGCTTCTAGGTTGAGGTTGGGTAAACCATGCTGTTTTAGGAAGGCCTTGATTTGTGCTTTACCTTCATCATTTAGCACATAAATGTAATCGCTCATAAGCGGCTCCAGCGGTAAGGTTTACGAAAAGGATTCATTAAGTGTACCGTAAGACCTTCAGCTCGCTATGCGCATAAGTGCTAATAGCGTCTGAGCTGGTCTTCAGTATGGTCAATGCTAGAATACAGCTTTGGTTTTTTCCACTGCTTATTATTGGCCTATATACTTACCATGCATATTGCTGATCAACTTTCTGAACTTAATGCGTTGTCTCCCTTAGATGGGCGTTATGCCTCACGTGGCAACGGTTTACGAGCCCTGTTGTCTGAGGCCGCGTTTTTGGCGCATCGGGTCGAAGTCGAGGTGGCGTGGTTAATCGGCTTGCTCCAAGCCGGCTTCAAAGAGTTACCCGCGTTTTCCGCTCAAGCTGAGCAAACTTTACGACAACTGGTCACCGACTTTTCAGAGGCCGATGCGGCGCGCATTAAGGAAATCGAAAAAACCACCAATCACGATATGAAAGCGGTGGAGTATTGGCTTAAAGAAAAGGTAACTGCAGATCCTGAGCTTAAGGCCGCAGCAGAGTTTATTCATTTTGCCTGCACCTCCGAAGACATCAACAACACCTCTCACGCGCTCATGCTGAGTCGTGCCCGTGAGCAGGTTATCCTGCCCAAATTGCGAGCTCTGCATCAACAGTTGGTCGCTTACGCGCACCAATTCGCCGACCAGCCTTTGCTGGCACGCACCCATGGTCAACCGGCCAGTCCCACCACCATGGGCAAGGAGTTTGCCAATGTGGCTTACCGTTTGCAGCGTGCGATTGCGGATATTGAAGCCGTGGAGCCTTTAGCTAAGCTAAATGGAGCGACCGGCAATTACAATGCGCATTTATCGGCCTATCCCGATATCGATTGGCCAGCCTTTAGTCAACAGGTCTTAAAAGGCCTAGGACTAACGCAAAACCCATTAACCATTCAAATTGAGCCTCACGACTGGATGGCCACTTTGTTCGATGCGATTGGTCGTGCTAATACAATTTTGCTGGATTTCAACCGCGATATTTGGGGCTATATTTCTTTAGGTTATTTCAAGCAAAAACTCAAAGAAGGCGAAATCGGCTCCTCGACCATGCCGCATAAAGTCAATCCGATCGACTTCGAAAACTCTGAGGGTAATCTTGGTTTGGCTAACGCACTGCTGCGTCACTTATCGGAGAAATTACCCGTGTCTCGTTGGCAACGAGACCTCACGGACTCCACCGTGTTGCGCAATTTAGGGGTAGCCTTTGGCTATTGTGTGGTGTCTTACGATTCGTGTCTGCGTGGTTTGGGTAAATTAGAGTTGAATGCCACAGTTATTGATGCAGACATTAATGCGTGCTGGGAAGTGCTGGCTGAGCCGGTGCAAACGGTTATGCGTCGTTATGGGTTGCCTCAGCCTTATGAGCAACTCAAAGCCCTAACGCGAGGCACAGGCATTACAGAAGCGGCTTTAAAAACGTTTATCGAAGGCCTAGACTTGCCTACTGAGCCCAAGCAGTATTTGCTGGCGCTCACCCCACGGAGCTATGTGGGTTTAGCGCCAAGCTTGGCGGTTTGGCAGCAGGCTTAGGAGCCGCCTTTAGGGAGCAGGGTTGGGCTGCAACGTTTCGCCGGGGGCAAGGTAGTCCCCGCAGCCCTGATAGCTCTGCTCGCCAACGGTTAGCACGACGGTATACGAAAAATTCATATTATCAGCCATCGTATCTGAGCAAGCTTGATGTAAAAGCTCGACCACTACGGGTAGCTCATTCGATTTCCCTTCATAGCGCAAGTTATCTCCCGAAGCCTCAGGGCGCTCAAAGACCACATCATAGTGGTCAGCACCATAATTTAAATTAATTTGAGCACGGCCTTTTTCAAGCCACATATCCCAACCTGGCTCGTTGCCAACGGCACGAAAACGCTGCTGTTGTACGGCACTGGTCAAGTTGTTGCTGTGGTTACTGGATGAGTCCTGCTCGGTTTCAGCTTCAAAGGGTAGTAATTGGATCTTGCCTAGATCCACACTGGCTTGGTCCGCAACAAAGCTGGAGGGGGCCTCATTAAACCAAAGGGTACTACCGGAGGCATCTTCGATGGTGGCGTTAAACGCGTACTCTTGGTCTGCTTTGGTTTCTAGCGTGAATGTAAAAGGGATGGGTACTTGTTGGCCGTTTAAGGATTCGGTTTTTTGTAGCAGCTCAATGCTTTCACCATTCTCATTGAGCTGCACAATGGTGTACTGAGCAACCGCATCTGGGCTCAAAGCAATGCGCGGTAAATAGTACAGCTCGCCTTGTACAGTGGTCTCGGCTGCTTTGGGCTGGGAGTCGGAGCAGGCGGATAGGCCGATAATGGCCAGACTCAGGCTGCCAGCGGCTAAAAGTGTTTTTAACATTGTGGACTCCAATTTAAAGGGTACGGCGAGTAGAAGTATAAAAAACTAGTGTAGAACACCAGTGAGCAAAAGTTAACCAGCAGTTTGTGATCAGGCATGAATGCTGTATCTGGTCAGCTCATGCACAACTTATCCCCAGGCTTAGCCACATTAGTTGTGGGTAACTGATGCGAGAGCACACAACTAATGGTATTCTTTATTTTTGCCGCATTCAGGATGCGGTATTTATTGTTTTTTTTGCCGTTACCGACCTTGTTAAAGCACACGACCTCCAGCAAGCTGCCCACCCCTTGGGCAGTATTTGACATCCATGTATTTATTGATCCAAATCAGCAGGGCAAAGAGCATCTCGTCCTTGCGTTGGGCGACATCGATGACTCGCAGCCTTTATTGATGCGGGTGCATTCTGAGTGCCTGACTGGGGACGCTTTATTTAGTCAACGCTGCGACTGTGGCCCTCAATTGCAAAAAGCGTTGGAGCGTATAGCCCAGGAAGGGCGCGGAGCCGTGCTGTACTTACGTCAAGAAGGTCGTGGCATCGGTTTGGTCAACAAAATACGCGCTTACCAATTACAAGATCAGGGTGCCGATACCGTTGAAGCCAATGAGCAGCTTGGTTTTGCGGCGGATTTGCGCCAGTACACTATTTGCAAGGCTATGCTGGACCATTTTGGTGTGCGGCGTTTACGTCTTATGACCAACAATCCCCGCAAGGTTCAGGCCATGCAAGACCTAGGCTTTGAGGTGGTGGAGCGGCTCGAACACCAAGTCGAAAAAAATCCGTTCAATAGCCGCTACCTGCAAACCAAAGCCGATAAGCTGGGCCATTTAATGGATTTCGATTCCTAAAAGGCGATCAACCTCCGCTTTAGCTGTACTTAATGCTTGGTCGCTGGCTTCAGGGCCTTTGCCAATACCTTCGGCATGGATAAACTGCACATCCTCAATACCCATAAAGCGAAACACAACTCGCAAATAACTTTCTTGGTGTTCTAAATCTTGGCCAACAGGGTTGCTGTATATTCCACCACGTGAGGAGGCAACCCAAACTTTTTTTCCGCCGGCTAAGCCAATCGGCCCTTCGGAACTATAACGAAAGGTGCGACCTGGCTGCAAAATGCGATCAATCCAAGCTTTTAGTTGGGAAGGAATAGTGAAGTTATAAAACGGTGCGCCGATGACAAGTACGTCAGCACTTAAAAACTGGGTGAGCAGCTCCTCCGTGCGGGCGCTTTCTGCTTCTACGTCCACACCACCTTCTGCTGTCATCGCTGGATTACGCAAAGCCATGCTGGCGGCATTAAAGTGGTTGGGAGCATGCTTGGCTAGGTCCAGATAGTCTACTTGAGTATTTGGATGTTGGCGGCACCACGCGTCGGTAATGTACTGACTAAGCTGGCGCGAAATAGACTGATCGCCATTAATGCTGGAATCAATATGTAGCAGTTGCATAAACACTCCTGAAAATTAAGTTAGGCTTCATTATGCGTGTGGTGGCAGCTTAGATAAAGGCATCCTCGTGCAATAGCGTGTGGCGTTTTCTGCAACAATTCAATCCCCATAGCCCTAGAATACAAGCGCAAGGCCGATGGTTTGGCTTTTCTACATATTTCTGGGTATACTGGCTGCGTCTTAGGGGAGTAGCCGCTCTTCATTGAGGCCTACGTCAACATACTTGCAGCCCCCTGCTGTATGGCGTAGGCAGCGTATAGCCTGGCAAGACCTTTGACCTTTTTGCTCCGGTATATGGCTGGCGGGGCAGTGAGGTCAATTGTCTACTTACCAGCCAGAGACTATCATGTACGCGTTTTTAATTTCTACTGGTGTGGTTGCCCTTGCGGAAATGGGCGACAAAACTCAACTTCTCGCACTCCTACTTGCAGCACGCTATCAGCGTCCTCTGCCCATCATTCTCGCAATATTAGTTGCCACAATATTCAATCATGCTTTAGCTGGCTTATTGGGTACGATGCTGGCGCAATGGCTATCCCCCACAATGCTTGGCTGGATCTTGGTGGTGTCCTTTTTGGCAATGGCCATTTGGATGCTTATTCCTGACTCGATTGACGACGAGGTCTCAACAGCACCTAAGTATGGGGTGTTTCTTACGACCTTATTGCTATTTTTTCTGGCCGAAATGGGGGATAAAACACAAATAGCGACCGTTGCGTTAGCGGCTGAGTATCAAGCTTTTGTGTCCGTGGTGTTGGGTACGACTTTGGGTATGATGCTTGCTAATGTGCCAGCGGTGTTTTTGGGTAATAAATTTGCAGGGGCATTACCTACGCAGTGGGTACACCGTATCGTGGCTGGTGTTTTTCTACTTTTAGCATTTGCGGCAGCATCGCGCTTACTCTGGGGGGAGTAATGCCAAGCCTAAAAATAGAGTGAATGTATGCGAGTGATGCATCCACGCATCAAAATACAACAAAAGCCATCATAACTGTAGCAAATGAGCTTAACTTGCATTTTTTAAGCAATTAACTTATAGGCACAGCCCGCGTTGTTGTGTATAGTGGTGGACTTTTCATCAGAAGCCATCTTTAGCGACAATTAAGGGCTGGCTTCGGGCTTTTTTCGACTGCTTACACAGGAGTCGAGATCCTTTAACAGGGAGCGATGTACCTATGCAAGGCCTGCACCTTACCGCAGATTTATACCAGTGCAACGGCGATCTTTCGATCTTCGTTGACGAGCTCGCGTTAGCGGCTCTTTGTCGCACTCAGACCGAACTTTCGGGTCTCACCATTGTGGGTGAGAAATGGGTGACTTTTCCCGAATACCAAGGTGAGCCCGGTGGGGTTACGGGTACGATTTTATTAGCCGAGTCTCATTTGGCTATTCATACGTGGCCAGAACGCAGCGGCGTTACCTTGGACGTTTACGTCTGCAATTTTAGCGAAGACAACTCGGTCAAAGCTCGTCAGTTGCTTGAAGGCATCGTGACCGCATTTCGCCCGACTCAAGTTCAACGCAACACCCTGTTGCGTGGGGATGAGCATGGTCCAGTCGGCAGTGGGGAGCTATTGTTGGAAAGTTTAAATGAGTATTCCGTATATGGCTTTCGCTTTCCCAAGCGCCTGCTTTCCAAACAAACGGCGTTTCAGCATCTAGAACTGCTTGAGTCCCCAGACTTAGGTGTAGCGTTGCGTTTAGACGGTTGTATGATGACTGCGGAAAACGAGGAGTTTTTCTACCACGAGTCGATGGTACATCCCATGACGATTAGCCATCCGAATCCACGCAAAGCGTTGATTATTGGGGGCGGCGATGGCGGTGCCTTGGAGGAGCTTTTAAAGCATCCTACGATCGATCAGGTCACCTTGGTGGATTTAGACGGCGAGGTCATTGAGATTTCGCGTGAGCATTTGCGGAGTATTAATAAAGGCTCATTGGATGATCCTCGTGTGCAGGTGTTGGTCGGTGATGGGGCGGAGTTTGTGCGCACCACATCTGAAACCTTCGATTTGGTGTTTTTGGATTTGACCGATCCCGAAACTCCGGCTGGTCCTTTGTACACGGTAGAGTTCTTCCAAGCTTGCCAGCGAGTATTGGCTGAAGGGGGCGCAATGGCGTTGCATTTGGGTGCACCCTTCTACGAACCAGATCAGGTACGTGCGTTAAGCAGCAAGCTGGCGGAAGTTTTTGAGCACGTCAGTGCCTTTGGATTACATATCCCCTTATATGGTGCCTATTGGGCGTTGGCGATAGTGTCCGATCAATTACAGCCTAAAGCCCTAACAGCAGATGAGGTGGAGCAACGTTTGCATACTCGTGATCTGCGCGATTTGCAGTATTACAATGCGGAAGTGCATGGTGCGCTGTTTGCGTTACCCAACTACTATCGTAATTTAGTGCCCGTCACTGATGTCGTGATGATGTAAATACGTTTATGCCTTGCTTGAAAAGCCAGCGTTATGCTGGCTTTTTTCATATGATTGGGCAGTAAAGACGTCATCCTTGCGAGTAAAGCTAGGTGAGCAGAAAATTGTTTTTTGAGGTGCTTTGCGTTGCGAGCAAAGTTACGTCAACAGCAAGGTTTTTTGTTGCGAATAAAGTAGTAAAGGGTATTAAAAGAGATTAAGCGTGTCTAAAAACAAGAACGGGGTTATGCCTCATATGTATAAACATATGTTTTTTAAGTCGTTCAGGTTGTAATAACTTTTTGCTATCTTTTTAACAAGTTCAAACAATTTAATAAAAGGATAGCACCCATGTCGGTCACCACTTTTTTCACACGAGCGCTTGTTGGGGTTTCCGCAAGCTTCGTGTTGGCTTTGCCCGCGGTCGCGGTCGAGGCGAACAGCGCCTTAGTCACCACTGAGTGGCTGGAAGCAAATCTAAATAACCCTCAGGTACGTGTGGTCGAAGTCAGCGTTAACCCAGGTCTGTACGAGCGTGGCCATATTGATGGCGCGGTGAACTTTAGCTGGCATACCGATTTAGTCGATACCGTACAACGCGATATTATTGCGCAAAATAACTTCCAAGAGCTGTTGCAAAACGCTGGTATCAATCAAGACACCACCACCGTACTGTATGGCGACAGCAATAACTGGTTTGCAGCGTGGGGTGCCTGGGTGTTTGATATTTATGGCATCGATAATGTGAAGTTGCTTGATGGTGGCCGTGTTAAGTGGGAGGCCGAAGGCCGTCCATTGAGTGCCAATGCGCCCAGCTACGACAAAGGCAATGTGCAGGCTAAAGCGGCTGATGAGTCCTTGCGCGCCCGTCTAAGCGATGTGCTGGAGGTGGTCAATGGCGACACCAAAGCCTCATTAGTGGATATTCGTTCTGCTGACGAATACAACGGCAAAATCTTTGCGCCAGCAGGTGTGCCTGAATTGGCCGTCCGTGCGGGCCATATCCCCGGTGCCGTGAACGTGACCTGGAGCAAACTGGTTGCCGAAGACGGTACCTTTAAGCCAGTCGATGAGCTCAAAGCGATTTATGAAGAGGTCGGTGTGGATGGCAGCCAGCCAGTCATTACTTACTGCCGTATTGGCGAGCGCTCTAGCCACTCTTGGTTTGCCCTGAAAAAACTATTGGGCTATGACGTGAAAAACTACGACGGCTCTTGGACCGAATACGGCAACTCCGTTGGTGTGCCCATCGAAAATCCCACCGGTACGGTTTGGGGCAACACCTAAGCTCAACGAGGAAAATAAATCATGGAGTTAGCGGAACGCTCTTCCGCTACCCGCTTACGGCCAGCCAGTGTGCTGGCCGTTGCGGTTGTAGCAGCAATTATTGCTTTGGGTTTGTACGTATCTAAGCTGCCTACGGATGGGCGTTTGTTGGGTTTTTCCGTATGGTCAGGCGCGGTGTTGGGCGTGGTGTTACAGCGTTCACGCTTTTGTTTTTTCTGTGTAACGCGCGATTATTTAGATCACAGAGACGCCAGTGGCTTGATTGGTATTTTAATTGCGCTTTTTGTTGGTCTGATTGGTTATTACGTACTGTTCAGCAGTTTCCTACCGTTGCCACAAAGCGGTCGCCTACCGCCCGGTGCGCATATTGGCCCCATTAGTTGGGTATTGGCAGTGGGGGCGCTGGTGTTTGGGATCGGCATGGCCATATCGGGTTCGTGCGTCAGTGCGCATTTTTACCGATTAGGTGAAGGGGCGCTCGCTTCGCCGTTTGCACTGCTTGGCGTCATACTCGGTTTTGTGCTGGGCTTTGTGACGTGGAATAGCTTGTATTTGGCCACCGTTCAAACCGCTCCAGTAATTTGGCTGCCCGCGCACCTTGGCTACGGCGGCTCGCTCGTGTTGCAGCTGGCGGTTTTAGCTGGGTTAATGGCTTATTTGCTCAAGACACATCGAGCCAAGCAAAACACCGAAGCGCCACAATCGTCGAAGCAAGCGGAGATTTTTCCAAAGCTTTGGCAGGGCCGTTGGCCGACTTGGGTGGGGGGCTTGCTGGTGGCTTTTATTGGCACCTTAGCGTATTTTCGGATCGCGCCATTAGGCGTCACCGCAGAGATAGGCAGTGTGGCCCGTACGGCTGCGTCAGGCTATAGCTGGTTTCCCATACGATTGGAGGGCTTAGACGGGTTCTCAGGCTGCTTAACGGTAGTTAAGGAAACACTTTGGTCTAGAAATGGTTTGTTTGTGGTGTCATTAGTACTGGGCGCTTGGGCCGCGGCTTTGCAGTCGAGGCAGTTTACGCCCCGCCGTCCCACAGGCACCGAGGTGCTACGTAACTTGGCAGGGGGGGTATTGCTAGGGTGGGGAAGTATGGTCGCCCTAGGGTGCACAATGGGCACCCTATTGTCGGGTGTGATGGCCGGAGCCTTATCGGGCTGGGTGTTCGGGGTGTTTTGCTTTGCGGGTATTTGGTTAGGTTGGCGAGTTCGACAGCGTTTTAGTGGATAGGGTTTGTCGCCACGTGATGGATGTCTTGTTGGCGAAAGCGTACTCGTACACGCTGAGGTTTGCTGATGCAGCCGATGGTTGCATCAGCCGTGTAGGTATTGCAACCAAAGATATCAGAGCTAAAAATAACCTCACCGACAATTTTGGGGCCATCCACAGGCTGTAGATGCACCTGATCGCCCAAGCGGACTTCGGATTGGTTTAATTCAATATGCTCGGGACGAGCCACGAGATGGTTAGGATAAAGTTGTTTCATTATTGCTCCCTTCTGATGGGGGTTAGTAATCATTATTAATAAGTACAGACGTGACCGTGCCTACACAATTATTGCAGTGTAAGGCAACTATATTTCAACACGATGACAACAGTGATGCAGTACTACGAGATGAAGGCCAGTATGTGTCTGGCGGGCGATAAGTCGTTAATTAGAAAAGTTTTTTATCCGACATGAATCTGCCCTGATCAATCTATTATGCATAAAAAAACACTAATGTCAAGGTATCCGATGTTTTGGCTAGAGAGTTCAAGCAGCTTTAGGTATGCTGCAAGGTGTAAAGATAACACTATTTGATGGATCGACATTACAGAGCAAAGGAGTTCATATGTCAGGTCGTATTTGCAAGAAAATAGGTCTACTGCTGATGTTAGCAAGCTTAGTTGCCTGTACTGCTACCCCAGCAGGTTCGGGTAGTCACTCGTCTTCATCTGTGGAGCTTTATGGCACGGTGGACACAGGCATTGCCCACGAGACACATAGGTAAGCAGTACGACGTCTTTTTTGACGCGTTTCATTAACCTTGACTAAGGAAAGGCATGACCTATCTACAGGATCTAACACCTCTACAACGCTTACAACAAAGCTGCCAAGCCGAATGGCAGGCGTATACTCAGCACGAGTTTGTGCGTCAACTTGGGGCAGGGCAGTTGTCGGCTGAGGCCTTTCGTTATTATCTCAAACAAGACTATTTGTTTTTGATCCATTTTGCGCGTGCCTGGGGCTTGGCCGTCTACAAAAGCCGCAATATCCGCGAACTCCGACAGGGGCTCGATAGCCTAAAAGCGATAGTGGATGTAGAGTTGGATCTGCATGTGACCTATTGCGACAGCTGGGGCATTTCCGAGGACGAGCTGGCCGAGCTGCCCGAAGAGCGTGCCACCATGGCGTACACGCGGTATGTGCTGGATGCCGGCAACCGTGGTGATTTATTGGATTTGCATGTGGCGTTGGTGCCTTGCCTAATCGGCTACGCTGAAATTGGCAGCTGGCTCGTGAGCCAAGACTTCACCGATCAAACCGAGGCCAATCCCTATCTGCCTTGGATTAACATGTACATCAGTGACGAATTCCAAGCAGCGGCTCAAGCCGAAATCCATTGGTTGAATCAGCAGCTGGCCGATGTCAGCCCAGCCCGTTTTCAGCAGCTGTGTGCGGTTTTCAAAGACGCCACGCGTTTAGAAATTGATTTTTGGCAAGCGGGCTTAGAGGGCAAGGCTTAATCGCATCAGCACCTTGTCTTTAGCCTAAGGGTTTGACCTTCCGCTTGACCTTCCAATGGTGGGAGGCTTTATGCTGGCACCAGCTTTTCTGAATAATATTTTCAAGGATGATTGCCGTGTCCGCTCAAGCTTCCTCTTCTCAAACCTTCCAGCTTACTGTGTCCGGTATGAGCTGCGCCTCGTGCGTGGGTCGAGTCGAGCGCGCGTTGTTGGCCGAGCCGGGTGTGCAGCAGGCCAATGTTAATTTAGCCACCCATCAAGCGACCGTTACGGGTACGACCACCATTGAGGCGTTAATCCACACCATTAAAAAAGCGGGTTACGAGGCCCAAGACGCTTCAGGTGCGTGGGAACAAAGTGCCGTGCGTTTCGCAGAAAGCGAACAAGACAGCCAACGTTTGCAACGGCACTTTTGGTGGGCATTACTGTTGACCTTGCCTATCTTTGTGCTGGAAATGGGCTCACACTTTATACCCGTGATGGATCGTTGGGTGCAGCAAAGCGTAGGGTTGTCGTTAAGCTGGAAAATACAGTTTGTCTTAACCACCTTGGTGTTGATTGGCCCGGGGCGACAGTTTTACACCAAAGGTTTACCCGCTTTATGGCGGTTTGCGCCCGATATGAATGCGTTGGTGGCCGTAGGTACCTTGGCCGCTTATGGCTACTCGGTGGTGGCCACATTTATGCCTCAATGGCTGCCTGCCGGCACCGTTAATGTGTACTTTGAAGCCGCAGCGATGATTGTGACCTTAATTCTATTAGGTCGTTATCTCGAAGCGCGAGCCAAAGGCCGCACCTCACAGGCCATTCAGCGTTTGGTCGGTTTGCAAGCCCAAACCGCACGCGTGCGACGTGACGGACACGTGGTGGAGCTGGCAATTGATCAGGTCAAGGTGGGCGACGAGGTCGAGATCCGTCCCGGTGAGCGCATTCCGGTGGATGCGGAAGTGCTAAGAGGCAGCAGTTATGTGGATGAGTCCATGATTTCCGGCGAGCCCGTACCGGTACTCAAAGAAGCAGGCAGCGACGTCGTCGGCGGTACGGTCAACCAGCAAGGGGCGCTTGTTGTGCGCACCACGGCGACCGGAGGCGGTACCGTGTTATCGCAAATCATTCGTTTGGTTGAGCAAGCACAGGGCTCAAAGCTGCCGATCCAAGCCTTAGTCGATAAGGTCACGATGTGGTTTGTGCCCGCCGTGATGGCCGCAGCGGTGCTGACTTTTGTGCTGTGGTTGTGGCTCGGGCCTCAACCTGCCTTGGCCTTTGCCGTGGTCAATGCGGTGGCGGTGCTGATTATTGCCTGCCCGTGTGCGATGGGTTTGGCTACCCCAACTTCTATTATGGTGGGCATTGGACGTGGGGCAGAGCTGGGCGTATTGTTTCGCAAGGGCGATGCCTTGCAGCAGCTTAAAAACGTCCAGGTCGTTGCTTTTGACAAAACCGGCACCCTAACCCAAGGCGAGCCGGCATTAACGGATTTTGAGCTGGTCGAAGGTTTTGAGCGTCATCAGGTATTGCAACGGGTGGCAGCGGTCGAGGCCAAGTCGGAGCACCCTATTGCGCAAGCCATTGTTCGCGCCGCACAAAAGGAAGGCTTGGCGCTTGAAGACGTCGACGAGTTCAACTCCATTACCGGTATGGGGGTGCGCGCCATGGTGAAGGGGCAGCGCATAGAGATCGGCGCCGATCGATTTATGGCACAGCTTGGCCTGTCGGTCGCTGAGTTTACAGAGCGCGCTCGGCAACTTGGGCAGCAGGCGAAATCGCCCTTGTATGTAGCCATAGATGGTCAGTTGGCGGCCATTTTGGCGGTAGCCGATCCCATCAAGCCAACCACGCAACCCGCCATTGATGCCTTGCATCAATTAGGATTAAAAGTGGCCATGATT
>DWUQ01000103.1 GCA_019120675.1 Candidatus Paenalcaligenes intestinipullorum | reverse complement strand
GGAGAAATAAGCGTTGTCTTGCAGCTGACGATTTCGTGCTTTTGCAACCACTTGACCGTCTATTACGAGGGCTGCACCGAAGGGCATGCCCCCTTCTGTCACACTGCTTATTGCTTCATCCAGTGCTACGTGTAGATGTTTGTCAGGCTGTTTCATGGTAAATGCTCCGATTAACTCAGGGTGAGCCCCCTCACCCTGGTCTTCTATTTGATTAAGAGATTACTTCGTTGCGTTTGCTCAGGATAGGATGCACAAAATACGCTACCCCCGCCCCCACAAACCAAGAAAATGGCGAGAACAAGCTAAAAATCGGCAGCAATGCGACGCTTAATGAAAAGCCTCCCGCAATAGCCAAACTATAAATAGCGGTCAAGTTAAAGCCTTTGTGGTACCAGTACTTTCCATTAGGGTTGGTGGTGTACAGCTGATCCACATCGATCTGCTTATTACGAACTCGGTAAAAATCCGAAATCAGAATACCAAACAACGGCCCAATAAGTGCGCCCAACGCTCCTAAGGTATATTGGATCATTACAGGGTTGTTGTATAGGTTCCAAGGCATAATCAAAATCGCTAAAATGGCGGCGATTACCCCTCCACGACGGAAGCTGACATGCTTGGGACACGCGTTAGCAATATCAAAGGCTGCAGAAATAAAGTTGGCAACAATAT
Organism: Candidatus Paenalcaligenes intestinipullorum; assembly: GCA_019120675.1. GTDB lineage: Bacteria > Pseudomonadota > Gammaproteobacteria > Burkholderiales > Burkholderiaceae_B > Paenalcaligenes > Paenalcaligenes intestinipullorum. The sequence goes on along the minus strand of DWUQ01000103.1, from coordinate 8,014 downwards.
TGGTGGCAACCGTCGAAATAGAAAACGTCAATACCCCTAATAACGCCGCGGTTGTACTATCAATGCGGGCTACCAACTTAACCGGGTCTGTAATCAGCTCATTAAACACTTGCACCCCACCGGAGGTGGTGATGACAGTGATCAAAGCAAAAGCCATTAAGTTAATCGGTAAGCCCCAGAAGTTGCCTTGACGCATGCTTTTTTGGCTGGTGCATAAGCGCGCAAAATCAGCGAAGTTCAATGTCGTCCCAGCAAAGTAAGCGACCACCAGCGCAATGGCCGTGACAAACATACCCACAGCGGCCCCACCGCTTAGCTTCTCAGAGCTCAGTGTAAAACTAATTTCACTGAAGCCACCTGCCTTCACTACGATCCAAGCAGCCAGCATAAACATGACCACGTAAACGCCAGGACCCGCCCAGTCGCAAAATCGGCGCACCGTTTCTAACCCTCGGTAGTACACCACCAGCTGGAAGAACCACAGTATTAAGAACGCCACCCAGCCTAAGTACGACAAGCCGAGAAAGTGCACCTCGGTCCATGGCGCTAAAGATGGGAAAAAGCGTAATGCGCTTAACATAATGGCTGTGGAGGCCACCCATGTTTGAATACCGTACCAACATGTGGCGATAAATGCCTTGATCAACCCAGGAATATTGGCACCATATACACCAAAACTAACTCGGCAAGATACAGCAAAGGGGATGCGATAGGTCTGGCCAATGTACCCCACTTTATTCACAAAATAATTTGTAAGCGAGATACCTATTAGCAAAGCTAATAATACCTGCCAACCTGGGATGCCTAGCGTAAACAACGACGCAGCGAATACATAGCCCGCCACGCTGTGTACGTTTGACATCCACATGGCGAACAAGTTGTACATGGACCAATTTTGCACCTTAACGGGTAATAAGTCCGCATTACTCAATTGCGGGCAGTATTGCCCAGACTCGATCTCATGCACAGTCTCATCAGACCCCACGCCTAACGTGATGTCTGGTTGTAGTGTTTTGTTTATTGTAGTCACTATAGTCTCCTGATATAGCGAAGAGATGGATCCCTCAAACGTTGCCGCAGCAATTTAATCCACCTTCATATGCTCGTTTGACCCTAGGCCAAACTTCTCTTTATACGCATCAAACACGCTGAGCTTTTCCGGATCGGGCATGTGCACCACCTCAATACCCTGATTGCCTAATTCGCCTTGCATGCGTTTGTATAAGTGCTCAGTGGACCAGCCATAGGCTTCGCCCATGTCATCGCCTGCGCAATAGATGACTTTGGTCACACCAGCTTGGATCATGGCGGCCATGCACATGGCGCAGGGGATGCCACTGGCGTACATAACGGTATCGAAGTGGCGCACTTGGCCATGTTGCTTGCTGGCGTTGCGTAGGGCTTGGATTTCTGCGTGAGCGGTGGAGTCGTGCTCTTTGTAGGTTTCATTCACTCCTGTGGCCACAACTTCGCCATTGCGTACCAGCACTGCTCCAAAGGGCTCGCCACCTTTTGCGACGTTGTCACGTGCCAGTTCGATAGCTTGTTTCATAAATTGTTGATCGGTCATGGGTTGTCTCCTTGTTTGTATAGAATTACCAAAGTTGTTTTTGCTTAATTTCCTTGATGAGCACACCCCCTAAGAACAGTAGAGTGCACCCAACACCAATAATGGAACCAACAACGATAATGTTGAAAGCCGTTTGAGAAAATTCGATTACCATACGAGGTCTCCTTTATGCACGAACGGTGTCACTGGCGTGATCCAGCTCTTTCCATTCAAAACGATGATTGGGGGCTAAGGCGGTCATCACAAAGACGATGATCCCCGAGGCGGCTGCAGAAAACACAGCGGCAGCATAGGGTGAGATAAAGAAGTACGCCATCAAGCCTGCAGCCATCCCCACCAACATGGCCCAAAATGCGCAGCTCGTATTGGTTTGCTTGGTGTAAATGCCGTACACAATAGGCCAAATCATTGAGGCCACGGCAGGTCCAGTCAGCAACAGCACTAAATACAAGGACTCAAATGGGTTCCACGCCACCGCGATGGTAATCAACGCTAAAGCCACAACGGTGTAGCGCACGTATTTTTGTACTTGGGTGTCGTCGGCGTTTTTATTAATGATGCCGCGGTAGATGTCATTGACGATTAAGCCCGATGCACCCGTTAGCAACGAGGCCACGGTGGACGCTAACGCCGCGTAAATAATCACCAGTACCAATACCGCCCCCGCCACACCCATGGTGTTGGACACTACGATGGGGAAGATCATGTTGACCTGAGGGATGTCGTATTTCTGACTGATGGCAATATACGCCAACGAGCCCGCCACAATGGGCACAGCAAACCAAATAAGGCCAGCCGCTGCAAAGGACTTGGCGGCGGTACGTTCGCTGGAAGCGTAAACCCGTTGCCACCAAATGTTGCTGTGGAAAATTTCCCCACACCCAAACAGAAAATTACTGCCCAAGAACATCAAGCCGGCCGCGGTCACCATATTGAGCGTGCTGGGTTTCATATCCAAGGTACCACTATAAATCTGGCTGACATCAAAACTAAAGTATGCCCATGCGGCCACGGCAAACAGGGTGCCCAAGATAATCATGCTCAGCAAAAAGTCAGTGGCTAGAATGGTTTTTAAGCCACCTCGAAGGGTGTAATACGTACACACAATCATGATGCACAGCATGCCAAACTTATAGTCGATACCCGAAATGGCTTGCAGCAAAATGCCACCAGCCATCGCTTGGGTGACTAAAAAGCCTAGGAAGTAATACACAGCCAACACAAGGTAAAGCTTCCACGCGGCTTCACCATACCGACGACGGATAAATTCACCCGACGAGTACCCCTCAGGCATCAAGCGTTTGATACGACGTGCTAAGGGTGCAAATAACGCCAACGATAGCCCCATCGTGCTGACGGCGATAGAACCAATTAGCCCAACGTTATAGGCCAACTCGGGTGCAGCCATGGTGGTGTTCCCAGTGATCCACGCTGCGACCAAGGCAGCGGTACCTAACGCAAGGCCGACGTTACGCCCGGCGTATAGGTAATCGTTGGCATTTTTCACATAACGTCGGCTGACCACATGACCAAACAACAATATGCCGACGGACAGTGCGATCACAATGCCAATCGCAACGACAGGGGATAAAAAGGCTTGTTCCATGGTTAGTCCTCCTGCATGGTGGCCTCTTCGCGTTTATAACGGAAGTAGTTCACCAGAATAAAACCGGTAAGCATGACGGATGTGGCCACACCTACACCAAAGATCATGACTGCTAAGGTGTACTCAGACATAAAGGTCTCCTAGGGTGTTCGTTTTTATTAATAATTAAAATTAACGTAGCGTGCTAACGCTTGGCCTTTCCTCCTGCCACCAAGCGACGCTGGTTGTGAACTGCACAAATCATTGCATACAAAGCATAGCTGAAAACTGTATACAATCTTCTGTGGGATTTAGTATACCTAGCTGGCTATATATCGCTGTTGGCAATAACCCTAGGTTATAGGAAAAAGGCTATAACTCCTCCTTATGAGGCTCTATTTCCAGTGATAGCATAGGGTTAACGCTAGGATTATAAAGATGCCTCAACAGGTTTTTTCTTATATAGTCTTCATTAACGAATACGAAACAACGAAAATACTGTATACAATAAAACCATGAAAAATCATTACCCTTCCTACTCTCTTGCCACTCTGAAAGCGTCCGATGGCAAACGTGCAAGCAAAGACGAAACCATTTACACGCACTTAAACGCGGCCATCATCAGCAATTTGCTGGAGCCAGGTACCAAACTGCCCGAGGACGCTTTGGCCGAGACGTACAAGGTCAGTCGCACGAGTATTCGCAAGGCATTACAGCGCTTGGCGCACGAGGGGTTGGTGGATATTCGTATGAACCATGGTGCGTCCGTGGCGCAGCCTACGCTAAAGGATGCACGGGACTTATTTGCTTCGCGTCAGATTTTGGAGTGTGGAGCCATGGCGCAAGTGATTGAGCACATCACCAAAGACGATGTTGCATTGTTAAAGCAGATTGCCTCAGATGAATTGCGTGCAGCGGAAAACAACGATCGTTCAGTGTCGATCTTTTTATCAGGTCGCTTTCATATTGAGCTGATTCGCATCTCTAAAAATGAAATCATCACGAACTTTCTGAGTGATTTAGTAGCACGTACGTCGTTGGTGATGGCGGCCTTTGGAGCGCCAGGATCGTGTGGCTGCCCGCCGAGTCGGCATAAAGAAATCATTAGTTTACTTAGCAACAAAAAATCGGACGAAGCCGAACACTGGATGCGCACGCACCTACAAGAAATCGAGAACAGCATCATCACCAAACCCGAACAAAACCAAGTGCCAGACTTAAAAAGCATCTTAGATCGGGTTGCACAAGAGCTTAGCGCCCCCTTGCCACAAGAATCTAAGGAGACAAAAAAATGAAAATCCGCATCATCAACCCCAACACCACGCGCAGCATGACAGACAAAATCGGTCATATTGCTCAAAGCATTGCTTCACCCGGCACCAAGATCGTGGCCACTCAGCCCGACAGCGGCCCGCGTTCTATTGAGTCCCACTTCGACGAAACCGTGAGCGCGGTGGGTGTGCTGGATGAGATCATCAAAGGCGAGCACGACTGTACCGATGCCTACATCATCGCGTGTTTTGGTGACCCAGCTTTACTGGCGGCTCGTGAGCTCACGACTGCGCCTGTTCTGGGTATTGCTGAAGCCGCCTTTCATGTGGCGTCATTTATTAGCACCAAGTTCTCGATTGTGACCACCTTAGGGCGCACTCGCATCATTGCCGAAGAGCTGCTGAAGCGTTACGGTTTTTACGATCAGTGCGCCAAGATTCGTGCTGCAGAAATTCCAGTACTCACCCTAGAGCATGAGCCAGACGCAGCACTACGCTTAATTATTGAAGAATGCCGTCGCGCCAAGGAGGAAGACCAAATCGGTGCCATCGTGTTGGGATGTGGGGGCATGGCGGACTTAACCGAACACATCAGTCAAGAGATCCAACTGCCTGTTATCGAGGGTGTCAGTGCCGCGATTAAGCTAGCAGAAAGCCTCATAGGCTTACGTGTCCGCACCAGCAAGTTTGGGGACTTAGCCTTTCCAAACCCCAAGGAGTTCCAAGGGGTATTTGCGCATTACTCTGCTGGTGCGAGCATGCAAACGTAGAGCTTGGCGCACAGACGCCACCACTTGCGCCCACACAGCAGGGTGCTGTTGAAACAACGGCACCTCTTTCGCCAGCACATTACTGAGCACACCGTTATTTTGCTCAATCGACCGAATCACCCGATCTATTTGCTGATCGGGCATTTCGATCACTTCCTTGATCGCTAAGCGCGCTTGAGTGTGACTGCGTAAGTAGCTGCACTAAGCTCGATTAGATATCAATTAGAATCTCTATCATAGACTAAATTTTGATTATTCTTGCGCAAAAACAGTTATAAACCGCAACTTTTGCGCAAAATCGATTATAAATTCGTTGGGCTTTACATAGACAGCGACTTTGTTCACGATCTGCCATTCCCTGTTCTCGCTGAGGTTGAGCGTTGCATAAGCAACCGTTGCACTCTAAGCTTTAACATCGACCCCCTAACTCACCCCTTTGTAATCAACGTTACTTCTCCACACTCTAAGCTTTACGACAAACTTCCCATCCACACCACTACCCACTCAGCACTTACCTTCACGCTTTACGCTTCATCCCAAATTTTCCACCCATGAAACTGCTCATCACCGGCGGTGCCGGCTTTATTGGCTCGGCTTTGATTCGTCATGTACTTGCCCATACCTCAACGCACGTGATCAACGTCGACAAGCTGACCTACGCAGGCAATCTGGCTGCTCTAGCCAGCGTCGCCACGCACCCGCGTTATCGCTTTGAGCAGGTGGATATTTGTGATCGAGCCGAGATGGATCGGGTGCTGACCACGCACCAGCCGGATGCGGTGATGAATTTGGCCGCTGAATCCCATGTGGATCGTTCGATTGCCGGACCCAGCGCGTTTATTCAAACAAATATTGTAGGAACCTACACCCTGTTGGAAGCGGTGCGCGCGTACTGGATGTCTTTGAACGCTCAGCAAAAGGCGGCTTTCCGCTTTCATCAAGTGTCAACGGACGAGGTGTATGGCGACCTGCCCCACCCCCAGGATGACCCAAAAGCTACACAAGCCTTGTTTACCGAAAACACCGCCTACGCCCCCAGCTCGCCCTACTCCGCCAGCAAAGCCAGCGCCGATCATTTAGTGCGCGCTTGGCATCGGACTTATGGTTTACCGATATTGATTTCCAACTGTTCGAATAATTATGGTCCCTACCAATACCCTGAAAAACTAATCCCAGTAGTGATTAAGCAGGCCATCGCTGGCAAAGTCATCCCGATTTACGGCTCCGGCACTCAAATTCGCGATTGGCTATACGTGGAAGACCATGCAAGGGCGCTGTATACCGTGCTAACGCAAGGCACGGTAGGCGAAACCTACGCTATTGGCGGACACAACGAAAAACAAAATATCGAGGTGGTGCATAGCATTTGTGCCTTATTAGACGCGCTGCGCCCCCACCGCGCCGGCCGCCCTTATCGCCACCTCATTGAGCACATCCACGACCGCCCCGGCCACGACGTCCGTTACGCCATCGACGCCAGCAAAATTCAGCATGAATTAGGTTGGGTACCCGTAGAAAGCTTTGAGTCGGGGCTAAAGAAAACCGTGAGCTGGTATTTGGAGCAGTTATAAATATCTTGCAAGGTTCTTAAAATGCAATGCTGTTATCTTCAAAAGATTAATAAGTCCTCAAGAGTTAGTGTCAAAAAAATTTATCTATACCCACAACCGCTGTTTGACTTCTAAATCTTTCTGTTATCTTTTAAACAAGCCGAGCTTTGGCGGACTAGGCAGACTAAACCATGAGTTACCAGCTACAACGATTTTCTCTTGAGTCAGTACATCTAACTCTTCAAGATTGGCAAACAGCGGTGCAAGATGACGATCTTTTTGCTCTTGAATACCAAGATCTCTTTAAATGGACAGAGTCACATATCCAATATGAAGACAAGCATCTTGAATCCTATGCCTATGGTATTTTTACCAAAGACAGCCCTAACACAGCTGCTCATGCTATAGTTGACATCATCCAGCGGCCTCATGGCAGAAGGCAAACCAAGCTACTTAAGCTTGTCGTCTCCCCACAGTTCGCTGACGATACAGATGTCAATAACTTGAATACACTCGTTGACCTGATGCTTGCAGCCGTACTGGGCACAGTTGAAATCAGTGGCCGTAATAGCTCCAGCACCATCAAGATTTATGGCCGCACCAACGCAATGCTCGGTGTGTTGCGCAAGCTGAATGACACCATTACAAATTCTCCTACTTTCACCAAGTCCATCACAACAAAAATAGCAGGACGCTGGTTAGAAATATCTCTTACTTAATTTAGGATCAACACCATGCCAACCTCTCACTACCTCTCTTTACATGCAGCGGTAGAAGCGCATAAAGCTGAATTCACCTCGGTGATCCGCGCGGGTATCCAGGAAGCATTGCTTGCTATGAACTCTGAGGAAATCAAAGCAGCCTTCTTCTCTGCTTCTGATGTAGCATCAGACCTTACATCTACTCAGCGAGCAGCGTAACGATCACTTAAGCTGTAAAAAAACCAAAGCAACGCCCTTGCACTCCCACAGTGCAAGGGCGTTGTTGCATCCTTAACCTGCCTAATCCCGATACGTATCCTCAACCAGTACCTGCAGCTTGTCGTTGATGGAGAAAATCACCAACATCATCTCGAACGCCACACGTGTGAACACCAACAACAACGCAAAGCTTATTCCACCACCAATCAAAGTCAGCAGACCGAAGAAAAAACCATTGCTAAACGCCGTCAAGACACTAATCAAAAACCCAAAAGCCAAAAATGCCACCCAGACAATAAACAGCAGACTCAAAATGCTCGGGGTAATAAATTTGTTGAATTTAAAGAA
>DWUQ01000102.1 GCA_019120675.1 Candidatus Paenalcaligenes intestinipullorum | reverse complement strand
GCAAACACTAAATCGGGCTGGTATTCGCGGATGGCTGCGACGACCTCCTCGATAGGGGGCGGAGCGAAAGGCGCTTGAGGACCGGTATGTATGGTGCTGGCCGACAAGACCTTAGTATCGGCTGGGATGCTGCCCATCTCGAAAATTTGACTCCAACGATAGCTGAACCAGCCATTACGAATTACGAGACATTTTTTATTGGTGGCAAATTGCCGTGCCACGGCTTCCATCCCAAAGGTGCCACTGCCTGGAATCACCGCAACCGTATCAGCGCGATAGACCGTTTTAAGGACACGTGAAATATCCCGCATGACACCCTGAAAGGCCTCGGACATGTGGTTTAGTGCCCGATCGGTAAACACCACTGAATATTCCAACAAAGCGTTGTGCTCGGGATTGGGGGGAGAGATAGACATACTCAACCTTTAGATTAGAAAAAGCATGATCAGGATACCGTTAACGCAGTCATCCCATAACGCAAATCAATTCATCATAGGCAAAAACAAAAACCTTGGCTATGCACGGGCTCTTGAGCGTATTAAGGCACGAGAGCAGAGGCGTAGCCAAGGCTTATACCAACGGACTAATGGAAGACGCGTTGATTGGCTTTAAGATCTTTATTGACGGTCTGCTTTACGCAGAACGCCACCTGACGGGGTAGACTGCGCACCAAGCAGCACACCGTTGACTTCCTCGCCATAAAGGTCGTACTTGCCACCGTGGTATTTTTCCTTGGTGTCTTCGAGTGAACCTTTAAAGCGGGGGTCTTGGGGGCGTTCATGGCCATTCATAAAATAAACCACATACGTAGCGACACTTTATTCCACTGTGCCTGAAGATTGACTACTATGAACACTAGGTCAGTCCCTAACTGAGGCACCAAGCATCAGCACATAAAGCGGGTTGTGACTAAAACTTAGTGTGGTCATTTAAGACCAAGGCTCCTAAAACGATAACGTTACGCTATGGAAAAAGCACGTCTAGATAAATGGTTGTGGGCAGCGCGGTTTTATAAAACCCGCAACTTGGCTGCCGAAGAGATTAAAAAAGGTCGCGTACAAGTCAATAACCAAGCTGCTAAAGCCGCACGCGAAATTCGTGTGGGCGATGAAATCCAAATTCTAAAGCGGCCACCGGCTACGATTGTGGTCGTGGAGGCGCTCAGCCTCGTACGTGGGCCGGCCAGTGTGGCGCAAACCTTGTACAAAGAAACCGCAGCCAGCATCCAAGCGCGTGAGCAAGCCGCCGAGCAACGCCGCTTGGCCCCCGAGCCGGCACACAGCCTAGATATGGGCCGGCCGACTAAGCGTGATCGGCGTGAAATGGAAAAGATCCGCCGTTTTTATGATTGATCGGGTGCTCGGCAACCCCTAGCAACGCCGAGCCAAACCAGATTAAGCCTGCCTTAAACTCTGAAACGCTTGGTGTAGATCCGCGAGTAAATCTTCGTTGTGCTCTAAGCCGGTATACAAACGAATTAGGGGTATATCCCGCTGCGTCCAATAGCTGTGTGGGCCCGATAAGCTTGGGTCCACCAACTGCACGAGGCTTTCAAAGCCACCCCACGAATAGCCAATCCCAAATAATGCTAAGGCGTCCACAAAGGCGCGAGCTTGCTCAACCGAAGCCTGTAAGCTGAACGACACCAGACCATTAGACCCTAACGCATCACGTTGCCAGAGCGCATGACCCGAATCGCTGGGTAGAGCAGGGTGATAAACTTGTACCACTTCGGGCTGCTGCTCAAGATACTGCGCAACGCTAAGCGCATTGTCGGCCGATTGCTGCATGCGCAAGCTCAAGGTGCGAACCCCTCGTAATGCCAGCCACACATCGTCAGCACTCACCGAATAGCCCAGCCCATAGAATACGGCGTTAAAGTCTTTGATTAACTCCGTATTGCCCAGAACCACCGCACCCAACATCACATCCGAGTGACCAGAGATGTATTTGGTGGCGGACACAATGGAAATATCTACGTGCATGGCCAAAGGCTGATACGCCACACCCGAGCCCCAAGTATTATCGATAGCGGTTCGTAAGCCGGCCTCGCGTGCCCAAGCCGCAATCGCTGGCACATCCATCATTTGCATCAGCAATGACCCGGGCGACTCCAAATACACTAAACGAGTATTGGGCTGCTTGGCCGCTTGGATGGCGGCTAGGGTAGGGGCCACATAGCTGATCTCAATACCCAGTCGCGAAGCCAAACCTTTATCAAAAACACGCACAGGCGCGTACGCACAATCGACCACGATCACATGATCCCCTTGGCGTACCGCCCCCAACACGCCCAAGCTAATGGCCGCCATACCCGAGGGCACTAAATAGGCCTTGTGCCCTTTTTCTAGGGTACACAACACTTCCTCTAAGGCAGCATGGGTGTCCAAACCCCCTCGACCATACACCGGCACACGCTCGCCTTGGTTTAATCGGGCTTGGGCTTGATCCAAGGCATCCAGATTTTGGAAGCGTACCGTACTGGAACGCATCGCCGGCATCGCCACTGGCGCCGCACCCGTATCGGCATCAAACTTAGCCAAACCAGCGTGCAGTAAATAAGTATCAAGATGGGTAGAAGGTTCAGACATAGTTTTTAGTTGCTCAGTATTAAAAATGTAAGATTACTATAAAGCCAATCCAGCGTTTACACAGGTCCAAGCGCATAAAAGCGATAACAACCTTTGGCATCAACGTCGCGACGCACAACGCCTTGAAACCACAATCGGTGCAAATGCGCGATGGCTTCACCTAACGCAAAGCTCAACTGATGCACATCCAGTTCGCGTTTAAATAAAACAGGCAACAATTCAAAAGCCGTTAGGCCCGTAGCACAGGCTGCCAAACACTCCTGCAAACGATCGCGATGATGGCTGTGCAGTTGTTCTAAACGCGTGTGCAAGCCCACAAAGGGACGGCCATGCGAAGGCAGGATGAGCGTGTCCTCGGGTAAGGGTTCGAAATCGCGTAAGGAATGCAAAAACAACCCCAGCGGATCGCCTTCGGGTTCGTAATCAAACACACTGACATTGGTTGAAATACGAGGCAGCACCATATCACCAGAAATCAATAGCGATAGAGCCTCGCAATATAAAGCCACGTGCTCGGGGGCATGACCATAGCCCACAATAATCCGCCAATCGTGGCCACCCATTTGTAGGCTTTCTCCGTTGGTCAGCCGGTGAAACTGTCGAGGTATAGGCGTAACCAAATTGGGAAAATACGAGGCACGCTGAGCGATATCGGTTTGCAAGGCTTCATCCAACAAACCATGCTGCTTAAAAAAACGCGCCGCAGCACGACCATTCGGGCCACCCCCTTCATCGTCTGCAGCATCAATCCATAAGCGAGTAAATAAGTAATCGGTCATGCTCATAAACAAGGGCGCTTGCCAGCGTTCGCAGCACCACCCAGCTAGCCCCACATGATCGGGGTGCATATGCGTCACCACCACCCGTAGGATGGGTAAGCCTTCGAGGTGCTGACTAAAAATTTCTTCCCAGTAGGCCTTGACCTTGCTGGTGTTGACGCCGGTATCGATTAAGGTCCACCCCTTTTGGCCTTGCCATTCGTCTTTAATCAACCATAGGTTGATGTGATCGAGCGCAAAGGGCAGGGGCATACGCACCCAATACACCCCTTCGCGTATTTCAAACAGTTGCCCAAATTCTGGCTGGGCGTCGGCATAAGGATACGCAATCGCTTGTGACACAGTGGTCTCCTTTAAATGTGCGCGTAAGCCTAGGGATAACGGCTCGCGAGACGAATGTAGTTTGACTCTTTATAGGACGAATCTCTGAGCTTGTATGCTAACAAAAGGCTCAGTGTTCGTAAGGCGGCCTCTACCACTAAAGATATATGGTTTACCCGATTTTGATTGAGAGCATGGCTTGGTATAACCACATTAAGGGTTCACCCATTTTGAGACGATTATGCCAAATGCCGACCACCTTCACATCACTCAAGTTCCGCACTCAGGCCCAGTGCCACGTGAGATCGCTCAAACTATTTTAGAAGGCTTTAATCGTCATTATGCGCTGTTTCGATACAGCGCCCAACGCGCCAAAGTTTTATTTGAGTCGGCCTCTTGGGGGGCCATGCAACAGCTCTCCCAAGAACGCATGGATTATTATGATATCCGCGTGCGGGAATGTGCGCACTTACTCCGTGCGGCGCTGCGGGCGCAGCCTGCCTCTGAGCCGATCACCGCAGCGGTACCAGCACCTGATCCATCGGCAGCGTCCCCAGCTGCTCCCGTATCCGCTCCGGACAGTACCCAACTGGACGCGCAGCAACAAAGCTTTTGGTATGCCGTCAAACGCGCCTACGTGAAGCTTTTGCACCAGCATCCACAGCCCGATTGCGCAGAAACGTTTTTCAACTCCGTATCGTGCCGCGTCTTGCATCGCAATTACTTTAATAACGACTTCTTGTTTGTACGACCTGCTGTTGCGACCGATTATTTAGACGGCTCAGAGCCAGCGTTTCGGGTCTATTACCCCTTACAAGAACGCTTGCCACAACTACTACAACGCATGCTGCAAGACTTCGGTTTGGCCGTGCCTTTTGCAGATTTGCCACGGGATTTACGCGCGTTACAAAAGCGTATTTTTAGAAGTTTTCGTCAACATTTAATCCCTACGGTAGGCCCTCGCTTTGGCGCCGACTGCCAAGTCCATGTGTTGCGTTCGCTTTTTTTTCGCAATAAAGGGGCCTACGCTGTAGGACGCTTTATTAACCATGGTCATATTTACCCGTTTGCTTTGGCCTTAACCCACACGCCCAGCCGCCAACTGGAAATTGATGCGTTGTTGGATCAAAGTGATGACCTAAGCACCTTATTTAGTTTTACCCGCGCCTATTTCCTAGTGGATATGGACACCCCTTCTGCCTACGTCAGCTTTTTGGTGTCCTTATTGCCCCGTAAACCACGCGCTGAATTCTACAATGCGATTGGGCTGCAAAAGCAGGGCAAGACCTTGTTTTATCGTGACTTTC
>DWUQ01000101.1 GCA_019120675.1 Candidatus Paenalcaligenes intestinipullorum | reverse complement strand
ACGCTTTGTGCCGCTCGTTCGAGGCAGTGTGGCACTGGCTATCTTGATTGGTATGGCAGGCAAAGGTCGAGTAACCGGGTTGTTTATCTCTTATATGACCTTGTTGATTACGCTGTGCTATTTTTTGACGTTGATGTTTTATTTTGCAGAGTACACCACCAATAAGCAGGTCAGTTCGTACTACGATGCCTTGTGGTGGGCAGGTATGACGGTCACCACTTTAGGACCCGATATTATTCCCATCACCGCTTTGGGCAAAATTTCAACGACGGCATTGGGTATAGTGGGCATGACGGTTTTTCCGATTTTTACCGTCTACATCACCACCTTAGTGCAGGACTATACCCATCATCGCCGAGCCAAAGCCAATACTGGGCATGGGTTGTTGTAATGCTGCGTATTGGGGTGTTGGACTCTGGGGTGGGCGGCCTAACCACCGTGCAAGCCTTATTTGCATTACGCGCCGACATAGAGGTCGTGTATGTGGCCGATAATGCTCAGGGGGCTTACGGCAGTAAAACCGAAGCCCAGATAAGGGCCGGTACTCAGGCTATGCTGTCTTTCTTGGCGGCCCAAAAGGTAGACGTTATTGCAGTAGCCTGCAATACGATCTCATCAACGCTTACTCTGGCCGAGTACACCCGCTATGAGCAGCAGTATCAGTGTCCGATTATTTCGATCATTGACCCGATGGTCGCGCAATTAAAGGCAAGGCCGACCAACACCACACTAGGGCTAATTGCTACCCCTTTTACGATTGCAAATGGCCGTTACGCTCAGCAATTGCAACAGATTGGCGTAGAGGTGGCTGGAGTGGCAAGCGCACATTTGGCGAGCTGGGTTGAGCAAGCCAGCGTGCACCCTAATGCAAGCTTCGCGACTAAAATTGATACAGCTATTCAGCACGCTTTGATGCATTTGTATGCACAATCCCCTGCGCTGGATTCAATCATTTTAGGCTGTACACATTATCCATTCGTGCAGGACCGCTTTGAAGCCTTGGCACCAAAAGTGTCATTCCTTAACCCTGCCCAAGCACATGCAGAAAGCGTTCTAGCACATTTACCTCTACGTGCCGCGTTCAGACTAGATGCCAACACGCGGTCACAGCCCAAGGCGTTGAGCGCTCAGCCTACGCTCTGGTTAAGTACGAGTGGCGATACCCAATCCTATGTAGTGTTTGCACGGCAGTTAGGATTGCCCGCCTGTGTGGCGATTGAGGCAGGGGCTGAGTTTATGCCGCGCAAGGGTTTTGATGCGGTAGGGTGAAAATCTTGTCGAACAGCAAGGTAAAGAAAAAGGTATACACCAAGAAAAAAACTAACAATGTTAATTCCATAGTGAACGCCTTCCATACTCCGACTTGGTACCAAAGCATGTAAATAGGTAAACAAATCAGAATCAGCCCACCCTCAAAGGCTGTTGCGTGCAAGCAGCGTATACGCAAGGTGCGCTGCATGATTTGCTGCTTGCGCTCCCACGCTTCAAAGGCAGTATTAAACACATAATTCCAAACGACAGCTGCCACAGACACCATAACGGCGACCGCCAATGAGTCTTGAGCTGCGCTTTTACTGAGCAGCATCAAAATGCCCGTAGAGAAAATAATAGCGAAGGTTTCGAACACGCCTACGTACACTAAGCGGCGTTTAAAAGGACTAAGGGTAATCAAGGTTTTACTCCGCAGAGCCTTTGCGGCTCTGAGTTAATAAGAGCCGGCCCGTCCCGGTCGAACAAATATTAAGAGTAGGCGTGGTTGAGCGCCATCAGCAGAGCCACGGTTTCCGCCTGCGAGAGTAATTGTAACCCATGCTAAGCATTACGCAAAAATCGACTGCCGCTAAAAATTGACCTCCACGAGAAGTCGACTTCCATCAAACATCAACTCCTACCCAAAAGAGACATTTAATCGCTCTACGGCAATGGAAAGAGAGCGTTCGAGACAGGGAAAGCGTAGCCGTTTTTTGTTCCTTGAGGCCAGGGCCTGAAGAGTAAGTGCTGGTTTGATCGACATTATTTGCTTTTGGCGAACTAGGATAAACCCTTGAAATTGTGGTTTCCGTGTCAGTAAACGCTGAGTTTGAGCGGCTGTACGATTGCAGTGATATGCCATATCAGCGGCGACGAATAAACACAGTAAAACTACTTTTTACAATGTCCTGACCTAACAGATATAACGACAAGTCCTTTCCGCCAACTGCTGGATATGGTGGAAGGGCTTCGGAGACAGCAAAATGTTGAATCAAGCACAGCAGCCCGCAGCCGCTACGGCTAGCCTATCTCAACGCTCTTGGGCTGAGCGTTATTTTGAACTTTCACAAAAGGGCACCTCGGTACGCCAAGAGTTAATTGGAGGTGTTACCACTTTTTTAGCCATGGTGTACTCGGTTTTTGTTGTGCCGGGGATGCTGGGCGACGCCGGTTTTGATACGGGATCGGTGTTTTTAGCCGTCTGTTTGGTCAGTGCCATTGGCTCCATCATTATGGGGCTGTGGGCCAAATTACCAATCGCTGTCGGCTGTGCGATCTCGCTTACCGCTTTTACAGCCTTTGACTTAGTGCTGGGACGAGGGTTAAGCGTTGGGGTAGCACTAGGCGCTATTTTCCTGATGGGGGCAATTTTTAGTTTGATTTCCATCACCGGGGTGCGCCGTTGGATCTTGCATAACTTGCCATATGGGGTGGCGCAAGGTACGGGGATCGGCATTGGTTTATTCCTATTTTTAATTGCCACCAACAACATCGGCTTAGTGGTTAAAAACCCTGCTCCTGGTTTACCCGTGGCCTTAGGGGATCTGAATGCTTTACCGTCTTTGCTGGCACTGGTTGGCTTAGCCGCTATCTTCGGCTTGGAAAAACGCCGTGTACCCGGTGGCATTCTTATTGTGATTATTGCGTTGTCGATTATCGGCTTTGTGATTGATCCGCAAGTCCAGTATCAGGGTGTAGTGGCGTTGCCTACGCTGAGTAAACTGAGCTGGGGCGTGCAGGAAATGAACATTATGGGTGCGCTGAATCTGTTGGTTTTGCCTAGCGTATTGGCTTTGGTGATGACAGCGGTGTTTGATGCAACCGGCACCATTCGTGCTGTGGCTGCGCAGGCTAAGCAAATCGATCACACGGGTCGCATTATTAATGGTGAACAGGCTTTGGCAACAGACTCGGCTATGTCCATGGTGGCGGCTGGTTTAGGTGGCGCACCTGCCGCGGCGTACATTGAGTCTGCCGCGGGGGTGGCTGCGGGTGCACGTACGGGCTTGTCGTCAATTTTTGTGGGCCTGTTGTTTTTACTGATGCTGTTCTTATCGCCTTTGGCGAATCTCGTACCCAGCTATGCCACTGCGCCAGCTTTAATGTACGTCGGTCTGCTTATGTTGAGCAATGTGACGAACTTTAAAATGGACGACCGTGTTGATACCTTGTCTGGCATGGTGTGTGCCGTATTTATCGTGCTGACCAGCAATATCGTCACCGGCATCATGATTGGTTTCTGTACGTTGGTGTTGGGCCGTTTGGTATCCGGTGAGTGGGCGAAACTGAATATCGGTACGGTACTAATTGCGATTGCTTTGGCTGTGTTTTATTTGGGTGGGTGGGCAATTTAATACCTACCATAATGATCTAAGGGATTATCACTAAGGAAATTAAAATCAAGATGCTCCATGATTATTACTTTGCGATGCAATGCATTAAGAAATGGTAATAAATATGGAGTATTCTCTTTATGAAACTGCCT
>DWUQ01000100.1 GCA_019120675.1 Candidatus Paenalcaligenes intestinipullorum | reverse complement strand
GCCGCAACGATAGTCCAGCCGCTTCTACCGAGGAAAACAGCCTCTCACCCAATCGCCGCTGTCGTGGCAGCCGTGGTCGCCGTCGTGATCAAACAGACAACACCACCTCCACAGTCGAACACACCACTGATGAAGCCATTGACACGCAAGCGTCGTCAGCCGATCAGCCCAGTTCCAAACCGACTGAATCGACGCCCCAAGCTGAGGACACGAGCAAAGCGGTCAATACCGTCACTGCAGACGGTGAGCAGACTGAGCAGGCTGATCCTGAGCGCCGCCGCCGTCGTCGCCGTAGCCGCCGCGGTCGTCGCACTGCCGAGTCAACAACGGATCAAAAACAGGTCGACAACGCAACCGAGGCGGATCAAGCAGAAAGCTATGTCGCGCATGTCACCCCCTCTTTTGATGCCTCAGCGTTGCATGAGCCGCATACTCCTGCAGCGGATCACAGCAATCAACCTGCTACAAAAGTGGCAACAAAAGAGCCCGCTAACCAAGCCGAAGCTTTGGCCACAGACCCTGTGATTCAGGCCGATGAAGCCTCTCAAAGCCCATTTGTATCCGTTGTTGATACGAATGACGATGACGAACCGCTAATCGCTACGACCCCTGCAGAAGCCTTAACCGCTCACGTTGTTGAAGCAGATGAAACGGTCAAAGCCGTCGAAGCTACCAAAGCAAGTGAGATCTCTGAAAGCGTTGAGGTCGGTAAGTCGGTCACTACGGGCAGCCTACAGCTGGTTGAAACACGTCAAGACGCTGCCTTGGATCTGCGCGCTTACGAGGCGCCTAGCGCCCCAGCTACGCCCCCAAAACGCACACGCCCAACCGTTCAGCCCGTCACCGAGGCGTTAGTACAGGTGGAAACCGGTGGCGCAGTAGCGAGCCCTGCAGTAGCGGAAACGCATGCCCAGCCCGCGCAAGCTCCCCACGATGCAGTGGATGCGACGTCACAACCGCTGGTTGAAACGGTCGATGCAATGACCTCCATGGAAACAGCTTCTGCTGCCACGCCTGCTGAGCCCACAACAGCTATCGAAGCAGCCTCTGCAGCGCCTTCTGAAACGTCTTCTGATGAAGTGTTTAACACAGAGCCCGCTGCCAAAGAGACGAACGCTGAGCCTGTGCAAACTGCAATGAACGCTGATGAGCCCACTGTTGAGGCTGAAACACCGAGCGAAGACACGACAGAAGCTCCTGGCTCGCAAACAGTCGTTGAAGCAGTCGAGATGGCGAACACAGAGCCGGACACCGTACAGCCATTGGTAGATACCCAGTTGGAAAACGAGTTGCAAGCCCAAGGCCTACAGCTTGTTGAGACTGCCGTCCCTACTGACCAAACCGCTTATCAGGCTCCCCCTGTACAGCTTGGCCGCCCTCGTAAAGCCGTCAACCTTGAAGCAGCCCAGCCTTTAGAGCAAGTGGAAACCCAGCAGTAAGAGCTCATAGGGCTCGTCAATAAAAAATCCCAGTGTGTTATGAACACACTGGGATTTTTTAATGCTTAACCAGAAACTTAAACCGCGGGTGGCACATCCGCAGTAGGGACCGGTGTAATGATGGGTGCGGGCTTTTCTACCGACTCAGCAGGCTGGCGCATCAGCAGTGCGATGAGCTTGGCGAGTTCGAGCTGCAGCTGACGGCGATCGATCACCATGTCGACCGCACCTTTGGCGAGTAAAAACTCCGCCCGCTGGAAACCCTCAGGGAGCTTTTCACGTACCGTTTGCTCAATGACGCGAGGACCTGCAAAGCCCACCAAAGCGTTCGGCTCGGCAATGACCACATCCCCCATAAAGGCAAAACTGGCGGACACACCACCCATAGTCGGATCGGTGAGCACACTGATAAAGGGCAAGCCCGCATCCGAAAGCTGGGCCAGCATGGCGTTGGTTTTGGCCATTTGCATCAAGGAAAATAAGCTTTCCTGCATGCGTGCGCCTCCCGAGGCGGCCACACAGATAAAGGCTGAGCGTGTGGCGATGGCATGCTGGACGCCTCGCACAAAACGCTCCCCAACGACCGAGCCCATGGAGCCACCCATAAACTCAAAATCAAAGGCCGCCACCACAGCAGGCACCGCTAGAATGGTGCCGCCCATAACGACCATGGCATCGGTTTCGCCAGTACTGCGTGTGGCTTGCGTCAGGCGGTCTGGGTACTTTTTGGAATCACGGAACTTTAGCGGATCCATGGGCCGAATGTTCGCGCCGATCTCGATGCGGCTTTCTTTGTCTAAAAGCGTATCGAGACGAGTACGTGCATTGATCCGCATATGGTGTGAGCACTTGGGGCACACATGAAGGGTGGCTTGGAGGTCTTCTTTGTAGAGTACCGACTCGCATGATGGGCATTTTACCCATAAGCCCTCGGGTACACGACTACTGGATTCTTTGCGGTTGATACGCGGGGGCAGAATTTTCTGGATCCAACTCATTGGGTGCAATCCTCATGGCAATGCGCGGACCAGAAAGGCCGAACGCATGCATTGCTAAGTTCATAATTTGGTGGATGCACGCCACATGCCTGCATCCAAGCGTAGGATTTTATCCTGTAAGCAGCCTAACGGCTAGTTGAGCGCAGCATGTATTTTCTGCAACCACTGTGCGGCGGCCTGAATGGCGGCATCGTCTTGTGGAGTTTGGGCGTACACCTCCTCCATCGTTTCGATGAGCTTACTGCCAATTACTACTGCATCCGCGCAGGCAGAAAGGCGTTGAGCACTTTCCGCGTCACGAATACCAAAACCAACCGCGATGGGGATTTGAGTGTGTTGACGAATTTGCTGCACATGCTGAGCCACTGCATCGGTATTGAGGGTGCCCGCACCGGTGACGCCTTTGAGGGAAACATAATAGATGTAACCACGAGCGACCTTAGCCACTTGCTGTACTCGGGCTTCGGTAGAAGTGGGTGCCAACAGGAAGATAGGATCAACCTGATGAGTGCTGAGCTGTTCAAAAAATTCGGTGGCTTCCTCGGGTGGATAATCGACCGTCAGCACCCCATCAACCCCCGCCTGTGCCGCCAATTTGGCAAAGTCGGCCTGCCCAATGGCTTCGATCGGGTTGGCATAGCCCATGAGCACCACAGGCGTTTGGGTATCGTGCTGACGAAAGTCGGCCACCATGTGCAAGACTTCGCGTAAGCCCACACCACGAGCTACGGCACGCTCCGCTGCACGCTGAATGACCGCGCCATCGGCCATGGGGTCCGAAAAAGGAACGCCCAACTCCAGCACATCGGCTCCCGCCTTCACGAGTGCATGCATAAGCGGTACCGTGGCGGTGACAGAAGGATC
Organism: Candidatus Paenalcaligenes intestinipullorum; assembly: GCA_019120675.1. Classification (GTDB taxonomy): domain Bacteria; phylum Pseudomonadota; class Gammaproteobacteria; order Burkholderiales; family Burkholderiaceae_B; genus Paenalcaligenes; species Paenalcaligenes intestinipullorum. The sequence goes on along the minus strand of DWUQ01000100.1, from coordinate 5,080 downwards.
GCCTGCGGTGATATAGGGCACCACAGCGGTTTTGTCTTGCAAGCGCTTAAACGTGGCTTGCAAACGTGGATTTGATTGTGTGGTCAAGGTTATTCCCCAATTAGAGCTCGATGCCGCTGAACTCGGCCACCGTGTGGATATCTTTGTCGCCTCGGCCAGACAAATTGACCAAGATAATTTGCTCGCGATTTAAGGTCGGGGCCAAACGCACGGCCGATGCAATCGCATGGGCGGATTCGAGTGCTGGAATAATGCCTTCGATGCGGCAACAATCGTGGAACGCTTGTAAAGCTTCGGTATCGGTCACCACATCGTAGGTGGCCCGACCTAAGTCTTTGAGCCAAGCGTGTTCGGGGCCTACTCCAGGATAATCCAAGCCCGCCGAAATCGAGTGGGTGCGCTGAATTTGCCCCGCACTGTTTTGTAAAAGATAAGTGCGGTTACCATGCAGCACGCCGACTGCGCCCTTGTTGAGTGGGGCCGAATGGTCATTGGTGTCTAAGCCTCGGCCTGCGGCCTCGACGCCGATCAGCTTAACATCAGGGTGATCGATATAAGGGTAGAAAATCCCCATGGCATTGGAGCCGCCGCCTACTGCTGCCACGATGTAGTTGGGCTGAGCACCGGCATCGCTAGGCATTTGTTCTAGGCACTCATTACCAATCACGCACTGGAAATCACGCACCATCATGGGATACGGGTGCGGGCCCGCTACCGTACCAATAATATAAAAGGTGTTTTCGATATTGGTGACCCAATCGCGCATAGCTTCGTTGAGGGCGTCTTTGAGGGTCTTTGAGCCCGAGTCCACGGGCACAACGGTGGCCCCCAATAAGCGCATGCGATACACGTTTAGCGCCTGACGACGGACATCCTCGGCGCCCATATAAATCACACATTCCATGCCATAGCGTGCGGCCACGGTGGCGGTGGCAACACCGTGCTGCCCCGCACCAGTTTCAGCAATGATGCGCGTCTTGCCCATGCGTTTGGCCAGCAACATCTGCCCAATGCAATTGTTGACCTTGTGCGCACCAGTGTGGTTTAAGTCTTCGCGTTTGAACCAAATTTGTGCGCCACCCAGCTCCGTGGACCAACGGCGGGCATGGTAGACCGGCGAGGGCCGCCCCACAAAATGCTTAAGCTCGTAAGCAAACTCGTTGAGGAACTCGGGATCGTCTTTGTAGCGATCGTAAGCGGTGCGAAGCTCGTCGAGGGCATGCACTAAGGTTTCGGCCACAAAAGCGCCACCAAATTGCCCAAAACGTCCGTTTTGATCCGGATATGCGTAAGATTTCAAAGCGTTTACTCTCAATTAAATAATCAGTATCAAGCGCCAGGAAGCCGGCCACCCAGCTGCGGTATTTTAGCAGCTTGGAAAATTATTGGCGGATGGCTTCGACACCAGGAATTTCTTGCAGTGCAGTCAGTGCACGTTGGATTTGTTCGCCATTGCTTACCTCTATGGTAAACAAAATTTGGCTTAAAGAGCGACGACTTTGGCTGTTTACCCCCACAACGTTCAGGCGTAAGCGAGCAAACACTTCAGATAAGTCGCGCAATAGATTCGGACGCTCAGGTGTTTTAACTAAAATATCCACAGGATAAAGGGTATCACCCGTTTGACCCCATGCCACCTCAATGACACGCTCAGGCTGCATTTGTGCTACCCCAGCGAAGGAACGACAATCGGCGCGGTGAATCGATACACCGCGACCACGCGTCACAAAACCAACAATGGCATCGGGAGGAGCCGGACGACAGCAGCGCGCCAATTGGGTCATTAAGGAATCCACGCCCACCACCAGCACACCACTTTTTCCCGTACGTGCCACACTGCTGGAGTGACTATTAAAAATACGCTGAGGCTCCGCATCGTCCTCTAAAGCGGTGGGTTGCTTAAAGCTTTGTTCAATTAGGCGCAGACTAAATTCATCTTTGGCAACGGCGACATACAAATCATCCGCCTTGGCAAAGCCTAAGCGCTGCGCGAGGTGCTCGAGATTGGTGGCGGTTTTACCTAAGCGTTGGAGCTCCTTTTCGACCAATTGGTGTCCTTGAGCAATGCGCTGCTGCAATTCGACCGCGTTAAACCACGCCCGTACTTTGGCACGAGAACGGGGACTGGCCAAGAAACCGAGCTGTGGATTGAGCCAGTCACGAGACGGGCCGCCAGACTTTGCCGCAATAATCTCGACGGTTTGGCCGGTACGCAACGGTGTATGTAAGGACACCATTTGCCCATCGACCTTGGCACCTCGGCAGCGATGCCCTAAATCCGTGTGCAAATAGTAGGCAAAGTCTACAGCCGTGGCGCCATAGGGCAGCTCAATGACGCGCGCCTGAGGACTCAGCACATAAATATGACTGGGCGTACTGGGCGCCGTTGGGGCGCTGCCTGCGGCCTCAGACTGGGAAGCGGATAGCGACGCCCCCTTCCCTGCAACCTGAGTGGAAGATAATGGTACAGAGGCGTCGTCAGAAGAAACCTCCCCAGACGGAGTCGACTTAGTGTCGTCTGCAGCAGCAGCCATACCCTCTGGATTCCACGACAACAGCTGTCGCATCCAAGCGATTTTTTGCTCCTCAGGCGTAGCCGCTACAGTCCCGCCCGCTGCGCCGGCTTCTTTGTAGCGCCAATGCGCCGCCATGCCATACTCAGCAAACTCATGCATGGCTTGCGTACGGATTTGGATTTCAAAACTACGGCCTTGCGCATCACTCACTACCGTATGCAAAGAGCGATATCCGTTGGGTTTGGGGCGTGAGATGTAATCATCAAACTCAGCCGCTACTGGTGTCCACAATGCATGAACTAAGGCCAAGGCGGTATAACAACTGCGCTCATCCTCCACAATCACGCGTAGGGCGCGCAAATCATACAATTGGTTAAATTCCAATTGTTTGTTGCGCATTTTGTTCCAAATGCTGTAGATGTGCTTGGGGCGCCCATACACCTCGGCTTTGACCCCTTCCTCAGCTAACGACTGGATCAACTGCCGCTCCACCTCGCGAATAAAGCTTTCACGCTCCACGCGTTTTTCTTCGAGCTGCTGGGCAATTTGCCGATACAACTGTGGATGCAGAAAACGAAAGGCCAGATCCTCCATTTCCCACTTTAGCTGCCAGATCCCTAACCGGTTGGCTAAAGGCGTATATAAATTAAGTGTTTCACGAGCAAAAGGCTCAGGACATGGTAACTTGCTAGCAGCGTACCAGCGCAACGATTGCAGCCTAGACGCGAGCCGCAGCAACACAATGCGCAAGTCCACCGCCATTGCCAACAGCATGCGGCGCTGCATTTCTTGCTGATCGTTTTTGGCAGTCGCCGCACTGTCATGGCTGGCGGTAAAGGTGCTGAGCTTATACAAGGCGCGCGTACCTTGTACCAAAGTTGCCACCTCAGAGCCAAATAGGTTTTGAATACGCGTGTCCTGGCTGCCATTGCTTTGAGGAGCAGGCTCAGGAGCAACCGCCAACAGCGCACTGGCTCGTGTGGCGGCGTCTGAGCCCAAGCTTTGTAAAATCGCAACGGTATGGGCAGCATGGGCACTTAAGGGCTCGCTGGTGCTGGCTAACGCATCTTGCAACGCCACCACCGCATAATCACGCGCCTGCTCAAGCAAGGCCTGACCATGGGGGTCCAAGTCCGCGGTGACGCGTGCCAACCACGTCGCATCCAGCGGTGTAGGGGTATTGGTCGCAGCAGTTTTGGTAGTCATACACGCACAAGGAAAAGTTAAGACATCGAGCAACACTATTTATACTAACGCGGATAAGTCCCTAACACGAGTACCTAAAATTAGGCAACATTCTGCGCAAACTCTTGTCCAAACGCATAACCTTCCCCCTAGAACGCGTTAAAATACCTTTTAATCCTAATTTATTGACACAATGCGTTGCATAATCTGCAGCGCCGACTTAGGCCATGTATCCGTGGCCACTGTTTTTCGCTGGAGCAAAAAATGACCCACGTGGTGACCGAAAACTGTATCAAATGCAAATTCACCGACTGTGTGGATGTCTGTCCCGTCGATTGCTTTCGTGAAGGGCCAAACTTCTTAGTAATTGACCCCGACGAGTGCATTGATTGTGCGGTCTGTATTCCCGAGTGTCCGGCTAACGCCATTTTCGCCGAAGAGGACGTGCCCGCCGATCAAATGCACTTTATCGAACTCAACGCCGAGCTTAGTCCAGTATTTGGCATGATCAACCGCTCGAAAAAGCCCCTTGAGGACGCCGATGACTGGAACGGCGTCGACGACAAGCTCCAATACCTTGAGCGCTAACTATCCCCTTGCCCCTCTTTCCATTTCAAATGTTTAGTTTGTTTTATGCCTGTAATGAGTTCTCCAGCCGCACTGGTTGAGCGTATTAATGCGGTGCTGCCGCAAACTCAGTGTACCCGCTGTGGCTACGAGGCCTGTCTGCCCTATGCCCAAGCGATTGCCACTCAGGGTGAAGCCATCAACCGCTGCCCCCCCGGTGGCCAAGCGGGCATTGAGCGCTTAGCAGCACTCACAGGCCAAGCTGTTCAAGCGCTTAACCCTGACTGTGGTGACTTCACTGGCCTAGCCGTGGCCGTAATTGACGAGGCACACTGCATTGGTTGCACGTTATGTATCCAAGCCTGCCCCGTCGACGCCATTGTGGGCGCCAACAAACGCATGCATACCGTTTTGCCTGATCGGTGCACCGGCTGCGACCTCTGTGTGGCGCCCTGTCCGGTAGATTGCATCCAGATGCAGCCGGTAGGCCACGCTTGGACCGACGCGCTCGCTTCGCAAGCCAAGCAAAACTATCAAGCTCGTTTACAGCGTCTGGCCAGCAAACAAAGCGAAGACGCTCACAGCGTTACTGGGCGTCTTTTGGCCAACAAGCCCAAAATCACGACCGCTTTAGATAATGCGGAACAGCGACAAAACAATATCGCGGATGCCCTCGCTCGTGCCCGGGCCCGTCGCCAGCAGCGTCAAACCGCTTCCCATGAATAAGCAGATTCGCACAGAAATTTTCCAACGCTTTCAGGCCGCCAACCCTCACCCCACAACAGAGCTGGAATACAACAGTACCTTTCAGC
>DWUQ01000099.1 GCA_019120675.1 Candidatus Paenalcaligenes intestinipullorum | reverse complement strand
GTGGAGCATCCTAAATATTGGCAACACCCTCTAACGAAGGGCAGTCATCCAAAAGATAGCCAACGTTTTTAATTGTGCTTTATGGTTTTAAGCGATTAAAGGTCATTATTGGTGGGCCGAGGGTGTTCCGATTGGTTGCTGGACCCAGACCTATGCATCGTGCCTCAATGTGTCTCTGACTTGTTGGCCTTACTAGCTCGTCTTAATGCGCACCACATTGAGTGTGTCGGCTCCGCATTAGAGGGCGTTGATTGCCACCGATTTAGCCATTCCTTTCCAAAAAACGTGCCCTCGATACCATGCAGGTCGCAGAAAATTTACTCTGGCAAGCCTACGAGCTGTGGCCAGGTGCTATCCTTATATTACGTGGCGAGCATTCAAGCTTGCTCACGGCACAAACTGCGCAAACCATGATGCAACGCCACCCACGCGCAAGCTTGCACGAAGTAGCGGGTGTCGGACATTGGCCTACCTTTCGGTTTATGAGCCAATTAGCGGTTGCCCACCATTTTTTACTGGAGACCTAGCCTATGACACGCCCCAGTGGGCTTAATGTTGATTTGCATAGTCATTCCACCGCATCAGACGGCTGGCTTAGCCCGCAAGCGGTCGCGCAACGCGCCGCTGACAACGGCGTACAACTTTGGGCGCTCACCGATCACGATGAGCTCAGTGGCCTGCCTGCTGCACGGGCTGCCGCCGAATCGCATGGTATACAGTTTATCAGTGGTGTAGAAGTCTCCGTAACGTGGGCCAACCGCACGGTGCATATTGTGGGTTTAAATGTGGATGAGCGTAATGTGGCTCTGTACGATGGCTTGGCGTATATTCGCCAAGGGCGCATCGTTCGCGCCCAAGCCATTGCCGACAAGCTCGAGCAGCTCGGCATTGCCAATGCCTACGACGGTGCTTTAGCGTATGTGAGCAATCCTGAGCTGATTAGTCGCACCCACTTTGCTCGTTTTTTAGTAGATAAGGGCTACAGCCCAACCATCAACGACGTTTTTAAACGTTATTTGGGCGATGGCAAACCGGCTTACGTGCCGATGCAGTGGGCAACCTTGGATGAAGCCGTCACATGGATTACCCAAGCCGGGGGCAAGGCCGTGATCGCGCACCCTGGCCGATACGAGTTCACTGACCTACAATTCGAGGCGCTCTTTCGACACTTCAAAGAGGCAGGAGGGGTAGGGATTGAGGTAATTACGGGCAGTCATCGTTCCGACCAGTACGCCACGTATGCGCAGGTGGCTCGACGCTTTGGCTTCGAGGTGTCGTGTGGCTCGGACTTTCACGGACCTGGCAAAGGTCGCTTGGATATCGGCTGTTTACCGCCTACGCCTGCAGACTTAGCCACAGTATGGCAAGATTGGCTGACTACTTAACGACTAAAGATTTCATCCATGGAGTCAAGATGAGTAAAGCCTTTGTTAATGAAGACAACCAACAAGAAGAAGAGCTCGACTTACCCGAACCCAGCTTACCGTCTGGCATGAAGAATTACATTACGGTGCAGGGGTATCGAGCCCTGCATCGCGAGTTCAACCACCTCATGAATACCGAGCGCCCTGAAGTGGTGCAGGTGGTGTCGTGGGCGGCCTCAAATGGTGACCGCTCGGAAAACGGTGATTATATTTATGGCAAAAAGCGTTTACGCGAGATTGACCGACGCATTCGTTTTTTAACCAAACGTATCCAATCCGCCGAAGTCGTTGATCCAGCCATGCAACCCAATCGAGATCAAGTGTTTTTTGGGGCAACCGTTGTTTATGCCAACTCTGCAGGCGAAGAAACCACAGTTACCATCGTAGGGGTAGACGAGGCCGAACCCCTAAACGGTAAAATTAGCTGGGTGTCACCCGTAGCGCGTGCTTTAACCAAAGCCCACGAAGGGGACACCGTGACCTTACGTACCCCAGGTGGCGTGCAGGAGCTTGATATTCTAGAAGTTTCTTACCCCACCGAGCTGGCTGAGCCCGACCCCGAGCTTGGCTACTAAGTGGCAACGTCACACCCTTTTGGTAGCGTCAATCTGATTGCTACGGTTTATTATTTTTTTGCCCAGTCGACATCGTGAACTCTTACTTGCACTATCCCGGCTCTGCCTTTCTCTCTGCTTTCCGCCAAGAGCGCTTATTAGCGCAGTTTAAAAAGCTAGGTTTGCCCATACAGGCCATACAAGGCTATTACGAATATTACCTATGGGTAGAGCCGATGCGCTTTGATGAGCCTGCACAGCAGCAGTTATCAGCGCTACTGGACGATGGTCAAGCGGTGTTCGATGCGAACGTCGCTGAGAATGAGGTGGTGTTACGCGTGATTCCACGTATCGGCACCCTTTCCCCTTGGGCCAGCAAAGCGACGGATATTGTTAAAAACTGCGGCATTGCTGGGGTGAAACGCCTTGAGCGGGGGCTGCGTTTTGTGATTACCCCCGAAAAGGGCTGGCTCAGTAGCAAAAAAATAAACGCTGAGCAGTTAGCACAGCTTGCCAATGTGCTGCACGATCGCATGACTGAAATGGTCGTGGATCAAAACTTTACAGCCGATCAGCTTTTTGTTGAGCTCGACGGCAAAGACATGCGCTTTGTTGACGTGATTGGGCAAGGGCAGCCCGCATTGGACAGCGCAAACCAACAGATGGGTTTGGCCCTATCCGAGGACGAAGTCGAGTACTTGGTCGACGCCTTT
>DWUQ01000011.1 GCA_019120675.1 Candidatus Paenalcaligenes intestinipullorum | reverse complement strand
CTTATACAGGAGCAAGCCACATGAATATCGAGCCGCGCAAACTGCTTGAGGATATGTTTACTGCCGCTGTGGGCGCTGCCCAAGCCGAGCGTTGCATTCCTCCTTTTTTACCTGCCGCCCCCAAAGGCCGCACCATTGTGATCGGTGCCGGTAAGGCGTCCGCAGAAATGGCTCGTGTACTTGAGGCGAACTGGCAAGGCCCCCTCGAAGGTGTGGTCGTCACGCGTTATGGCCATGCTGTACCGTGTCAACATATTACTATCCTAGAAGCTGCTCATCCCGTACCCGATGATGCTGGTTTAAAGGCCTCGAATACGATTTTAAAAACTGTCAGCAACCTCACCGAAGACGATCTGGTCATCTGCTTAATCTCCGGTGGCGGTTCAGCATTAATGCCCCTGCCTGGCGAAGGGGTCACCCTAGAAGACAAGCAAAACATCAACCGCGCATTGCTCAAATCGGGGGCCAACATCACCGAGATGAATTGCGTACGCCGCCATTTATCCAATATCAAAGGTGGGCGCTTAGCGGCAGCGGCCTACCCCGCCAAAGTTGTTAATTTGCTAATTTCAGATGTGCCTGGCGACGATCCTATTGATATCGCCTCTGGCCCTACCGTTGGTGATGCCACCACCTGCGCCGATGCCTTAGAAATTATTCGCCGTTACCAAATTGATTTGCCCGAAGGCGCACGTCGCTTACTCGAAAGCGGCGAGGGTGAAACCGTCAAACCTGACGACCAACGCGTTTCCACCGTAACCACACATCTGATTGCTACCCCTCAGTTGGCGTTATTGGCAGCTGCCGAAGTGGCGGAAAAAGCGGGAGTTACCCCCGTTCTTTTGGGCGACAGCATCGAGGGTGAAGCCAAAGACGTCGGTAAAGTCATGGCAGGTATTGCTCTGAGCGTTAAAGCCCATGGCCAACCCGTAAAAGCCCCCTGCGTCCTGCTTTCTGGTGGCGAGACCACCGTCACCGTCAAAGGGGATGGCCGTGGTGGACGAAATGTTGAATTTTTATTGTCGGTTGCCGTCGCCTTAGACGGGGCCGCCGATATTTATGGTGTCGCCGGAGACACCGATGGCGTGGATGGTCTCGAAGACATCGCGGGTGCCATCATCACTCCCGATACCATTGAGCGTGCGTGGCAGAAAAAAATGCCACCGCGCGACAGCTTAGATAATAATGACGGCCATAGCTTTTTTGAGGCCCTAGGCGATTCCATTGTGACTGGCCCCACCCTCACTAACGTTAACGACTTCCGCGCCCTGCTGATTGTCTAAACACCGTCCAACAACTCAAGGAGCAGTTATGAAAGAGACAAAAATCCTCACCGAGAGCGACATCGCAGTGATTGCCCAAGCCGCCCAAGAGGAAGCCCGTAAAAACAATTGGAAAGTTACCATCGCGATTACAGACGCAGGCGGTCATATTCTGTGGATGCAACGCATGGATGGCGCGCCAGTCATGGGTTCAATAGTTGCCGCTGAAAAGGCGCGTGCCAGTGCACTCACTGGTCGTCCAAGCAAAGCACTAGAGGATATGGTCAACAACGGGCGCTTTGCCGCGCTATCGATGCCTATTTCACCCTTAGAAGGGGCTGAACCCATTATTGTCGACGGTAATGTTATTGGCGCGATTGGCGCTTCTGGTGTTGCGGCACCCGATGACGCCAAAATCGCCCAAGCCGGTCTCGCTGCTTTAGCGGTGACCGTTTAATAAAGGATGGAAATCATGAGACGTCAACGACGTGCACGCATTTTGGCCACTATTGGCCCCGCTAGCTCCACACCCGAACGTATCCGCGAACTTTTTGAGGCAGGTGCCGATGTATTTCGCTTAAATTTCAGCCACGGCACTCAAGCCGATCACGCTGAGCGTTTACAAACCATTCGTGAGCTCGAAAAAGAAACTGGCCGTTCGGTCGGAGTCTTGATGGATTTACAAGGTCCTAAGTTACGCGTTGGCCAAATTGAAGGCGGCAAAACCCTGCTGGAAAATGGTCAAAAATTCCGCTTAGATTTAGACAGCACGATCGGCAACAACCAACGCGCGAATCTGCCGCATCCAGAAATTTTTGCTGCCTTAGAAAAAGGCACAGATTTGCTACTGGACGATGGCAAGCTACGTTTACGTGTGGACGATTTTGGTCCTGATTTTGCGGACACCACCGTCATGGTGGGTGGCCCACTATCCGATCGTAAAGGCGTTAACGTCCCCGGCGTCATTCTACCTATTTCACCGCTTACTCCCAAAGACATCGATGATCTAAAGTTCGGCTTGTCTTTAGGGGTAGACTGGGTCGCCCTCTCCTTTGTGCAGCGTCCTTCTGACATCATCGAAGCGCGTGAAATCATCGGTGACAAAGCGTGGATCATGGCTAAGCTCGAAAAGCCTTCTGCCTTGGATCACTTAGACGAAATCGTCGAGCTCTGTGATGGCGTGATGGTTGCGCGTGGCGATTTGGGTGTGGAAATCCCCCCCCAAACCGTACCAAAAGTACAGCGCCGCATTGTGGCCACCGCTCGTAAGTATGGCCGTCCCGTTGTCGTCGCTACGCAAATGCTGGAATCCATGATTACCGCTCCCGTGCCCACTCGTGCCGAAGCCTCAGACGTGGCCACCGCCATTTACTCCGGTGCCGATGCGGTAATGTTGTCTGCGGAGTCTGCCTCCGGTCAGTTCCCCATCGAAGCGGTCAGCATCATGGACAGCATTATTCGTGAAGTGGAAAGCGACCCCGAATGGCATAAGGGCTTAGCTGACAGCCATGTGGCCTCGGAAGCCAGCACCCCTGATGCTATTTGCTGCGCCTTACGTCGTGTGACCGAGATCTTGAATCCGGCCACCACCATCGCCTACACCACCAGCGGCTCCAGCGCGCTACGTGCCAGCCGTGAGCGCCCTCGTGCGCCCATCCTGGCTCTTACACCTAGCCTAGACACCGCTCGCCGTCTGACCTTAGCGTGGGGTGTACACGCGGTGCCCTTCGAGCACGTATCTGATGTAACAGAAATGGTCGAACACGCTACCAGCATCGCTGAAAAGCATCAGTTCGCCAAAAAAGACGACACGGTAGTCATCATCGCTGGGGTGCCATTTGGCCGCAGCGGCAGCACCAACCTACTGCACGTCGCCACCATCGACTAAAGACCGTCTTACACGTCTTCGAACGCCGATCTTTAGTAGACAAAAAGCCAAGCCTGGTCATCCAAGCTTGGCTTTTTTGTATCCATTCAATAGGTCTTTGTGTGCGATCGCGATCGAAAAAACGGAACGGATACTCGACACTTCTACGCGGCAAAGAAGGACTGTTGTGTACGAGCACGATGACCCAAAACAGCTTTACCATTTTTTAAACAAAAAAAAGCCCGAGATTCTTAAAATCTCGGGCAAATCCACCAAAGGAGGAGGGTGGAGGAGACAACTGGGGCATGTTGGGCTGCAAAGGACTTGCCTGAGCCAAGTACTACTATTCAGTACCGTTCAACATCCAATATTTGTAGTATACGGGTTTACACCCAATAAGGCAAGAAAAAATAGTGATTAACCCTAGGTTATGCAAGGTTGTCGTAAAAACTCCTCACCCTTGTCGTTACGACCACCCTACCTACCATATTTTAACGTGATACTACAGAAACGCAGCCATGCCAACATACCGCTGAGCGCTTTCTATTAAATGCGATACGCTGTTGTGGTCATCACCTTAGACATAAAGCGCATGGCTAATTTGATGGGTGGTGGTAGGTTCGTTGCACCATTCTCCTCGGCGGTAATACGGTGATGGATTTCATCTTCGCGCATTTGCTCTAGAATGGCTCGGGTACGGCCGTCCTTTTCGGGTAATTGTTCGAGGTGGCTGTCTAAGTGCTGCTCTACTTGGCGCTCGGTTTCGGCCATAAACCCAAGGTTATACGGTACACCAGCTCGACTGGCGACCATTCCCAACCCAAACGATGCCGCATACCAAAACGGGTTAAAGATGCTTGGACGACTGTTGAGCTCTTTGAGGCGATCGTCGCACCATACTAAATGGTCAACCTCTTCGACGGCAGCTTCGTACAGCAACCCACGAATGTGCTCATCTTTACACAGCAAAGCCTGACCTCGATACAAGGCTTGGGCGCAGACTTCTCCCACATGGTTGACACGCATCAGGCCAGCAATATGCTTGGCTTCATGCTGATCTAAGACCTCGGGCTCACGATTTTTGCCAGCAGGATTAGGCCGTGACGCCTGTGCGGAGCGGCTGAGCACATCAAGGGCACGCCCTACTTCGGTAAAGAGACCGTCCAACACTGACGGCTGACGCATAAAACCAGGACGTGCTGGCTGGGTCGTAGCTAAGTTGGACATTTCTAACTCTGGATTGTGGGTAGACATAACAACTCCTCGTATCAATACTGCATCAGTATGCCTAACTTAAATGAGAACAGTTCTGCGTTGTATCAGAGAATGATGAATCACTTGGCGATTAACGTGAAATCGTACGCCAATACTGTTTGACAGCCTTATACTCGCTCAACGCCCACACCACAGGCAACAGCACGGCTAACCACACCAACGCAATCCCGGTGTAATCTTGATCGTTTTGTAGGTAAAAATTGCACACCCGCATGGGTTGTTCTTGGTAGAGCATGCCCACGATGGCCGCCATCCAACAAAAGTTGCCCACAAAAAACAGCTTAATCACCACATTGGCTTGGTGCCAACCTTTACTAAATAACGCCCCCGCGATAAATAGACTAATAAACTTAGCCACCAACATAGAGCGATAGAGCAGCACATCGTCTAGGGCTTTGGGAATCATCCAATAGCCGAGCACCAAGCTTGCCACTAATAGGGTCGGCACCGCATAGGCATTAAAGGGGTGAAGAACACGTTGCGTCCGAGCAAATAAGGAGTTGGTGCGCTGAGACGAAGCGATACGCCAAGCCGTCCACGCACACGCACCCGAAATAAAAATCAGCGGAATCTGCACCAGCATATGTGTGATCATGCGCTGGGTCAGAGCTAAATTGAAAGTCGCACCGACAAACAAGCATATCGCGCTCAGTAACGCTAAAAAGGTGGCTTGATTGCAGTGCCAAAGTCGTCCAAGCGAAGCCAAATGCAGAGTCTCGTTAGGTTGCATGCTCATTTACCTTAGTTCGTCTGAAAGCTTGATGAGCTATCAGGCATAGGGCTAAGGCCTAATGTTGGTTGAGCGCTTGCTTGCCGTGCATAAGACAGCGCAAACTGGCCTTCCCCCACATCCACAATACGAGCCAATTTATTGCTGGGGTAGACAATATGGTAGGCCGCATTATGCTCAAACTCGCCTAAAGGTGCAGGAATGACCACAATACCAAAACGGTCCAGCAACGCTTGCCCACTTTGTTGATCCTCGAAACTATAAAACTCCCACAAGGTGGGCTCAGCGTGCATTTTATACGCATAGCGTTGCAGACGATCCGCACTATCCTTTGGATCAAAGCTGATACTAATTAAGCGTACTTGGTTCTGTAAACCTTGCTCAATGATTTCGTCTTGCAGAGCCTCTAGCTCAGAGCCCATCGCTAGGCACAATGTGACACAGCGAGAATAAAAAAAGTTGACGATGGCCACACGACCGTCGTCATCGAGAATATCCTGCAACGTATGCAAACGGTTGCCCACCCCGCGCAATGACACCGTAGGCAGCTCACGCGGGGCCGCCGCAATACTATTGCGACGAGCGGTTTCGCTGGTTAGTGCGGTAAAGCCATCGGTAAGATGATTTAAAGCCAACCAGCTGCCCGAAGCAATTAGGACCAAGGACAACCAGGTTTTCACGGTGTGGCTATTGCTCCTCGAGTTTTTGTAAATCCGCTTCACCATTCCATGGCGTAGTTCGATCTGCAGTGGCTTCGCGTTGGGCTTTAACCAAATCGGCCTCAATGGTACTTGCCTTGTTACCGAAATTAGTGCGCAAATGATTAACTAAAGCTGCTATTTCGTCATCGTTAAATTTGGAACCAAAGTCTGGCATAACCCCATTGTAAGTGGTGCCCTCAACCGTAAGCTCTCCTGTAATGCCATGCAATAATATTTGTATCACAACTTCAGGCTTGCCTTGCACCCACTCGGATGCTGATAGCGGTGGAAATACGCCCGGCACGCCTGCTCCCGACGCTTGGTGACAGGCCACACAGTTAGCGGTGTATAGTTGTCCCCCATCAATCGTTGTGCTTTCAGCCACTTCGAAATCTGCAGTAGTACGATTATCCCCAAAAGATGCTGGGCTGTGTAAATCACTGACAGCAATGTAATACACACTCCACAAAAACAATGATGCAATCACAAACAACACCAATAATGGCACCGGACGCCCAAGCTCAGTTGGCTCGTTGCGCTCCCGTTGCAGCATCCTGTTGTACTCTTCTTCTCTTTTCATGATAGTCACTCCTAAATGGATGCGTAACGGCCTACTTAGGCTGCGTTTCCACGGGATAGGTATGGTCTAAAGACAGTAAATACGCGACTAAATCCATGGCCTCGGGAGTAGCGACGACCACTTTCCCTTCGGGTGTGTACTCTTTGGGTAGGCTCACAACTTTTTCACCCTCTTCGGCTTTATCCTTAATTTCAAATAAATAAGGATAGGACGGCATAATACTCTCAGGCACGTAGGCACGAGGCTGATACAAGTGGCCGAGCTGCCAGTCCGCACTAGGCTGTCTGGCCCCTATATTGAACAAATCAGGGCCAGTCCGCATTGTGCCAAGTAAGTGCGGTTTGTCGTAATAATAATCACCCGCTACGGGGGCACGCCCCCAACCACGATCGAAGTCAGGAGCTTGGCTCTGACTTCGAGGCTGCTGGGAATGGCAGTACACACAGCCGTTTGAAATATAGACTTGACGGCCTCGCAGCTCTTCAGCAGTGTAGGGCTTCAAATCGGCAGGTGGCTCTACTTTGGCTACCTGCATATAGGGAATGACCACCAAAGCACTGGTTGCGACCGCCAACGTCACCATAGCACCGGTGATTAGCTTTAACTCACCAAACATTATCGTGCTCCTTGCAAACGGGATTCATCCGTTAATTCAAGTGGGGCTTTATGAAACATAGCGGGTTCTACACGCTTAGGCCCACGCTTTAGCACCATCATTAAGAAGTGGAAACCAAACACGATGTGACCCAGCGACATTAAACCGCCCCCGACCGTACGCGACTCAAGATAAGGAATCGTGACCGTAACCGAATCAATAAAGGCTTTGCTCGCATCCAGCATATATAACCCTTGTAGCCAACCACCGATACTTAAACCAATGATGTAGACCGCCATACCAATGGTAACCAGCCAAAAATGCACGGAAATGAGTTTAGGAAAAGGCCATTCCCACGACATCACACGAGGCATGACAAAGTAAACCGCCCCAAACATGACCAAAGTAAAGAAACTGTAAAGACCCAAGTGAGCGTGTGCGACCGTAAAATGCGTAAAGTGGGTA
>DWUQ01000098.1 GCA_019120675.1 Candidatus Paenalcaligenes intestinipullorum | reverse complement strand
GGTGTGAGAGTTCGAGTCTCTCCGTTCGCACCAGATTTTAAAGCGCTGCTTCATATTGAAGCAGCGCTTTTTTATGGCCAAAATCGGACTCTACGCTATTAACGGGGTTGAGCTGCACAGTAGCTCACCATAAGCTGAGACCTAAAAAACCCGCAGAAAAGGCAATGTCAAAACAAGCGGTTATCCAGTCCTCGGCGCTTGTCGAGTCAACTGTCTGAGCACGCAAAACCCTCCCTACAGCTCGCCGACGCCTCTGCAACGGTTTATTAATGTATGCCATGCATAAGCGTCGTAGGAGTTCTCGCGCTTTAGTACGGAGGGGGTATGATGGCCATGCGGGAAGCGTCTAACACCCTTTGACATCCTCCCCCGCCCTGAAAAGCGAGATTTACCGCCACCCTATCAAAACCATCATTAACCCGTACAATAGGCGCTTGGTTGATTAACAAAGCGTCTATTGTGATTAAAGCGAGCAATCTCTCATTACGGCGAGGCACCAAAAGCCTCCTAGAAAACACCGACTTCACGATTCACCCCGGTGAGCGTGTTGGCATTATTGGCAAAAATGGTGCCGGTAAATCCACTCTTTTTGCACTCTTTAACGGCCAACTAGAACCCAGCACGGGCGATTTACAGATGCCAGCCCGCTGGCGTTTAAGTAACGTCGAACAAGAAATTTCAGATCGAGATCGACCGGCACGCGAATTTGTGATGGACGGTGACGCACAGCTGCGCCAACTGCAAACGCAACGTGCAGCTTGTAGCGATAGCGATGGTGAGCGCATTGCCGAGCTGGAGGCAGCCTTAATTGATGCGGACGCTTGGACAGCGGTATCGCGTGCCGAGCAATTACTCGCTGGACTAGGCTTCGCCCCGCATGAGTGGATGCGCCCCGTAGGTGAGTTTTCGGGTGGTTGGCAAATGCGCATTGCTTTAGCGCGCGCCTTGATGGCACCCTCTGATTTGCTGCTCTTAGATGAGCCCACCAACCACCTGGATTTAGACGCCATGCTATGGCTAGAGCGCTGGCTAAAAAGCTACGCAGGCACCGTCTTGATTATTTCGCACGATACGGAGTTTCTTGACGCTGTTGCGAACGCTATTTTGCACTTTGACCAACAAAAGCTTGAGCGTTACAGCGGCGGCTACGATCAATTTGTGCAACAACGCGCTGAAAAGTTACGTCAACACCAGTTGGCCCATGACAAGCAAAGCCGCGAGACCGCTCGGTTGCAAGGTTTTATTGATCGTTTCAAGGCTAAGGCTACTAAAGCTAAGCAAGCTCAAAGCCGCGTTAAAGCCTTGGCTCGCATGCAACGACTCAGCCCGATCCGCCAAGAGAACCCGATCAATATTCAACTGCCCAATCCTGAACACCAGCCCGATCCGCTGATACGTTTGGATCACGCGGTGCTAGGGTATGCTGGCGAGCCTGAACCGCGCGTCATCTTTAATGATTTAAAGCTGACGCTGCGTGGTGGTGCTCGAATCGGCGTGCTGGGTGTCAACGGCGCTGGTAAATCCACGCTCATTAAAACCTTAGCAGGCGCCCTCCCCTTGCTCGGTGGTGAGTGCACCCAATCCAATCGCCTAGGTATTGGCTATTTTGCCCAACATCAATTAGAAGTGATTGATGCGGAGGCCTCACCACTGGTGCATCTACAGCGTATTGCCCCCGATGCGACGGACCAACAACTGCGCAATTATTTAGGCAGCTTTGGTTTTAGCGGTCCTATGGCCACCGATCCCACTGCAGGCTTCTCGGGCGGTGAAAAGGCACGTTTGGCTTTAGCCTTGATTGTGTGGCACAAACCTAATTTATTACTGCTGGATGAGCCCACTAACCACTTGGATATGGAAACCCGCGATGCGCTCAGCGAAGCGTTGGTCGAATATGAAGGCAGTGTTTTGATTGTGTCGCACGATCGCCAGTTGCTACGGACGACTGTAGACGAGTTCTGGATCGTGGCCGATGGGCAAGTACACGAGTTCGAAGGCGACTTGGATGATTACCGTCAGTGGCTACAGCAGCGCTCAGCCAGCAACGCCCCCACCCATCTTGATACGACGCCTACGTCAGCCTCTAACTCGGAAGCGGATGGCGCTCAGACCGCAGCAACCGATCGTCGCGCCCAACGGCGAGCCGAAGCCGAAGCACGCCAGCGCTTGAGTGTGTTAAAGCGCCCCCTAGAAAAGCAGCTCGCCCAATTAGAAACCAATATGGCCAGCACACAAAGCCGTTTGGACGAACTCAATGATTTAATTGCTGATCCAGATTTTTATACCGACGCGTATAAAAACCAGCGCCCCAGCTGCTTAGCCGAACAAGGCGAGCTCAGCCAGCGCTTTTTGAGCATGGAAGAAAACTGGCTCGAGCTACAACAACAAATAGAGGACCTAGAGAATCGTGAGCTTGGCAATGCCTAAGGCTAAATGCTTAATGCCGGCGGCTTCAAATTGAATTTGCGCTTGGGCGTCATTGCCACCGCCACTCAAGTTCAAGATGGTGCCTTCTCCGAAGCGCGCATGGGCCACGCGCTGACCCACTTTAAAATTCTGGTCACCAATACTCACCCCACCATTTTTAAAAGGGTTGGTGTTCATCGGGGCACTCGCGCCCTCAGGAGCCTGCCAACTGGCACCACGCCTAAAAGCACCCGCCCAAGCTGAAGATTGAGCGGGCGCGGCTAGGTTGCGTATTTTGGGGGTGAGCCATTTGAGGTTCTCATCGGGCAGCTCATCCAAAAAACGTGAACGTACCGCATAGCGCGTTTGACCATGCAGCATTCGGCTTTGCGCCAATGTGATGTACAGTCGTTTGCGTGCGCGCGTCAGAGCCACGTACATGAGACGGCGTTCTTCTTCGAGGCCTCCCACATCAAATAGGCTGTTTTCATGCGGGAAAAGCCCGTCCTCGACCCCCGTCACAAATACCGCATCAAACTCTAAACCTTTGGCGGCATGGATGGTCATCAGCTGGATGGCTTCTTGGCCGACTTGAGCCTGATTGTCACCAGCCTCTAAGGAGGCGTGACTAAGAAAAGCACCCAGTGGCGACATTGGTAAAATCGCATCGGGATGATCGGCTTGATTAGGCGCTGTGTTGGCTTGTACTAATAAACCAGCGGGGCATTGCGCATAGCCTTCTTCATTCATAAACACCGTTGCCGCGTTGACGAGCTCTTGAAGGTTTTCTAGACGATCTTGGCCTTCACGGTCGTTTTTATAATGCTCGTAGAGGCCGCTTTCGTGAATCACATACTGTACGAGCTCGGGCAAAGTGAGGACTTGGCTTTCTGCGCCCATACGCTGCAACAATTGAATAAACGCTTGCAAGTTGGATGCAGCGCGTCCCGTCATATAAGGCACCGCTTGGTACAGACTGACCTCGTACTGACGAGCAAAGTCGCCAAGACTTTCGAGTGAGCGTGCGCCAATACCCCGCGTTGGGAAATTCACCACCCGTAACCAAGACGTGTCGTCGTACGGGGTATGCACTAAACGCAAATAGGCCAGTACATGCTTGATTTCTTGGCGTTCAAAAAAGCGCTGGCCGCCATACACGCGATAAGGCAAATTCGCAGAAAAAAGCTGATGCTCCAGCACTCGTGATTGGGCATTGCTGCGATACAACACCGCAACCTGTTGGGGCGCAAACCCTTCACGCAACAGTGCTCGAATTTCGTCCACGACCCATTGGGCCTCTTCACGATCGGACTCTTGCTCAGAAACACGAATAAGTTCGCCATCCTCTCCAGCGGTCCAGAGATTTTTACCGAGACGCTCGGTATTGTGGGCTATGAGGCTATTCGCGGCATCCAAAATATGGCCACTAGAGCGATAGTTTTGCTCCAGTCGCACTACATTGTCTTTGGCGTAGTGACGTTCAAAATCAGCCATGTTGCCCACATTTGCCCCACGAAAAGCATAGATGGACTGATCATCATCGCCGACTGCAAAAATAGCGGCTCCGTCACCAGCAAGCAATTTAAGCCATTTGTATTGCAGATGATTAGTGTCTTGGAACTCGTCCACCAAAATATGTTGAAAGCGTTTTTGGTAGTGCTGACGAATAAATTCGTTGCGACTGAGTAACTCGTAGGCGCGCAACAACAGCTCGGCAAAATCAACCACGCCCTCGCGTTCGCATTGGTCTTGGTAGAGCTGATAGATGTCGACCAGTCGACGCTGGTGCGGATCGTAGGCGTCAATGGCTTGCGGTCGTAAGCCTTGCTCTTTGTTGCTGTTAATAAAACGCTGAATATCGCGAGCAGGAAACTTTTCGTCGTCGATATTGTGGGTTTTGATTAAGCGACGAATGGACGCCAACTGATCGGCGCTATCCAGAATCTGAAAGCTTTGAATGAGGCCAGCGTCTTTGTGGTGGGCGCGCAGCAACCGATTGCAGAGGCCATGAAAGGTACCGACCCACATGCCGCGCGTATTGATCGGCAGTAAAGACTGCAACCGCGTGAGCATCTCGCGGGCAGCCTTGTTGGTGAAGGTGACCGCCATCAACGAAAAAGGGCTTAGCTGCTGCGTTTGCATCAGCCAAGCCATGCGCGTGGTCAGGACTCGGGTTTTACCGCTCCCCGCCCCCGCCAACACCAGCGTGTGGACGGGGGCTTGGGTAACGGCTTGCGACTGTTGGGGGTTTAGGCCATCAATCATGCGGCATAGCGACGCAGACGTTGCGCAAATTGCTCCAAGCTATCAATGCCGCTTTGTTGGGCACGTTGGCACCATGCACGCAGGTCGGCAAGCAATTGCTCGCTGCTGGCGCTGGAGCTTTCCCAAATGCGTGACAGCTCAACTTGCATACGTACGACCGTAGAGAGCTTGCCTTCTTCGTGCAACACGCTTTCGAGCTCAGCACGCTGCTCCGGTTCGAGCACTTCGTCACCACGACCAATCCAGTCACCGCAGCGGCTCAGTAGCGACCATTTGCAGTTGGGGTCGTTTTCTTTGATGGCAGGACGCAAGCGAGCGATTTCCTCTTTGGCGGTGCTGGAAATAATGTCCGCATAACGCGCTAAGATCTCGTAACGGTGCGTGATAACGCCTTGCAAAGTCGCCAAACTAATGTCGAGCGAGTTGGCAGCTTTTTCAGGCTGCAAACGCAGCTTGGGGGCTACTTTTTTGACTTTAGCTAAGCCAAAGAAACGCAAAATACTAATGTAGACCCAGCCTAAATCAAACTCGTACCATTTGCTGGAGAACTTTGCAGAAGTACCGTAAGCGTGGTGGTTATTGTGGAGCTCTTCGCCACCAATAATAATACCGATCGGAATGATATTGGTGCTGGTATCAGGGCTCGCAAAATTGCGATAGCCCAACGCATGACCAATACCATTGACCACACCGGCTGCCCAAAACGGGATCCATGCCATTTGTACCGCCCATACCGCTAAGCCTTCGAGGCCAAACAGAGCAATATCAATCGCTAGCATAATCATAATGCCCACGAGGTTGTGGCGCGAATACACATTGCGCTCCATCCAATCGTCGGGGGTGCCATGACCAAAACGTTTTAGGGTATCGGGATTGGTGGCCTCTTGGCGATACAGTTCCGCACCACGGAAAAATACTGCGCCTAGGCCAAACACGACTGGAGAGTGCGGATCGCCCTCGCGTTCGCAGCGTGCGTGGTGTTTGCGGTGAATGGATACCCATTCCTTGGTGACCATACCGGTGGTTAGCCACAACCAAAAACGGAAGAAATGCATCACAGCTGGATGCAAATCCAAGCCGCGGTGCGCTTGGCTACGATGCAAAAAGATCGTGACCGAAGCAATAGTGATGTGCGTGAGCACTAAGGTGATCAAAACAACTTTCCACCAAGAAAGCTGCAATAAACCACCACCTAAGAAATTCAAGAATGTTTGCATAGACCTTTACACTTGATCCATGAGAGTGAAAACAGCGCTAAGTGTAGCGTAAAGCTGCGAATTTAAACAGCGCTTTTTCAATCCCGATATTGAGAATAATCAAGAACCAAGCGGCTTTCGATCCAGTACTGCAGCAAAAAAGCCATCGGTTCCGTGCATGTCGGGACGTAACCGTAAATACGAGTCTGACATGGTTAGGTTGGGGATACGGGCTTCAAGGAGCTCATTGACCGGTACAAGGTAAAAATCCGGATGCTCAGCTAAAAATGCCTCGACTTGAGCTTCGTTTTCCTGGGGAAGCACACTGCATGTGCTGTAAACCAGTCGCCCACCTGGCGCAACACAACGTGCGGCACGTTTAAGTATATCAGCTTGTAAGCCGATGTAATGCGTTAAAGAGTCTGGGTGTTGACGCCATTTTAGATCAGGGTTGCGGCGTAAAGTTCCCAATCCACTGCACGGTGCATCAACTAAAACACGCTGCGCTTTGCCACGCAAACGTTTAACGCGTGTATCGTTTTGCTCGTCAACCACGACGGAAACCACATTACTCAAACCACTGCGAGCAAAGCGCGGCTTGGCACGTGCCAAGCGAGCTGCTGATACATCAAAGGCATACAGTCGGCCTGTGTTGCGCATTAATGCCCCGAGCAAGAGCGTCTTGCCCCCAGCACCAGCGCAAAAATCAATCACCATTTCCCCGCGTTTAGGTGCCAGCAATGCGGTGAGTAATTGACTGCCCTCGTCCTGCACCTCAAGCTCACCATTTACATACTCAGGCCATTTGCCCATAAAGGGACGGCCTGAAACACGAATTCCCCATGGAGAATAAGGTGTGACCTCAAACTTAAATTGTTTAAGCTTTTTGTGGCGTAAGCTGGCGAGTACCG
>DWUQ01000097.1 GCA_019120675.1 Candidatus Paenalcaligenes intestinipullorum | reverse complement strand
TACGTCCAGCCCTTCAATGGATATCTCCAAAGCCTCCAACTTTGAGCGTTTTGTTTTTGATTTGCTGGGACGTGATCCTCAGGTGCTTGCGCAGACTTGGGCACAGCTCAGTGAAACTGGGGTTATGGATTTACAAGATCGCCTACGCGAATGCCAAGAGCAGTATGGGTTTGCTGCAGGCGTCAGTACCCATGCGGATCGCTTGCAGACCATCCGTAGCATTCAGGATGAGCATGGTGTACTGATTGATCCGCACACCGCAGACGGCGTTAAAGTGGCCTTAGAGCACCTTGAGCCGGGTATTCCTATGCTGGTACTCGAAACAGCCTTGCCGGCGAAGTTTTCAGAGACGATCTTAGAGGCGACCGGGCAGGCCGCGCCAATTCCTGAGTCGTTAAAGCATTTAGCCAGCTTAGAGCAGAAGGTTGTAGTGATGGACGCAACGGTCGATGCGGTGCGTCAGTACATTGAGGCCCATGCTTCGGTGTAAGGCCGCTTACTTTAGCTGAATCTTAGATCTATAACGCCCACCTTTGCGACCTTGTAAAGGTGGGCGTTTGTTTGGGCTCACCAGCTCTCTATACGTTCAAGGAGGTGGTGCTAGGGCTCTTGGTTTAAAAACTCCGCGCAGTGTTTGGCACTGCGCACAGCGGACTCTAGAACCCCCGGATACTCACTGTCTACCCAGTCCCCAGCCAACAGTATGTTTGGCCAAGGGCTTTGCATCGACGCACGAAAACAATTCGGTGTCGCCTCAAAGGTGGCACGCTTTTCAATAATCAGCTCAGTAGCCTGCACGGCTGGCAACGGTAAACGTCCCTGCAGTTGTTCACGTAATTGCTCTTCAATACGTTTGACTACGAGCTCTCTAGGGTGAGCGCTCAGAGCGTCTGCGTCACTGATTACGACACTCAGTAGGGGCGATGCAAAACTATCGGGAATCGCCTGATGATTGAACAGCCACTGCCCATAATGGTGTCGACTGCGATCTTCGTGCAGCATGAGCATGGGGACGGGCTCATGCCAAGCTTGCTCTAACTGCAAATATAAGGTGGCGATAGGGCGATACTTCACCTGTTGTAGGCCGTTCAACCAAGCCGCTACGGCATCCATCTCTAAAAGTGACGAGGCGGCTAGCGCATCCAGAGCTTGCGACTGAAACAAGCGCGCGGTGGCATAGGGTGGGGTGGTGATAAGGCAGGCGTCAAAATACGCATCATCCACTAGACAGCCGCTTTGCTCAGGCAGAGGAGTAACGCGTTCAACACGCTGTCCTAAATGTACCGTACGACCTTGGAGGGCATGCTTAGGCCATAAGGCGCTTAGGTTGTGCTTAGGAATCAGCATTTGGCTGTCGCGACGCTGACCGCCTAGGCTGTCCCGAAGCACATAAGCAAAAAGTTGTGCGCAGGCCAGCTCGATGGGCGTATTCATAGCGGCTAAGCACAAAGGCTGCCACAAACAATCAATGAGCGTAGCGGTTTGTTGGGTTGCTTGTAAAAGCTGTAGAACCGTTTGCCCAGACGTCGTCCGCCAGCCTTGACGTTGCAGCGAACGCTGTAAGCGGAGCATGGCCAGTTTATCGGCACCACTAAAGCCTTTACTACTCAGAAATGCTCCGAGTAAATGCAGCGGAGCCGGCAAAGGCCAAGCTTTTAAGCGTTGTTGTTGATCGGCACTTTCAATGGTTAGATCAAAACGATGGAACGCTTGTTCTAGATTGATGCCAAGGCTTTGCATCAACGCTAAACTTTGCGTATACGCGCCTAATAATAAATGCTGGCCATTATCAATCGTGCGTTGGAGTTTTTGGCTGTCAAACCCCCGAGCACGCCCCCCAATATGGCGGGAGGCTTCAAACACATGCACGTCGTAGTGGAGCGGCAAATAATGCGCGGCGGCCGCACCGGCCCAGCCGGCACCAATAATGGCGATCTTCATCGCTGCAAACGTTTGATCAGTCCTTTGCCCCCACTTACCCACGTGCGCCAAGCCAGCCACAGCTTGCGGATGGGCGTTAACGACACGCGATGCTCCAGTACTGGCCAGCGGTCGCGCTCAATTTCCTGCAACAGCGCATAATAAATAGCAGTCATCAGCAACCCTGGACGCTGATCGCGACGGTCCACTTCGGGTAAGGCCGCCATAGCGTCTTTGTACAGTGCGTAGGCACGTTGGGTTTGAAACGCCATCAGCGCTTCAAACTCTGGGGTGTGACGGGCATCAAAAATATCCGCAGGTTTCACGTTGAATTGTTCGAGTTCGCGGATAGGCAGATAAACTCTACCTCGACGGGCGTCATCACCAATGTCTCGAATAATGTTCGTGAGTTGAAACGCTAAACCCAGTTTCTCGGCGTAAACCCGAGTCGTAGGATCGCGTTGACCAAAGATTTTGGCAGATAAAATCCCCACCACGCTGGCTACATGCCAGCAGTAGTTTTTTAAATCTTCCCAATGCTCGTAACGCACCTCGTTCAGATCCATTTCCATGCCATCAATCACCGCCAGCAGCTCGGACTGTTGTAAGTCATACACGGCAATATGGGGGGCCAACGCTTGCATGACGGGATGAGTGTTGACTTGGCCTGCAAACAAAATCCCCACCTGCTCACGCCACCAAACCAGTTTCATGCGAGCGACCGAGGCCTCACTGATTTCATCGACGACATCGTCGACCTCACGACAAAAGGCGTACAGTGCGGTGATGGCACGGCGCTTTTCAGGAGGTAGAAATAAAAAGGCGTAATAAAAGCTGGAGCCGCTTTGGGCTGCCTTGTTTTGGCAGTATTCGTCAGGAGTCATGCAACAAGCAACTAAAACTAAATAGAGGGGAGTCGGCGCAGGCTACGGTATGCGAGCCGCGTCCAATCGGCCTTGTTAAGGGTAGGGCGTCGAGTAAACACATCGAACTCTACGGCTTCAAGGCGCTCTAGTATACGTAATCCCCCCAAAATAATGAATTTCAGCTCAAAGGCAATACGCCCTTTGAGCAGCTGCAATAAAGGCGCGCCATATAACAAACGCTGTCGGGCATCGTGGGTAAGCGATTGCATCAGAGCGGACCACGCTGGGTTGATTGTACAGCGCTGTGTGCCGTGTACACAGGCGTTAATAAACTCCTCATCCAGTCCATGTGCGCTGAGATGATCTAAGGGAATGTAAACTCGGTCTTTATGCCAGTCGATGGCCACATCTTGCCAGAAATTGACGAGTTGTAGGCCAGAGCAAATTGCGTCTGACCAAGCGTACGCTTGGGCACTGTCGCACTGATAGAGGGCTAACATTAATCGGCCGACTGGGTCAGCGGAGCGCTGACTGTAATCCAACAATTGCGCCAAGTTGGCGTAGCGCTTAACCGACACATCCTGCTTAAAAGCGGACAGTAAGTCGTAGAATGGTTGGAGAGGCAGATTGTGCTGGCGAATACTGGCGGCCAAAGGCTCAAACACTGGGTTTAACTTTTTGAGCGCTAATGGTAGCGGCTGGCGTTGCTGCACAGAGTCTAAAGCCCGCTCATAGGTCGCTAAGGCTTGAAGTCGCTCTTGAGGGTTGGCGTTCCCTTCGTCGGCAATATCATCCGCGCTACGGGCGAACACGTAAATATTCCTTACTGCAGGGCGCAGAGCCTTGGGCAATAATAGCGACGCAACTGGAAAGTTTTCATAATGATCAACGGACATAGCTTGCCAGTATATAGTAGTCTTTCCAGCTGGCCGAGTTGCCGTAAAGCAATCTTTGGTTTTTTTGTAGAGGTCTTATGCCCCGTCCAATTTCTGTGCGAATTGATCCAAGCGCTTTAGCCCATAATTTTGCTCAAGTGTCCCATCGTGCTCAGCAGGCCTATGCAGGGCATGGCTTAGTGCCCCCAAGGTTTTGGGCGGTCATTAAAGCGAATGCTTATGGTCATGGCATTGCTCCAGCGGTTCACGCTTTCCAAGCGGCAGACGGCTTAGCAATGTTGGATTTACATGAGGCCATACAATGCCGCGAACAAGGTTGGACAAAGCCTTTGCTACTGCTCGAAGGGATTTTCAGTGCTGCAGATGCAGAGCTCGCAGCGCACTATGGTTTAACGATTGTGGTGCATACCGCCGAGCAGTTGCAGTGGTTGCAGCACTCGAAGCTTTCACAGCCCTTACCCGCCTTTATCAAGCTCAACACTGGTATGCAGCGTTTAGGTTTTGATGCGTCCGATTTTGCGACCGCTTTTCAACAAGCTAAAGCCTTACAGCAGCAAGCAACCCTAGGTGATTTAGGGGTCATGACACATTTTGCACGCGCCGATGAGGATCCCTCTACAACACAGCAGCAAATGGCACACTTCAATCAATATGCTGCACCGCACTCCTCGTGGCAAAGTGTGGGTAATTCTGCTGCAACCCTAAACACCGATTTCCCTCAATGGCTACAGCCTAATGTCCAGTACTGGCTTCGGCCTGGTATTTGTTTATATGGGTCTTCTCCTTTTATCGACCTGCCCGCTGAGACCTTGCACTTGCAACCTGCACAGACTCTTGAGGCGGAGTTAATCGCGGTACAACACCTAAAAGCTGGCGACCAAGTAGGCTATGGCCATACGTTTACGGCTACTCAATCCATGCGCTTAGGCGTGGTGGCATGTGGTTACGCCGATGGCTACCCGCGTCATGCGCCCAACGGTACGCCTGTCGTCGTAGGGGGAATACGTACGCAATTAGTTGGGCGTGTATCCATGGATATGTTAACGGTGGACCTAAGCGCCATTCCCCACGCACAGGTGGGCACCAAAGTTGTGCTATGGGGTCACGGGGGGCCAAGCGTCGATGAGGTTGCGCAGGCTTCTGGCACGCTAGGCTATGAGTTATTATGTGCGGTTGCGCCGCGTGTGCCGCGTTTTGTTTTAGCAGAGGAAAATCATGAAAAATAGCTGTGTTCTTGTTACCGGCGCCACCAAAGGCATCGGTTGGGCTATTAGCCAGCGTTTAGCCGACCAAGGCGCGCACGTGGTGGGTTTGGCACGCCATACACAAGACATTGATTTTCCAGGTTATCTCTATGCCTGTGATCTCAGTAATGCGGGCGAAACCGAAGAAATGCTACGGATGATTCGCGAAAAATACCCCGTAGACGCACTGGTCAACAACGTTGGTATGGTGCGGCCTGCGCCCTTAGGTGAAGTGGATCTCGCCAGCCTATACGAGGTTTTTGACTTAAATGTTCGCGTCGCAGTACAGGTGGCACAAGCCTTTATACCGTCTATGAAGGCGCGCAAAGAAGGGCGGATTATTAATATCTGCAGTCGTGATACGCAGGGTGCGATCGAAGGCACCAGTTATTCCGCAGCCAAAAGCGCCTTATTGGGTTGTACCCGTAGTTGGGCTCTTGAGCTCGCTCCTTATGGGATCACCGTTAATGCCGTCTCGCCAGGGCCTGTAGAAACCCAACTCTTTCGTGAGTCCTTTCCCGAGGGCAGCGAGGCGGAAAAACGTATGCTCGCTTCCGTGCCGCTCGGTCGGTTCGCTCAAGCCTCTGAGGTGGCGGCAGCTGTTGCTTTCTTGCTGAGCGAAGGCGCCGCCTTCATTACGGGCCAAGAGCTTGGAGTTGATGGCGGTAGCAGTGTTGCAGGGCGCTAATTATGGCCACTACACGTCGTAGCAAAAAAGCCAAAGTGGCGTATGTGTGTACTGAATGTGGGGGCGAGTCCCCGCGTTGGGAGGGGCGTTGTCCGCATTGTGCCGAATGGAATACGCTTCAAGAATTTCAACCACGTGATGAGCCCACCGATACGCATCGCTTTGCGGCCTTAGCGGGGGCGAGTCCAGTACAAAAACTGTCTGAGGTGCAAGCTAAGGAGCTACCGCGTCAGCCCACAGGCTTATCCGAGTTTGATCGTGCTTTAGGGGGCGGTTTAGTGCCTGGTGGCGTCATCCTGATTGGGGGTGATCCTGGAGTGGGTAAATCCACCTTGCTTCTACAAGCGATGGCTTCGTTGGCCCAAGTCACCCAAGTGCTTTATGTGACCGGTGAGGAATCGGCTGAGCAAGTCGCTCTACGCGCTCAGCGTTTAGGCTTGCCCACCGAAGGGGTGGATTTATTAGCGGAGATCCGCTTGGAAACGATCACCGACACCTTATTGAGCCTAAAGCCCAAAATTGTCGTGATCGACTCCATCCAAACCCTTTATTCTGCCCAACTCAGTGCCGCGCCTGGCTCGGTGTCGCAGGTGCGTGAATGCGCGGCTCAGCTGACGCGGCTCGCCAAGCAAAACGGCATTTGCATGGTGTTTATTGGTCATGTCACCAAAGACGGTTCTTTGGCTGGGCCACGCGTATTGGAGCACATTGTGGATACCGTCCTTTATTTTGAAGGGGATCCCCAATCGTCGTTCCGTCTAGTGCGCGCCTTTAAAAACCGCTTTGGCGCGGTCAATGAGCTCGGTGTTTTCGCCATGACCGATCGTGGTTTGCGAGGGGTGACCAATCCTTCGGCCTTGTTTTTATCGCAGCATCAGCAGCAAGTGCCTGGCTCGTGTGTGGTCGCGACTCTCGAAGGCACCCGCCCATTGTTGGTCGAAATACAAGCGCTAGTGGATACAGCGCATATCCCCAACCCCCGTCGCTTATCGGTCGGCTTAGAAGGCAACCGACTTGCCATGTTGTTAGCGGTGATGAACCGTCATGCGGGGGTAGTTACGTACGATCAGGATGTCTTCGTCAACGCTGTTGGAGGGGTACGCATTAGCGAGCCTGCCGCTGACTTGGC
The DNA here is from genome assembly GCA_019120675.1 of Candidatus Paenalcaligenes intestinipullorum. GTDB lineage: Bacteria > Pseudomonadota > Gammaproteobacteria > Burkholderiales > Burkholderiaceae_B > Paenalcaligenes > Paenalcaligenes intestinipullorum. Next base: position 22,593 of record DWUQ01000097.1, on the reverse strand, counting down.
GGTGCTACTCGCCATTATGTCTTCCCTTAACAACAAACCCTTACCCAAAGGGCTGATTGTTTTTGGGGAGGTTGGGCTTGCGGGTGAGATACGGCCCGCACCACGCGGTCAAGAGCGGTTGCGTGAGGCCGCCAAGCTTGGCTTTAGCGTGGCGCTCATTCCCAAAGCGAATGCGCCCAAACAGCCTATTGAGGGCCTAGATATCTGGGCTGTTGAGCGTGTGGACGATGCCGTAGCCCAGCTGCGTGCCAGCTACACCTAACTCAAGGCCAGTCTTCCATGAACTCAGTGACTGTGCATCAAGGAACGCAGCATGCTCTGTTGGCTCCAACCTTAGCCGAGTCGGCTCAACCTATGCGGCTTTTTGAGCCAGCCAATCCAAGTTTGCAGGCGCAACCCGTCAGCCAAGGAGGGCGCAATGCTGCTTGGTTTGTTCATTTACCAAATGGGCAAGAGGGGGTGTTACGGCGCTATCGTCGAGGGGGGGCGATGGCTAAATTGGTTCGTCAACGCTATCTCTGGCTGGGTGCTGAGGCCACACGCTCTTGGGCGGAGTATCGGATCATGTTGCAGTTGAGCAACAAACTGAATGTGGTCCCAGCACCACTCGGTGCATTGTATCAGCGCCATGGCCTCAGTTACGAAGCCGCGTTGATTGTGCAGCGTATCCCGCAGGCCGTGCCTTTGGCGAATCGCTTAGACCAAGCCGATCCTAACGTTGTGGCGGCTGCAGTATTAAAAATTCACGAGGCAGGGGTTTGGCATGCGGATTTGAATGCCTACAATGTGCTTTTGGATGCGGCACAGCATGTCTGGATAATTGATTTTGACCGTGCGAAGCGTTGCTCCATGCACGCTAAACACCGACAACAAAACCTATTACGCTTGCGCCGCTCTCTCGTAAAAGTGCAGGGTGAAGAGGGTTTAGGCTGGTGGGAAGTCTTTAATCAGGCTTATCTGCAACAGTGGGGTGAAATCCTCCCCCACCGCGCCTAAAAAGCTCTATCATCACGCTTTTTGATCCATACGCTTACAATTTAAGGGGTTCGTCACTATGAACTTCGGCTTTGCTAAAACTGCCCTGATTGGGGCTGCCTTGGCAGTGGCTTCGACCACTGTGTTAGCTCAGGAAAAAGTGGTTAATGTCTATAACTGGGCGGAATACACCGCTCCGGACACCTTGTCAGGCTTTGAAGAAAATACGGGCATCAAGGTACGTTATGACACCTACGATAGCAACGATACCTTGCAGGCAAAATTACTAACCGGAAAATCGGGCTACGATGTGGTGGTGCCGTCCACACATTACGCTGCGCGCCAGATCGAGGGTGGTATTTTTCAAAAACTCGACAAAAGCAAGATACCTAACTACGAGCACTTAGACCCCGATATCATGGCGCTGCTTGCGGATGTAGACCCTGGCAATGAGTATTTAATCCCTTGGGGCTATGGCACTAACGGCTTGGGCTACAACAAAACGCGCGTCAAAGAGGTCTTCGGTGACGACGTCGATTTTGGCAGCTGGGATATGTTGTTCAAACCGGAAAACGCAGAAAAGCTGCGCAGCTGTGGTATTTCCATGCTGGATGAGGCCGCTCAAGTTTTCCCCGCTGTGCTGCATTACATGGGTAAGGACCCCAACAGCTCCAACCCCGATGACTACAAGGAAGCCTTAGCGCTTCTTAAACAAATCCGTCCTTATATTCGTCAGTTTAGCTCTTCGGGTTATATCGACGAATTGGCCGCCGGTGATTTGTGCATGGTGTATGGCTTTTCGGGTGACGTCATGATTTCAGCTGCACGTGCTCGCGAGGCGAATAAATCCTACGAGATTGACTACTACATTCCTGAGGGTGGGGCACCGATTTGGTTTGATACCATGGCCATCCCTAAAGGTGCTGCCCATGTGGATGAGGCCCATGCTTTTATCAACTACATCGAAACCCCTGAGGTGCACGCGGCCATTACCAACACCATGTATTACCCCAATGCCAACAAATCGGCACGGGAGTTCGTGGTCAAAGAGGTCGCTAACAATGAGATGGTGTACCCCACCTCTGAAGTATCCAAAACCTTGTTTGTGATCAAACCTCAACCCTTACCCATCCAACGTTTGCAAACACGCCTATGGGCTGAACTGAAATCGGGTCGTTAAGTATTATGCAGGAAAATCGTTCTGCTTCGTCTTGGTCAAACGCGGAAGATGAATTCGTCCGCGTTGAAAATGTCGTCAAAATTTTCGGTGATACGGTGGCGGTTAAAACCGTTAATCTATCGGTGCGTCGACACGAGTTTTTCGCTTTACTCGGTAGCTCGGGTTGTGGAAAATCCACCCTGTTGCGCATGTTGGCCGGTTTTGAAGAAGCTACGTCTGGACGCATTTATCTAGACAACGAAGACATCACCGATTTGCCGCCTCATAAGCGGCCCGTAAATATGATGTTTCAGTCTTATGCGTTATTTCCGCACATGACCGTCGAAGCGAACGTGGCCTTTGGCCTCAAACAAGAAGGCGTGCCCCGGCACGAAATTCACGAACGTGTGTTTGAGGCCTTAGATTTAGTGCAAATGGCGGGCTATTCCCGCCGTAAACCCAATCAGCTTTCAGGCGGGCAACAGCAGCGCGTCGCATTAGCCCGCAGTTTGGTAAAGCGACCAAAGCTTTTGTTGCTCGATGAGCCCATGTCGGCGCTCGACAAACAAATCCGCAACAAAACTCAAGTGGAATTAGTCAAAATTCTTGAGCAAGTCGGGGTGACCTGCATTATGGTCACGCACGACCAAGAGGAAGCCATGACCATGGCCGATCGCATTGCCATCATGACCGAAGGGCAAATTGTGCAATGCGGCACACCCTACGATGTGTATGAGTTCCCCAACTCACGATTTGTGGCTAGCTTTATCGGCTCTACCAATTTATTTACTGGTGAAATCGTAATCGACGAGCCCGATCACGTGGAAATCGAATGCGAAGAGCTTTCTCGCGTGTTGCATGTGAATCATGGCATTAGTGAACCTTTGGGCATGGAAGTGCATGTGTCCATTCGTCCCGAGCAAATGGTGGTGACGCGCGATCAACCCACGATCGACAATAACTGGGCGCACGGCGTGGTCAACCATGTGGCGTGGATGGGTAGCCATGTGCGCTATATTATTCGCTTGGATTCCGGCAAAACCATCGAATCGCACATGCCAAGTCTCACCTTAGCGCAAAGCGAAGCCCCCAGCTTGGATGACGAGGTCTACGTCTATTGGTCTGACGACAGCGCAATCGTATTACCATCATGAAACACTTTACTTGGCGTCGCTATTGGCCCTCAGGGCGTACTTGGGTAATCGGTTTACCCTTTGCGTGGTTGTTTTTGTTCCTATTCATTCCATTTATGCTGGTCTTGAAAATCAGTTTTTCAGACCTGCAATTTGGGGTGCCGCCCTACACGCCTTTGGCGCAGATCGAAGATGAAACGCTTTCCATCGCGTTGCACTTGCGCGGCTATGCGTTGCTGTTTAGCGATAACCTTTACCTCGCCACGTACTTAAGCTCCGTAAAAATTGCGTTAGTCACCACCTTTTGGTGTGTGTTAATTGGTTACCCGATGGCCTATTACATCGCGCGCTCCAATCCGGCTACACGCAATTATCTTTTGCTGCTAGTGATCTTGCCTTTTTGGACATCGTTGCTATTGCGGGTGTACGCGTGGGTGGGGCTGTTGCGCAACGATGGCCTAATTAATGGTTTTTTAATGTGGTTGGGCATTGTGGACCAGCCCCTAGAAATGTACCGCACGGATTTGGCCGTTTACATCGGTTTGGTCTATGCGTATTTGCCATTTTTTATCCTGCCCTTATACGCGAACTTGGTCAAACTCGACACCCGCCTGCTGGAAGCGGCCGCCGACTTAGGCGCGCGCCCTTTTGCTGCGTTCCGGCACGTCACCTTACCGTTATCCATGCCAGGTGTGATTGCAGGCTCAATGTTGGTGTTCATACCAGCTGTAGGGGAGTACGTTATTCCTGAAATGCTGGGAGGGGCGAACACCCTCATGATGGGACGGGTCATGTGGAACGAGTTTTTTAATAACGCCGATTGGCCAATGGCGGCTGCGGTCACCTGCGTAATGGTATTGCTGCTGATCGTGCCCTTGGTGTTTTTCCAATACAACCAAGTCCGTAACCTCGACAAAGACAAGGAGCGCAGCTAATGGTACGGCCCAATCGTTGGTTAAAAGCCTTGTCGCTCTTTATTGGCTATGGCTTTTTGTATCTACCTATCCTCTTTTTAATGATCTTTTCCTTCAACGACTCAGCCATTATGACCTCTTGGTCTGGCTTTTCGTTGCGCTGGTACCGTTCACTGCTCAACGATCATGCGTTATTAGAGGCCGCCAAACTATCGTTTTTGATTGCCGCAATGACGGCGACCGCTGCCGTCGTACTGGGCACTTGGGCTGGCTATGTGTTGTCGCGTATGGTGCGTTTTAAAGGCTTCCCTTTATATGTGGGCTTGTTAAGTGCGCCTTTAGTGATCCCAGAAGTGGTACTGGGCATTTCATTATTGTTAATGTTTGTCGAGTTCTCTAAGCTTTTTGGTTGGCCCGATGGCAATGGCATTTTTACCATTTGGGTCGGCCATGTGCTGCTGTGTATGGCCTACGTGGCGGTGGTGATTCAGTCACGAATTCGTGACTTTGATCGTTCCCTCGAAGAGGCCGCCATGGATTTGGGTGCCACCCCTTTACGTGTCTTTTTCAGCATAACCTTGCCTTTGCTGGCGCCCGCTCTTATGGCAGCTTGGCTGCTCGCGTTTACACTATCGCTTGATGATGTTGTGATCGCTTCGTTTTTATCGGGACCAGGCTACACCACCTTGCCAGTTGAAGTGTTTTCTCGGGTACGCTTAGGTTTGAAGCCAGAAATTAACGCTCTAGCCACGGTATTTATTTTATTAGTCGGGCTCTTTGTGATTGTAGCCAGTCGCTTGCAGGCGGGGATGCAACGCACCAAGCTCGACTAAGCTCAAAGGGTGACCATGTTAACCATCTATGGATTAAAAAACTGCAGTACCTGCAAAAAGCTCCTCAGTTGGCTCGATGACCAAGCCGTGGGATATGAGTTTATTGATTATCGTGCGCAGCCGATTGCTTCGGAGCATTTAGTCGCGTGGGCACAGGTGTTAGGCGGTTGGCACAAGCTCGTTAATCGTGCCTCCACAACATGGCGCAATTTAGATGACCGTCAGAAGCAGCCCAATGCAGATTCGGAATGGTTGGCGCTCATTGCAGACTACCCTGCCTTAGTGCGCCGTCCAGTAATCGTTAAGGCGGATGGCCGCGTTATGGTCGGTTTTAAAGAAGCTGCGGTACGCGAATTTTTAGCTTAATATTAGGCGCTCATGCAGCGCCTTTTTTTATACTATGTATACTCAAAACGAATTAAAAGCCCAAGTGGCCCAAGCGGCCGTAGAATTTATCCTGCCACGTTTGCAACAAGACAGCCTTTTAGGGGTGGGGACCGGCTCTACGGTGGATTTGTTCATTGATGCCATTGCGGAGCATCGCCATTTGTTTCGTGGTGCCGTTTCCAGCTCCGAACGCTCAACCACGCGTATGCTGGAGCACGGTATCGATGTCTTTGATCTCAATAACATCACTGAAGTAGGCTGGTATGTAGATGGTGCCGATGAGCTCAATGCTGATTTGGCCATGATCAAAGGGGGCGGTGGCGCCCTCACACGCGAGAAAATCGTGGCCTCGGTCGCCGAGCATTTTTTATGTATTGCCGACCGTAGCAAAGAAGTCGACGTTTTGGGTAAATTCCCTCTACCGATCGAAATTATTCCCATGGCACGCGAAGCGGTGGCACGTCAAATCAAGGCCTTAGGTGGCCAGCCGGTGTTACGTGAGAATTTCATCACCGATAATGGCAATCAAATCCTTGATGTGTCAGGTCTACAGATTCACCAACCCGAACAGCTTGAGGCTCTGCTAAACAATATCCCTGGCGTGGTGTGCAATGGTATGTTTGCTCTGTCAGGCGCCACCACGGCTCTTATTGCTACCCAAGAGGGGGTGTTGCAGCGTGAGCGGCCAGCGGTGTAATGGTTTTGTCATACAGTTAGGTTAAGCTTTTATTCTTCGTCCGCGACGTTATTACTTTGCAAGGCTGCCCTTTATGCTCGAACATACCAACAAGCAATTTCATACCCACTTAGAAACCACACGCTCTTTGTTTCTCCAAATGGGGGGGATTGTCGAGGCGATGGTGCGCGACGCCATGCAAGCATTATTTAGTGCCGATCCGTCGTTGATTGAGGCGGTGCGCGAACGCGAAAAACAGGTCAATGCCCTCGAGGTTGATATTGATGAGCGCATTACCCAATTGATTGCTCGCCATCAGCCTACTGCAGTGGATTTACGCTTGCTGTTGTCAATCTCCAAAATGCTCACGGATTTAGAGCGTTGTGGCGATGAGGCCGAGCGTATCGCCAAGATGGTGCGGCGTCTTCGTGAAGCCGATCAGCGCTACGAGCCAAATATCGAGTTACGTCATATGAGCAACTCCGTCAGCGATATGATCCACGCTGCACTAGATGCCTTTGCTCGACGCGATGCCTTGCATGCGGCTGAGATTGTTCGACGCGACAAGGAGGTCGATCGCGAGTGGAAAGGGGCGCTACGACATATCATTACCTATATGATCGAAGACCCACGCAATATCTCTCACTCTATCGATTTGATTTTTATTGCCCGTGCGCTCGAACGGATTGGGGATCACGCTAAAAATATGGCCGAGCGGGTTATTTACTTGGTGCATGGCGACGATGTTCGCCATACTGGCGTAAAAAATGCCGAGCGTGCCGCACGCGGCGAGCCCGTCATTGATGCGTGGACCGCGCACCAGGCGCGCTTGGCTCAGGCGGAATCCGAAGATGCAGAGGATCCAGATCCTAAACTCTAAGTCAGAGAGCTAAGAGTACTAATAGCACTCTACGAAAATCTAGAAAACTTAAGGCGCTAGGAGTTTAACTCCTCACCGAGCTTAGGCTTTTTCACAAAAGTTAAGCTCTTCTATAGCAGCGACGCATTAACTAAAAAGAGCACCTATGGGTGCTCTTTTTAATGGCAAGCAAATATTATTCTGCTGGCGGTACAAAGCCATGCGCTTCAATATCCGCATCCTCGAAGAAATACTCTTCCATTTGCTCAGCAAGATACTTACGAGCGCGTGCATCGGCTAAATTCAAACGGTTCTCATTGACCAAGCGCGTTTGGATATCCATCCAGTTGGCCCAAGCTTGCTTGGATACGGAACGCCAGATTTTCACCCCCAGCTCGCCTGGGTAGGGGGGGTAATCCAGCCCTTCTGCCTCAGTTTTTAATTTAATACAGTTCACCATTCGTGTCATAGTCATTCCTTTGGGCCAAAACTCAAAATGTATGAGGCCGTATTGTAAGCCAGCTTGTGACGGGTAAGCAGGGAAGCCTTGCGGCGCGCATGCTTATAATTTTTTAATAAATACCAAGCTATTGCGAGAGCGGTTGTAGAGGTTTTGTTTGCTTTTGGGCAGATCAGAAATACCGCCCTGCACAAAGCCGCGTTTAATAAACCAGTGTGAGGTGCGCGTGGTGAGCGCAAACATACGCTTCGCCCCCATCGCTCGTGCTCGGGACTCGGCATGACGCAACAATAATTCGCCTTCGCCTTCGCCTTGCCATTCGGGATGCACAATCAGGCACGCCATCTCGACCATGCCGTCTTCAAGGTAAGGGGCCACAGCCACACAGCCATAAATAATGCCATCATGCTCTAAAACGGTAAAACGCTCGACCTCGCGCTCGACAACCGCTCGGCCGCGAGGGATTAAAGTGCCATCGGCTTCCAAAGGTTCGATAAGCTTGAGTATCGAGCCCACATCATCAAGTGTCGCGGGACGCAAATCGTCGAGCGTGTCTTCGACCACCATGGTGCCCACGCCATCGTGCGTGAAAATTTCCAGCAAAATGCTGCCATCTAAACTGTACGGTACAATGTGCGCGCGCTGGACACCACGTTTCACTGCTAAGGAAGCGTTACGTAAAAATACGGAGCTGTCCAAATCCAGTAGCTGATCTTGCAAATAACGGTCTGCGTCCGCGCGGGCCAGCTCACCTGCGATACTTTCAGAAGCTTCTTTAAAAGCCATGCGATTCGGTGATAAATAAATCAGCTTTTCGGCACGTAACGCTACCGCTGCATGCAAGGCCAGCTCTTCCATTACAATATCAAAGGCGTCACCGGTAGGTGAAAAGCCCAAGGGTGAGAGCAAGACGATGGATTCTTGATCAAGCGCTCGACGCAAGGCATCCGTATCCATTTTACGTACCGCACCCGCGTGTTGGAAATCCACCCCATCAATCACCCCAAGGGGGCGGGCAGTCACAAAATTACCTGAAATCACGCGAATATGAGCGTTAGACATTGGCGTGTTGGGTAAACCTTGACTAAATGCGGCTTCGATATCGAGTCGTATTTCGCCGGCGGCTTCTTTGGCGCACTCTAATGCAGCTGGGCTCGTCGGAGCCGAGCTACGGCCAAAGATTACCGTTTCTCCTTTGAGCTGTAACTGCTCATTGACCTGAGGGCGTGAGCCATGCACCAGCACCAGCTTAATACCCAACGCAGAAAGTAGGGATAAATCAGGGATTAAAGTGGTCAAAAAACCATCCGCAATTAATTCACCACCAAAACCAACCACAAAGGTTTTGCCTCGAAAGCGATGCACATACGGTGCTACTTCGCGAAACCAACGTACAAACTGAGCCGGTGCAAATTCTACGGCGTCAATGGCGGATAGGGTTTCATATTCCATGTGACTCATCCCTCATAGCCTCTGCTTTCGTGTTCAAATACCAATACAAAATTATAATGACTGTTCCATCATCCAACACTGTATTCATGTCAGATTCCGTAACCAACGACGCCAAACTTCCCACTTTGCCAACGATTCACTACCCTGAGGAGCTGCCAGTCAGTGAAAAACGCGTTGAAATTCAACGTGCTTTACAACAGCATCAAGTCATTATAGTCAGTGGCGAGACGGGTTCTGGCAAAACCACTCAGCTGCCCAAGATCTGTTTGGAGCTGGGACGCGGCCAGAAAAAACGTATTGGCCATACTCAACCTCGTCGTTTGGCAGCAACATCCGTTGCGCAACGCATTGCCGACGAGCTCAACACCCCCTTAGGAGAGTGGGTCGGGTATCAAATTCGTTTTAACGAGCGCAGCAGTGAACGCACCGCCATCAAGCTAATGACGGATGGGATCTTGTTGGCCGAAACTCAACGCGATCCGCTGTTGCGTCAATACGATACGCTGATTATTGATGAGGCGCACGAACGCAGTTTAAATATTGATTTTTTATTAGGCTTTATCAAGCAGCTGTTGCCAAAGCGCAAAGATTTAAAGCTGATTATCACTTCTGCCACCATTGATGCGGCACAATTCGCCCAGCACTTTGCCCACAATGGCCAACCCGCTCCAGTCATTGAGGTTTCGGGCCGACTCTATCCGGTGGATGTGCTGTATCGGCCTATATTGCTTGACCAGCCTTTAGTGACCGATCGTCCAGCTCGCTCAGCAAACAACGACGAACGCGATCTAAACGAAGCCATCGTGGACGCGGTTCATGAGTGTGAGCGCTTAGGGCAGGGGGATATCCTTGTGTTTCTGCCGGGCGAGCGGGAAATTCGTGATGCGGCTCAGGCCTTAAGTAAAGCGAATCTGATGGGGACAGAAATTCTGCCTTTGTATGCACGCCTGAGCCAAGCCGAACAGTCCCGTATTTTTCATCCACAAGGCAATGCACGTCGGGTGGTGCTTGCCACCAACGTTGCCGAAACGTCCCTAACGGTACCGGGCATTCGCTATGTGATTGATAGTGGTTTGGCACGTATCAAGCGCTACTCGCTGCGCAACAAAGTTGAGCAGCTCCGTATCGAGCCGATTAGTCAAGCGTCTGCCAATCAACGTGCCGGACGTTGTGGTCGTGTTGGACCAGGTGTGTGCATTCGTCTATATAGCGAGGAAGACTTTCAGCAGCGTGCACCCTTTAGCACGCCAGAAATTCTTCGCTCTTCTTTAGCGGGCGTCATCCTACGTATGAAAGCGCTGCGACTGCAAGAGGTCGAGCGCTTCCCATTTGTGGAGGCACCAAGTGGACGGGCAATTGCCGATGGCTATCAGTTGCTCCAAGAATTGGGGGCGATGGATGACAGCCAGCAGCTCACTAAAATTGGTCGAGATCTGGCGCGTTTGCCGGTTGATCCGCGTATTGCTCGCATGATCCTTGCCGCGCAACAGCAAAATTGTCTCTATGAGATGCTGATTATTGCCTCGGCGTTGTCGGTGCAAGACCCACGCGAGCGTCCCTTAGAACGTCGTGACGAAGCCGAACGAGCGCATCAGCTTTTTATTGATCCTCAGTCGGAGTTTCTGTCTTATGTGAAAATGTGGGAGTGGTATGGTGAACAAGTAAAAAGTCGCTTATCACAACGTAAACTAACCCGTGTTTTGCGCGAGCGCTTTTTATCCCCCATGCGCTTTCGTGAGTGGCGTGAAGTGCATAAGCAATTGGCCACACTCGTGCGAGAAGCCAACTGGCGCCTGAATCAAAGCCCGGCCACTTTCGAGCAAGTGCATTGTGCCTTGCTAACTGGCTTAATTGCCAATGTTGGCCATAAAAGTGAAGAAACGGGTATGTATCAGGGGACTCGAGACCTACGCTTTGTCTTACATCCAGGCTCGAGCTTAGGTAAAAAAGCTGGTCGATGGGTGTTAGCAGGGGAATTGGTACAGACCTCACGCTTGTTTGCTCGCTGTGTGAGCCGCATTGAGCCTCAATGGATTGAGCGTGTTGCCGAACATTTGCTTAAAAAGCAATGGTCTGACCCACGCTGGGACAAACGCAGCGGCCGTGTCATTGCGAACGAACGCGCGACCTTATATGGCTTGCCAATTTATCACGGCCGACGTGTGCATTATGGGCGCATTAATCCTCACGAAGCACGGGAAATTTTTATCCGTGATGCGCTGGTTACCGGTGAGATCCAAAGTAATCTACCGTTTTTAAGGCACAACCAGCAGCAAGTGCGTGCGATCGAAAAGCTTGAACATCAAGCCCGACGCCCTGATATTCTGATTGATGACAGCTTAATTGTGGCCTTCTATGAGGCCAAGTTGCCTGCTCATATTCACCAAACTGCCACCTTAGAAAAGTGGTACAAAACACTTTCTAAGGACGACGCTGAGGCCTTGCGATTGAGCCGCGACGCGCTCATGCAGCACGACGCGGCGGGGATCACCACCGAGGTTTTCCCGCGTCGGTTAGAGTGGGAGGGGGTTGAGCTCGCGCTGGACTATCATTTCGAACCGGGTTCAGTACGCGATGGCGTTACCCTAACGGTACCGTTGTATCACCTTAATAAAATTGCGCCTGAGCGCTGCGAATGGTTAGTTCCCGGCATGCTCAAGGAAAAAGTGCAGTGGTTGCTCAAATCCTTACCACAGCGCCTGCGTCGTCATTGTGTACCCATCCCTGACTACGCAGAAGGGTTTCACAAACGCTGGTTCGAGCGTGCCACCCATCCAGAGGGTTCGCTATTGCACGCCTTAATCGATGACGTGTGGCAGGAGCGACGTCAACGCTTACAAGAAAGCGATTTCAAGCCAGAAAATTTACCGGCGCATTTGTTCATGAATTTCAAGGTCATCGATGAACAAGGGCGTATGCTAGGCGGTGGACGCAATTTAGATAAACTAAAAGCCGAGTACGGCCAAGACGCTCAAGCCTCCTTTCAGCGTCTCGCAGCCAGTGATCAACAGGTTGCCAAAACCCTCGAGCATGAACGTATTACCAGTTGGTCATTTGGCGAGCTGCCTGAGTTGTTGGAAATTAAACGTGGTTCACGTAGCGTCATTGGCTACCCCGCTTTAGTCGCCAAAGACGATCACTGTGAAATCGATGTGTTCGATGACCCAGAGCTGGCGGCACGTCAACATCGCCTAGGTTTGCGATGTTTGTGTAAACTCGCTTTGCGTGAGCAATTGCGTTATCAGCAAAAAAACATTCCCGACCTGACCACTATGGCCATGCTCTATATGAGCTTAGGCACCCAAGAGGAATTGCGAGAGCAAATACTGGATGCGGCCGTAGACGAGGTCTGTCTTACCGAACCCTTGCCCACGGATGCCGAGCACTTTGCGCAACGCATTGAGCACGCACGAGCGCGACTGGGACTGATCGTGCGCGAAGTGGCGCGCCTTAGCAAAGAAATACTTACCGAATGGGCAGCCGTACAACGTAAAGTCGTGGCGTTCAAAGCACATCCCGCTACCTATGCAGATATGCAGGCTCATTTAGCACGCCTCATGCCTAAACAGTTTATTGCGCGCAACGCATTGGGTCGTCTGCAGCATTTTCCACGTTACCTCAAAGCCGCCCAAGTACGTCTCGATAAGTTACGTACTGACCCAGCGCGAGATAGCCGTTGGTTGGCCGAGCTTCAGCCCTACGAGCAGCGATATTTACGAGCGCTGCTCGAGTCCAAAGGCCGGCCTTCTAAAGCGTTACAGGACTTTGGTTGGATGCTTGAAGAGCTTCGGGTATCCTTATTTGCTCAAGAGTTACGTACACCTATGCCGATTTCGACAAAGCGCCTAGAAAAGGCGTGGTCTGCTCTCCAGCGTTAACCCTCAGCTCGTATTGCTTACTTTTATCCCGTTACTATGAATTCAGCCCCCTTTGTTCATTTGCGCGTCCATTCTGAGTACTCCGTCGTGGATGGCATCGCTCGTATTCCTGATTTAGTCAAAACGGCGGCGGCGTACCAGCAGCCGGCTTTAGCCATCACCGATTTGGCTAACCTATTTGGGTGGATTAAGTTTTATAAGACGGCACGTAAGCAAGGGGTTAAACCGATTGCTGGGGCGGATCTATGGGTCGAAAACGAGCAAGACCGCGACAAGCCGTTTCGACTGTTGGTGTTGGTGATGAACGACCAAGGTTATTTGGATTTATGTACCTTGTTGACTCAAGCTTGGCTAGAAAATCAATACAAAGGGCGCGGTGAGGTCAAAAAAGACTGGCTGCTCAACCAACCCAATTTCATCTTGCTCTCAGGCGCTCGTTTGGGTGATATCGGTCAGGCTTTAGAGTCGGGTAGCGTTGACAATGCTCTGTCCGCTGCGCAGTTCTGGGCGAAACATTATCCCAACCGCTTTTATGTTGAGCTCCAACGTGCAGGTATGGAGGGCGATGATGCCTATGTACAGGCTGCATGTGGTATTGCTGCCGAGCTTAACCTCCCTGTTGTGGCGACTCACCCCATCCAATTTATGCAGCCCGATGACTTTCGAGCGCACGAAGTGCGTGTTTGTATCGCTGAGGGTGAGCAGTTAGCCAATCCGCGTCGGGTCAAAAGGTTCACTACGGAGCAATACTTTTTAGACAGCGCCACCATGCAGCAAAAATTTGCTGATATCCCGTCAGCGCTGGCGAATACCATTGAAATCGCTAAACGTTGTACCTTGAGTTTACGGTTGGGTAAAGCATTTTTGCCTGATTTTCCCACCCCCGAAGGCATGAGCTTAGGTGATTTTTTGCGCCACGAAGCCCAGCAAGGTTTAGAAAAGCGTTTAGAGCAGTTGTATCCAGATTCGGCCGAACGAGACGCCCAGCGTCCAGCCTACCAAGAGCGGCTGCAGCTTGAGTGCGACACCATCATTTCCATGGGTTTCCCTGGGTATTTTTTAATTGTTGCGGACTTTATTAACTGGGGCAAAAACAATGGCGTGCCGGTCGGGCCTGGCCGCGGCTCTGGTGCGGGGTCTTTGGTGGCGTACAGCATGGGGATTACCGATTTGGATCCCTTACGCTATGACTTGCTGTTCGAGCGCTTTTTAAACCCGGAGCGCGTCTCCATGCCTGACTTTGATATCGATTTCTGCCAAGACAATCGTGAGCGCGTCATTGGTTACGTTAAGCAGCGTTATGGTACGGAGGCCGTCAGTCAAATCGCCACCTTTGGGACCTTAGGTGCCAAAGCCGTGGTACGCGATGTGGGTCGAGTGTTAGAGCTGCCTTACAGCATGTGCGATGGCCTCTCTAAACTCATCCCTTTTAATCCGGCTGACCCTTGGTCACTATCGCGCGCTTTAGCCGAAGAGCCTGCCTTCAAAGAACGTTACGATACCGACGAAGAGGTTAAAGCGCTCATTGATTTGGCTCGCCCACTCGAAGGCATCACTCGGAGCGTGGGCATGCACGCGGGGGGCGTATTGATTGCGCCGGGCAAATTAGTGGATTTCTGTCCTCTATACCGTCAGCCTGGTTTGGACACCAATGCAGTCTCCCAGTATGACAAGGATGACGTTGAAGACGCCGGCTTAGTGAAGTTCGACTTCTTAGGCTTACGTAACCTGACGATTTTAGAAATGGCGGTGCAATACGTGCGCGCCTTTAATAGCGAGCGGCGTGATTTTGACTTGATGACCCTGCCGTTAACCGACGAGTCGGCCTATCAGCTGCTCTGCGAAGGCAATACCACCGCTGTGTTCCAGTTGGAATCGCGCGGCATGAAAGAGCTCCTAAAAAGCCTGCGTCCGAGCAACTTTGAAGACATCATCGCCATGCTGGCCTTATATCGCCCCGGCCCACTGGAGTCCGGCATGGTGGTGGACTTCGTGAATCGTAAGCATGGTCGTGCCGAGGTGGATTATTTCCACCCCGACCTTGAGCCTGTTTTAGAAAGCACGTATGGCGTGATTGTGTATCAAGAGCAAGTCATGCTGATCTCGCAAATTATTGGCGGCTACTCACTGGGCGGCGCAGACTTATTGCGCCGTGCTATGGGCAAGAAAAAGCCCGAAGAAATGGCGAAGCACCGTGAGATCTTCGAAAAAGGGGCGGTGGAAAAAGGCTACGATGCGGAGTTAGCCGTCAAGCTCTTTGATTTAATGGAGAAGTTTGCAGGTTATGGCTTTAATAAAAGTCACTCCGCTGCGTATGCGTTAATTGCTTACCATACCGCATGGCTCAAGGCACATCATCCGGCTGAGTTTATTGCCGCCACGCTCTCGTCGGATATGGACGATACCGACAAAATGCAAATTTTCTGGCAAGACGCGCTGGCTAATAATATTGATGTCTTGCCACCCGATGTCAATCATTCAAATTACCGTTTTGAGCCTGTCCAAGATCACTACACCCAACAAGGTCTACCCCCCCGCACCATTCGTTACGGGCTTGGCGCGGTGAAAGGCACTGGGCAAGCGGCCGTCGAAGCGATTATTCAGGCACGCCAAACGGGCGGTCCGTATACCAGCTTGTTTGATTTTTGTCGTCGCATTGATCGCCATCACGTCAACAAGCGCAGTATCGAAGCCTTAATCCGTGCGGGAGCTTTTGACACCATTGATGACAACCGTGCGGCATTGCTTGCCTCGGTCGGCCAAGCGATGGAAGCCGCCGAACAAGTGGCACGCAATGCCAATCAAGTCAGCCTCTTTGATGACGATGGCAGCGACGTACTCGAACAAAGCCTTGCTAACATTAAGCCTTGGGATTTGCAGACACGACTGCGTCAAGAAAAAACCGCCATGGGTTTTTACTTTAGTGGGCATCTATTTGACGCGTGGCGCGATGAGGTTCGACGTTTTGCTCCTCTGCGTTTAGACAGTCTTGAGCCGTCACGTACGCCGCAGTGGTTTGCGGGCATCCTCACGGCGGTACGAGTACGTATGACACGTCGCGGACGGATGCTGTATGCCATGTTGGATGACGGCACCGCCCAAGTCGAAGTCTCGATTTTTAACGAAGTGTTTGAAGCCCACCGTGCGATGCTCCGAGAAGATCAGCTCGTCGTGATTTGTGGCAAAGTCAGCCACGATGATTACACCGGAGGGTTGCGCGTGACCGCCGATGAAATTCTAGACCTACAAAGCGCACGCGAACAACGCGCCAAGCGTCTAAGCTTACGCCTCACCAATCACACTCATTTAAGTGTTGAGGCAATTCATCGAGCGCTCAATGTGTTTAGAGCCGAGCCTGAAAACAATGTGCCCGGCGTGGCAGTACAGCTTGAGATCAAATACCCCACCTATCAATGTCAGGTGCAATTAGGCACCGAGTGGCGTGTACGTTTGGCGGATAGTATGTTTGAGCAATTGTATGACTGGCTAGGAGAAGAGGCGGTAGAAATTCACTATGCTTAGATAGGTTTTACCCATGCCATGTATCGTCAACGTGCACGCCTTACAGCCAGCCCCGCGCCCAATACACCAACACTCCGACATACTCTTTAATGATTGAGCGGCTGGCGGTAAGCGTGCGTACAGAAGGTTGCCATACAGAAAAATCGGCCACGTCAGGAGCCGTAATTTGGGGAGGAGTTGGTACGGCGGTCACCTGTAAACCATGTTGGCTAAACACAGCCACCGCCCGAGGCATATGCAAAGCAGACGTCACCAGCAAAATATTGTTAATCCCCAATAGTCGCAGTTGCTGCACACTGTATAAAGCATTTTCACGAGTGTTGAGACTTTCGCTTTCGGTCACGACGGCACTAAAGGGCACGCCTAACTTGTGTAAACTGCCCGCCATCACTTGCGCTTCACTATAGCCACCGTCCAATGCCGCGCCCGATACCACCACCTTGCTTGACTTGCCATGCGCGTACAGCTCGGCCGCACGCTCTACTCGGCTAAAAGTGCCTACTGACACCGGTAAAAACCAATTAATGCGGTTATTAGCAGTATTGCCACCCAGCACGACAATCGCTTCAGCTTCGGGTAGTGAAGAGGTGTTTTGGTAAGGATGAAGATTTTCTAAATACCCGCCTGCCCAAATGGAGGTAATCGGCATGGACCAAGCAAGCAGCCACGCTACAGCAAAAACGGCAACGCTTGCCGCGGTTTTTCGTAGCCGTAACATAAAAAACAAAAAGGCTAGAACGAGTAAAGCAATACAAAAGTTGGTTGGAATCACCAACTGAGTCAGCAAAGAAGACAGGCTCATAATAGGATGATTAAGTGGATTGTAGCTCTGAAGCAAGTTCGTCTAAAACGTCATTCAGTAAAGGCCACTCGCCCTCGGTACCCAAGCTCTTGGCTTGGGAAGACCAAGCCGAAGTACGAGTAGGGCGGGTCACCCCAAATAAGGTCAGCGCTCGAGCATTGCCCGCTGCGGCCAAATGAGACACGCCAGAATCATTACATACTACTAAATTTGCTCGAGTACATAGCGCCACAAATGCATCCAAACTTAACGGGGGCAGTAGCGTGGCAGCAGGCACAGTTTGCAACGCCTGCTCACGCTCATGGTTCGGTGGACACATTACCACAGCGATACCCTGCGCTTGTAGGGCCTGTGTGAGCTCTGCAAAATAAGGCCAAACTTTATTTTGCCCTTTATGCTCTCCTGTTGCGGTCGGCGCAATCAGTACCCACTTTTTATTTTGTAGGCTATACGCTGTAATTACCGCATCACACGCTGCCCAAGCAGTCTCCGTAAGGGCTAAATCGAGCATTTTAGAAGGTTCTGGCGCTAACATTAGTCCCCACTTTTGTGCCACTTGATTGGCTAAGTGATACCAAAATTCTACGGCATGCATAGGGCAGCTAGGCTTGGTAATTGGCCACTTTAATAACATACTGCGGCCATCATCTCGGTAACCACCGCTGGGCAAACCGGCTAATTTAAACGTTAATGCACTAGACAGCGAGTCGGGCAAAATTAACCCAGCGGCTTGCTTATGTGCCTGTTGTTGGCGAAAACGACGAATAGTTTGTGCATCGGACCAAGCTTTTCCCTGTATAGGAATAAACCCCGCTAATTGATAACCTCTTAACAAATCAGCAGCCCAAGGTCGACCTACGACGACGACTCGAGCACGATGCGCCAAAAGCGTATTTAAGATAGGCAGACACATGCAAAAGTCGCCAATCCAATTCGGCATACGTACATACACCACGGTTTGCTGCGGAACAAAAGAAAAAGCCATAGTAAATCGTTACAAAGCGCTGCCGTTCGTATTTAGCTGACGAACAGCGCTAAAATAGATCAAACCTACAGTATATAAGTGAGCGTTCTGTTGAAGAAGCAAAATAAGTTGGATAGTTTAAAGGATCAACTCTTTGACTCCGTAGTCTGGCAACGAATTTACGTTCGTTTATTGCCTTATTGGAAAATCATTGCTGCCGCGATTACCTTAGTCATTGTGGTCTCGGCTACCAAGCCTGCCTTAGCCGTTATTATGCAGCCATTGTTAGATGAAGGGTTTACAGGTGAAAAGCCCGACTACCTCTGGGGTATCCCTTTAGTGATTGTAGGGCTCATGTTTGTGCGGGGCATTGCGTCCTTTACCAGCAATTACTTGTTGGCTTTAGTCGCTAACAACATGCTGCGTACGATGCGCGCGGATATGTTTGAAAAGCTCCTTGGCTTGCCGGATGCGATATTCCGCCAAGGTGACACGGGCCGCTTACTTAACCGTTTTACGATTGATGCCAACACAATGACCAGTGTGGCCACGGAAGTCATTACGGTACTGGTTCGTGAGGTCATCACCATTATCGCTTTGGTTGTGGTGTTGCTCTACATGTCGTGGCAGCTCACCATCATTGTGTGTATCATGCTGCCCATTTCGTTTTTTACCGCACGTATTGTAGCGATGCGCCTTAAACGCATCAATCGCGAAACCATTAATATGAACGCCGAGATGGTGCGAGTCGTGGGTGAAACCATCGAGGGCGAGCGGGTGGTCAAACTCTTCGATGGTTACGAGCGTGAAAATGAGCGCTTTGTCTACGTTAACGGCCGTTTACGTCGTTTTGCCATGCGCGCAGCCACCGCTAATGCGGCCTTATCGCCAATTACGCAGTTTTTTATTTCTATTGCCGTCGCAGGCGTAGTCGCCATGGCACTTTACCAAGCCTCCACTGAAAGCCTCACAATAGGCAGCTTTGCTGCGTTCTTAGGTGCTCTGGCTCAGCTTTTTGATCCCATCCGCAAGCTTACAGGCATGGCGGGCACTACCCAGCGCATGCTGGTTGCCGGTGAAAGTGTCTTCGCCTTGATTGACTCCGAGGTTGAGCCAGTAGGCGGGTCGCATCACTTCGAACAGCCGGTCAAAGGTTGCATCGACTATAAAAACGTAAGCCATCATTTTGAGGGGGCCCACCGGCCTGTCCTTAATAACGTCAGCTTTAGTGCTCAGCCCGGGCAAACCATCGCTTTAGTGGGCCGCTCGGGGAGCGGTAAAACCACACTGGCGAATATGCTACCGCGTTTCATTATGCCTACTGGTGGCACGATATATATTGATGGCCACGACATCCAAGATATCGAACTGCGCTCATTACGAGCACAAATCTCTATGGTTAGCCAAGACGTTGTCTTATTTGAAGGCTCAATACGCGAAAACGTTGCTTACGGCGCTTATGCCAAATTAGACGATGAGGCCGTATGGGCAGCACTTGATGCCGCCAGTCTTGGTGATTATGTACGCAGTTTACCGGCAGGCCTACAAACGGATGTGGGTCAACGGGCAAACTTTTTATCCGGTGGTCAACGGCAGCGTCTCGCTATTGCCCGGGCACTGATCAAAAACAGCCCCATTTTGATCCTAGACGAAGCTACCTCTGCTCTCGACAATGAATCCGAGCGGCAAATCCAGCAGTCCTTAGAGTATTTAATGCAAGGCAAAACCACCTTGGTCATTGCGCACCGCTTAAGCACCATTCAGAAAGCGGATTTAATTATTGTGCTGGACGAAGGGGAAATCATCGAGCAAGGCAATCATCATGCCCTCTTGCAGCAAGGAGGTGTATACGCTTCGCTTTACGAGATGCAGTTTGCTGATGTGGTGGCCAACGAGGAAGCGCAGCATCCTACGCAATCTTAATCAACGTGGAGTGCGCCCCAAATCAGCCCATTAATTATTTTGAGTTAGGCGACTTGTTTACGCTCAGGCTTATAATAAAGCTCTTTGTATCCGGTCGCTCAATTCTTCTAACTCTCCAGAGGCCTTATGCGTAGTTCATTTATCCCCTTAAGCGTAGCCGCACTCACTGTTTTAGCAGGTTGTGCGACACCCAATGCCACGCAGCTCACCATCAGCGATTTAGAAAAAGAGCGCTTTTATGTGTCGGAGGCCAACTTTATGGGAAGCTTTGTAGACATTCAACGCACCCTCAACACCAACACCGCGGCCTGCGGTACGCATTACACGTGGCGCTTAGAGCCAAATGAAGTGCATTATGCCAATGTGGTGTATCAGCCCTATGCCCAAGCGCCGCTTAGTGAAAGTGTTTTGGTGCATCTCACTCATTACTCAAATGGCAAATTAAAAGCCAAAAGCTACACCTATTTAGCCGAGACGCAGTCCGCCGCACGGGAAGTGCTCAAAAGCTTACAACAGCCAAGCTTGTGCCCAAGCTTCCCAGAGCGTCGTACCCAGCCCTAATGGCCAGCTTTACAGCAAAATAATATCGTATTGCTCTTGATTATGTAGGGGATCCACCTCAAGCGAGATCGGTTTGCCGATGAAATCCCCTGCTTTCGCTAAGTGCTCGCTTTCTTCCTCTAAAAACAAGTCCACCACATCTTGAGCTGCTAATATCCGGAACTCTTTAGGGTTAAACTGGCGAGATTCACGCAGCACCTCGCGCAAAATTTCATAGCAAACCGTCCGTGCAGTTTTGATGCTGCCCCGTGACTGGCACGTGGGGCAAGGCTCACACAGTACATTTGCTAAGGATTCACGCGTACGCTTACGGGTCATTTCCACTAAACCCAACTGACTAAACTCGCTCACACTGACCCGAGTACGGTCCTTGGCTAAGGCTGTTTTTAGCTCAGACAGCACACTGGCTTTATGCTCTTCATTATCCATATCAATAAAATCCAAGATAATGATGCCCCCCAAATTCCGTAGACGCAGTTGACGAGCAATCGCTACAGTCGCTTCTAAATTCGTACGAAAGATCGTGTCGCCAAAATTGCGTCCCCCTACATAACCACCCGTGTTCACATCCACAGTGGTCAACGCTTCGGTCTGATCAATAATTAAATAGCCGCCTGACTTTAGATCCACTCGACGTGATAGAGCACGTGCGATTTCGTCATCGACATTGACTGTATCGAATAACGGCCGATTACCAGCATGGTGTTCAATACGTTCCCGTACGGAAGGGGTGTAGGTTTCAGCCCATTCCTGCATGCGCTGCACCGCACTGCGAGAATCCACCACAATCTTTTGAGTTTCAGGCGTCACCATATCGCGTAAAATACGCTGTGTTAAATCCAGCTCTATATATAGCGTAGAAGGGCAGGGCTGCGTACGTAGGCGTTTCAGAATGACCGCCCATAATCGTTTTAGGTACTCATAATCCGCCCGCATCTCCTCTAACGTAGCTTGCTCTGCTTGAGTACGTACGATGACTCCTCCCTCCTCATTCTCCTCGCGCAAACTCTCCACCATGGTTTTTAGAGACTGCCGCAGCTCAGGATCATCAATACGCTGTGACACGCCGACATGAGGATCGTGTGGCAAATACACCAGCATCCGGCCTGCTAAACTGATCTGCGTCGAGACGCGAGCGCCTTTTGTACCGATTGGCTCCTTGGTGACCTGTACGATTAGTGATTGGCCTTCAAAAAGAATCTTTTCTATCGGTGTAATCGGCCCTCCACCTAAGCGTTCTACCCGATTTTGGCGTAAGTCCGATAAATGCATAAAGGCGGCTCGCTCCTGGCCAATATCGATAAAGGCGCTTTGCATGCCTGGCAGGACGCGTGCAATGCGTCCCAAGTACACATTGCCAGCAAAACCACGTTGAATACTGCGCTCTATAAGTAATTCTTGGACGGCCCCTTGCTCCACCACAGCAACACGTGTTTCGAAAGGGGTGACGTTAATTAGAATGTCTTCAGCCATTTAGCACCATGAACACAAAAAAGGACGATTACTCTATATAGGTATGGAACATAAATACTGCTCAGCGCAGTGATACGGCAACATGCCATCGCAATGCGACAGCCTGCACTATATATAGAGCATCACAAGAGAAGCCGTTTTTCAGCGCACCGCCTAGCCAACGAGTAACCACATTGAAGTCTACACGTAGATGCTTGTGATGATCTAGTTTTGTACCGAGCTTTTAGGTAGAGGTGGGCTATGTGTGAAGGGATGTTTAAGCGCTTTTAGCCTGAGGATTAATACTAGCAGGAAGGGGAGCGATATGAGCTTGGTGTTGCCACATATCATGGCACTACACGTCAATGAGGGCTGTGAAAGGCCGTGGGTTAGGCAATCAGGCAGGATAAAGCAGGTAAAAGGTCGCAATAAAGGGATAGCTTTGGCAACAGCGCCTAGCATCCTCATCATTACGTCGAGAGTAAAAATTCTTTTAGATAAATTCCATTTGTTATCAATGGGTTATGTTTTTTCGTTAAATTTCTTCATTTTTTTTATCAAAAAGGCTTGCCAAGGTGTCGAGTTGGTTGCTATAGTTACGTTTCTTTGCTGCACCGCACTACGGGTTTTCCCTTATTTATAC
>DWUQ01000096.1 GCA_019120675.1 Candidatus Paenalcaligenes intestinipullorum | reverse complement strand
TTGTGGCCATCAACAAAATGGATCTCGTGAACTGGGACGAGGCCGTCTTCAATCGTATTCAAGCGGCCTATGCAGAGCTGGCGGCTCAAGTGGGCATTGAGAATTTTTATGCGATTCCTATCTCCGCCTTGCAAGGTGAAAATATTGCACACGCGTCAACGCTCACGCCTTGGTATCAGGGCGAGGCTTTACTGCCCTTATTGGAGCACCTGCCCCTAATCGATACGGCTGAAAACGAGCAAGTACGTTTGTTTGTGCAATGGGTCATCCGCCATGACGGCCATGCAGCGGAGGCCTTTCGTGGCTATGCAGGTCAACTTGAAAGCGGTCACTTACAGGTAGGCGATCGTATTCGCGTGTGGCCCTCCCAACAGGAGGCCCAAATTCGCGCGTTATATCGTGCTGATCAGCCTGTGGAGCAGGTACAAGCTGGGGACCCGATTACGATCGTACTCGACAAAGAGCTGGATATCTCTCGTGGTGATTTGCTCACCCTAGCCAACAACACCGTCACCACCACACGAGAGTTTGATGCCGAACTGTGCTGGTTGGATGAGCAAGCGCTGAGCCTGCCTCGTACGTATTGGCTCAAGCAGGGCTCGCGCCTTACCCAAGCCAAGATCCGTACCATTCATCAAGTGCGCGATATCCAAACCTTACAACCGAATGCGACCAGCTCCGACCTACGCATGAACGACATTGCCAGTGTTCGTGTGCAATGCCGTGACCCTTTAGTGATCGAAGATTATGCGGAGCAGCCCATTACCGGCTCGTTTATTTTGATTGATAGCGCTACCAATCAAACTGCCGCAGCTGGCCTCGTGCAACAAATAGGCTAAGCCTAGACCGTATGCAACTGGTAATGCTTTAAAGTTTCACGAGCAATCACTAACTCTTCGTTGGTCGGCATCACCCAAGCGGACACGCGGCTTTGATCGGTAGTAATCCGCGTGTCATTGGCTTGGTTGCGAAGGGTATCCACTTCAATCCCCAGCCAGCTCAGATGCTGCAGGATCCCCGCACGTATTTCTGGACTGTGCTCGCCAACCCCTGCAGTAAACACAATCGCATCCACACCCTGAGCTGCGATACATAGGCCGGCTAAGCCTTCTGCCACGCGATAAGTGTAGTAATTGATCGCGAGCTTGGCACGCTCTTGGTCAGAGGCCAGCAACTCACGCATATCGCCACTAAAGCCTGACAATCCACGCAGGCCAGACTGGTTATACAGTACGTCTTGGAGTTCATCGGCCGTCATTTTCTGCTGCTGCAACCACCACAGCACCACACCCGCATCCAAGTGCCCCGGACGGGTGGCCATCGGCAAGCCGTCTAGAGCGGTAAAGCCCATCGTACTTTCACGACTCTCGCCATTAACCATAATGCAGGCGGACGCGCCCGACCCTAAGTGCGCCACAATGACTCGGCCTTGATGCAGCTCGGGATAATCCTGCGCTAAATATTCGCTAATGTATTGATACGACAGACCATGAAAGCCATAGCGCTTTACGCCTTGCTCATGAAAACGCAGCGGCAAAGCGTAATAGCTGATTAAATCAGGCTGAGTGCGATGAAAGGCCGTATCCACACACGCCACCTGCAGCATTTGTGGCCAGCGATCGCGAATAACATAGACGGGCGATAAATTGTTGTGCTGATGCAAGGGTGCTAAAGGAGCCAGCTCTTCGAGGTAATTGAGCACATCGTCATCAATCACCACACTTTGGTTGAGCGCACTGCCCCCATGCACAATACGATGCCCCACTGCAACGGGTGGCTTAGTGAGTTGAGATCGCACCCATTGCGTTAAGAGTTCTTGCGCGTGCTTGAGGGTAGGCACTTGATCCGCGGATAACGCCTGGTCCAGCATGACGACGCCTTGGGCATCGCGCACTTTGGCATGCGGAGCACTGCTGCCGATGCCTGACACCTGCCCCCCAAACCAAAACTCTAATTCGTTATCGTCACCGGTGTGGTCTTCATTCAGTCTGTACAGATGAAACTTTAAACTGGAGCTGCCCGCATTCACAACCAGTAAGGTGTCTGAGCTCATAGTGTTATTCCCTATAAGGCGGTGGTGAGCGATTTTGCCACATGCGCGGCATAGACGGCGGCCACCGCTGAGGAGGCCAAACGCGTTTCGCCACTGTCTGCACGGCTGGTCAAAATAATGGGAACACGCGCGCCGAGCACAACACCAGCCGCTTTGGCTCCGGATAAAAAGCTCAGGTTTTTTGCGAGCATATTGCCTGCCTCGAGATCAGGGGTCACCAACACTTGAGCGCGCCCTGCCACCACCGAGTTAATGCCTTTGATCTGGGCGGCTTGCAAGCTGATGGCATTGTCCAAGGCCAGTGGCCCATCCAAT
This sequence comes from Candidatus Paenalcaligenes intestinipullorum, assembly GCA_019120675.1. Taxonomy (GTDB): domain Bacteria; phylum Pseudomonadota; class Gammaproteobacteria; order Burkholderiales; family Burkholderiaceae_B; genus Paenalcaligenes; species Paenalcaligenes intestinipullorum. The sequence continues at coordinate 14,990 of DWUQ01000096.1, read as the reverse complement.
AAGCCGCCTTTGATTTGCCCGCGATCGGCCATTTTGCATAAGGCAGCAGCTTCGAGTGTGCTGGGGATTTTGGCCATCACCTGCTCGACGGCCGACAAAATAGCTACCCTTGGTGTACCCAGGCCCAAGCCTAGGTGTAAATCAATGGCGTTTTGCACGATATCGGCTTTGGTGCAAAGATCTGGGTGGATATTAATGGCGGCATCCGTGATAAACAGCAGCTCAGCGTAACTGGGCACATCCATTAAAAACACATGGCTGAGGCGGCGCTCGGTGCGTAAGCCTTTGCCCCGGGTGCACAGTACCGCATGCATGAGCTCGTCGGTATGTAAACTGCCTTTCATAAGCAAATTGGCGCGTCCATCCAGTACCGCCATAACCGCCTGCTCGGCCGAAGCATGACTGTGCGGCGTATCAATAATTTCAATACCATCCAACGACCAGCCTTCTGTCGCTGCCACCTCTTCAATCCGCTCCTTAGGGCCGACCAACAACACGTCAAACAAACCTTCCGTACGCGCATGGAGTGCGGCCTCTAGGGAGACCGCATCGCAAGGGTGAGCCACTACACACTCATGGCCGCTATCCTTTTTAGCCAATTCGATCAGACGTTGATAATGCGCAGACACGGCCATAATAATGAACTCCTTCGTCAATAGACCTCAGGCTTAAAGCCGGAAAAGAATGCCACGTAGAGGCATAACGCTTATTACACCACTGGTCCTCTTGAAAGTCGAAACTTTAGCCCCATATATAAAAATACCAATCGGCATTAAGGCAACGTTCCCTTCTACAACGCCTTGATGCGTTTAGCGGTGCACGTAGGATTTAAGCGGCTTAGTCTGGCAGACTTAAGGCTTGAAATTCCAAACTTGCTCCGTATAATTAGCACTCATCAAGGTAGAGTGCTAATTACACTTTACCCCTTTTATTTTTCTTGTGTATTTACTTGAACAGGAGTTCAAACATGGCATTACGTCCTCTGAACGATCGCGTGATCGTTAAGCGTCTGGACAACGAGCGCACCACTGCCTCGGGTATTGTGATCCCTGAAAGCGCAGCAGAAAAGCCTGACCAAGGCGAAGTGCTGGCGGTTGGCCCCGGCAAACGTACAGAAGACGGCAAGGTATTGCCTCTCGATGTGAAAGCTGGCGACAAGGTCTTGTTTGGCAAATACGCTGGCCAAGGCGTCAAAGTTGACGGCGAAGAGCTGCTCGTGATTCGCGAAGAAGAAATTCTCGCCATCATCGAATAATCCCGCTTTTTCACACTGAATCAAGGAATTAAAAATGGCTGCAAAACAAGTTTATTTCGGTGACGACGCTCGTTCCCGTATCGTGCGTGGCGTGAACACACTCGCTAACGCTGTAAAAACCACGATGGGCCCCAAAGGCCGCAATGTGGTACTTGATCGCTCTTTCGGCGCACCCACCGTTACTAAGGACGGTGTATCGGTTGCCAAAGAAATCGAACTCAAAGACAAGTTTGAAAACATCGGCGCTCAGTTGGTTAAGGAAGTGGCTTCCAAAACCTCCGACAATGCTGGTGACGGTACCACCACCGCAACCGTATTGGCGCAAGCCATCGTTGAAGAAGGTCTAAAGTATGTGGCCGCAGGCATTAGCCCCATGGACCTCAAGCGTGGTATCGACAAAGCCGTAGCCGTAACGGTTGACGAGCTGCGTAAACTATCCCGCCCTTGCGAAACCAGCAAAGCCATTGCTCAAGTTGGTTCTATCTCAGCCAACAGCGATCCTTCTATTGGCGAAATCATCGCCAACGCCATGGACAAAGTGGGCAAAGAAGGTGTGATCACCGTTGAAGACGGCAAATCCCTCGAAAACGAACTGGATGTCGTAGAAGGCATGCAGTTTGACCGTGGCTACTTGTCCCCTTACTTCATCACGAACGCTGAAAAGCAAGTTGCCGCATTGGATGATCCCTTCATCCTGATCTTCGACAAGAAAATCAGCAACATTCGTGACCTGCTCCCCATCCTAGAGCAAGTGGCTAAATCCAGCCGTCCACTGCTGATCATCGCCGAAGACGTGGAAGGCGAAGCCTTAGCCACTCTGGTCGTGAACAACATTCGTGGCATCCTTAAAGCTACCGCTGTCAAAGCTCCTGGCTTTGGTGACCGTCGCAAAGCCATGCTCGAAGACATCGCTGTGTTGACTGGCGGTACCGTGATTTCCGAAGAGACAGGCATGTCCCTCGAAACCGCTACTCTGGAGCACCTGGGTCAGGCTAAGCGTATCGAAGTCGCCAAAGAAAACACCACCATCATTGATGGTGCTGGCGATGCTGTGTCCATCGAAGCCCGCGTGAAGCAAATCCGCGCTCAAATCGACGAGGCCTCCTCGGACTACGACCGTGAAAAACTGCAAGAACGCGTTGCCAAATTGGCTGGCGGTGTTGCTGTTATCCGCGTAGGTGCCGCTACCGAAGTGGAAATGAAAGAGAAAAAAGCCCGTGTTGAAGACGCCCTGCACGCGACCCGCGCAGCCGTCGAAGAAGGTATTGTGCCTGGTGGCGGTGTTGCACTGATCCGTGCACGCGCAGCCGTTGCTGCCCTAACAGGTGACAACCTCGACCAAGACGCAGGTATCAAACTGGTACTTCGCGCAATCGAAGCGCCTCTACGCACCATCGTATCCAACGCCGGCGAAGAAGCCAGCGTAGTTGTAAACGCGGTTGCAGCAGGCGAAGGCAACTACGGTTACAACGCCTCCACAGGCGAATACGGTGACCTCGTTGAACAAGGCGTCTTGGATCCCACCAAGGTCACTCGCACCGCGTTGCAAAATGCTGCTTCCGTTGCCAGCTTGCTGCTGACCACTGAAGTTGCGGTAGCGGAAATCCCTGAAGAAAAGGCCGATGCCGGTATGCCTGATATGGGCGGCATGGGTGGTATGGGCGGCATGGGTGGCATGGGCTTCTAATCTAGCCTTACTCACTCTGCCAACAGTCGGGCACGTTACTGCCCGACTGCTCTGCCAAAGCCTCTGTTTGACGACAGAGGCTTTTTTGTGGTTAAAGCCTTTATAATGCAGTGTTTTAGTTTCCGTCATACACTGCACCTATGTCTTCCCCTTTTAAAAGCCAACGTGGTTTCCGCCGTATCCTGCGCGCCGCAGGCTATTCTTGGCAGGGGCTTAAAGCCGCTTGCTCGCATGAGGCCGCGTTTCGCCAGGAGCTGTGGCTATGCGTGATTTTAGTGCCGTGTGCGATTTGGGTGGCTCAATCACTGGGGCAGTTTTTGCTGCTGATCGCCTCATTGTTGTTTGTGCTGACCATGGAGCTCATCAATTCCGCCATTGAAGCCCTCGCGGACAGTATTAGCCAAGAGTTTCATCCCTTACTAGGCCGAGCCAAAGACATTGGCAGTGCCGCGGTCCTGTTGAGCTTTATGGTGGCGGCGTGTGCGTGGCTTGCTGTGCTTTATACTAATTATTTTTCGACTGGCTTAGGATTTTAGCGTTATGAGTTTTACCACTAAATTGGCAGCGGCTTGGGCCCACAATCAATCATTATTAATGGTAGGGCTTGATCCGGATACCTCGCGCTTGCCTGAGCCCTTTCTGCACCGTGACCCTACGGATATCTTAAATTTCTGCAAAGGTATTGTTGACGCCACCGCACCCTATGTATGTGGCTTTAAGCCCCAGATTGCCTATTTCGCGGCGCATGCTGCAGAGCCTCAGCTGGAAGTGCTGTGTGACTACATCCGCCGAAGCTACCCTCACCTCGTGTTAATGCTGGACGCCAAGCGTGGCGACATTGGCTCCACGGCCGATCAGTACGCCAAGGAAGCCTTTGAGCGCTATCAGGCGGACGCAGTCACCGTAAACCCCTATATGGGTTTGGATTCAATTGAGCCGTATTTTGCGTGGCCCGATCGTGGCGTAATTATCTTGTGCCGCACCTCGAACCCTGGAGGCTCGGACTTACAGTTTTTAAAATTAGAGTCTGGCCAGCCCCTTTATCTGCATGTGGCAGAGTTGGTCGCTAAAAAATGGAATCACCATGGGCAATGTGGTTTGGTCGTGGGCGCAACCTTTCCAGAGGAAATCGCCCAAGTTCGTCAGGTGGTGGGTGACTTACCCTTGTTGATCCCGGGTATCGGTGCCCAGGGTGGGGACATTGACGCCACCGTGCAGGCGGGCCGTGATGCCAACGGCACCGGCATGATGATTAACTCGTCACGGGCAATTTTATATGCCAGCTCGGGCATAGACTGGCAAGACGCCGCCGCTCGCGCCGCACAAGCCACTCAACAAGCGATTAATCGTGCACGAGGCCTGTAGCACGCGCAGCGTAGTAATTTAACGCTTGGGTGAGGGCAAAGGCGACAGACTGCTCACGAATGGCGGCACGATCGCCTTTGAAATGCTGAGTTTCACTAAAGACTAAAATTTGCTTGGCGTCAGGGCAGCGATGGGCCAGACCAAAGCACACCATACCGACTGGCTTTTCAATGCTGCCGCCTGTAGGACCTGCCACGCCGGTCACCGACAAGGCGAGCTGTGCGCTCGTCACCCTCTGCAAGGCTCCGCTGGCCATCTCGGCGGCGGTGTTGTCGCTGACTGCGCCGTAGTTTTCTAAGGTGCTGGCGCGCACGTGGACTTCGGCAATCTTAGCGGCATTGCTGTAAGTGATGTAGCCACGCTCGAACCATTGGCTGGAGCCGCTTAATTCGGTACACATCGCAGCCAGCAGACCACCTGTGCACGATTCGATTGTAACCAGATGCTCATGCCGAGACAGCAACTGTTGGCTAAGCTGCTGAGCCAAATGAATGAGAGTTTGAGTCGTCATTAGAGGATCTCCAAGCGCACTAAAACCGCCATCACCAGCAAGGTATACAAAGCTGCGATGATGTCATCCAGCATGACGCCAAAGCCCCCTTGGAAGCGTTGGTCAAAATAGCTGACGGGTGCGGGCTTAACGATGTCAAAAAAGCGGAAGAAAGCAAAGCCTAAAAACTGACTGACCAAGCTGTCTGGAATCAACCATAACACCAGCCAAAAAGCCACGGCCTCATCCCAATTCATACCGCTGTGGTCAGGAACGCCTAACTCTTGGCCGGCACGTTGGCACACCCAGCATCCTGCTATAAACGCCAAGAGTAAAAAGATCGCGACAAACCAATCGTTGAGATGAGGGCCAATAGGCCACCAGATTAACCACGCCAATAAGGTGCCCCACGTGCCGGGGCCTGGATAGAGCGCTCCCGAGCCAAAGCCAAAAGCAATAAATCGTGCTGGCGTGGCCCGTATCCAAGCAAACGAAGGACGGTTGGTGGTGCCACGATCTTTTTGCGTCATGGTAAATGTTTCCTAAAGGCGATCAAAGTACACGATTGTTGACAGCCCCCCGCCCTAAAGGGGAGATTTGCTACGCACTCAATCAAGTGGAGGCTGAAAAGTGATTAAAGCCCAACCGCGTTAAAGCAATCGGCTGCTTTTGTGCATCCAGAATCTGTAAACCAGAACTTGCCGTAATACAGCCAATACGGCTCAGCAAGATGCCATGGTTTTGTGCCAATTTTTGGAGGGTATCGCGATGCGTAGCCGGTGCGGTAAAACACAATTGAAACACATCGCCCCCCGCGAGCACAGCGGCCTGCTGGGATGAGGCATCTAAACCTAATAACGCAGCGTGAATGGGCAAGGCCTCGTACCACAGCTGCGCCCCACAGTTTGAGGCGGTCAAAATATGGGTGAGATCCTGAGCCAAACCATCCGAGACATCAATGGCTGCATGCATATACGGACGCGCATACTGTGCAAACTGCACAGGTGGGTTGGGATTTTCTAAGGTTGAGCGTGTGGCCGCTAAGCGTGCCCCATCAAGAGGCCATTCGCCGCTCAGATAGCGCAACGCCACATCGGCCGCCCCAAGCTCACCAGTTAGCCAGATGTCATCCTGCGCTTGGGCACGTGAGCGCAATGGTGCTTGCCCATTAGGCACTTCACCAAATACCGTCACTCCGATTGTTAGATCGGCCTGTGAGCGTGTGGTGTCCCCACCAATAAGAGGGCAACCATGCTCAGCAGCCAACTCTAAAAATCCGCGACTAAAGGCTGCCAACCATTCTTGATTGACCGTAGGCAAACCGAGGCTCAGCAGGCAGCCCAGCGGACGCGCTCCCGCTGCAGCCAGGTCGGAAAGATTGACGGCTAAACTTTTTCGCCCTAGCAAGTACGGATCAACATCCGGAAAAAAATGCCGACCTTCGAGTAAAAGATCGGCACTGGTGGCCAACTGATGCTGGGGCGACACACTGAAATACGCACAGTCATCACCGCCGCCCACGACACCATTGGGCATAGGCGGCGTGAAATAACGGGCGATGACTTCGAACTCGTGTGCCACACCAAAGACCTATTTGTTGCGAGATTGGTATTTTTTGACTTCGGCAGCACGGGCATTCGCCGCCAAGCGGTCAAGTACACCATTGACGAACTTAAAGCCATCGGTACCACCGAACTCCTTGGCCAATTCGACCGCTTCGTTGATGGAGACGCGATACGGCACTTCGACATGATGCAAAAGCTCGAAACTACCTAACAATAAGATGCCGTGCTCGATCGGTGACAGCTCGGATAAAGGGCGGTCCACATAAGGCATAAACCGCTCGCGTAGCGTTGGGGCTTCGCGCATCACACCATACAACAAGGTACGGTACCACTCGGCATCGGCCTCGTGAAACAGCTCTTCGCTACGAATGTGGGCATCGATGGCCCCGGCTTCGTTGAGGCCATCGGCCCCACGGATCAACCAAGCATAAATACCTTGGAGCGCCAACTCGCGTGCTCGGCGACGGGCACTACGGGTAGTACCGCGCGTGCCCGAAGTGGGTTTAGTCGTCGTTGTCGGATTCGTCGTCGTCAAAATCATCTTCCTCGTCAAAGCCGTCGTTGTCATCGAAGTCGGGCTCGAGTAACGAAATGAGGTTAGCCATTTCAACGGCTGCTAAAGCGCAATCACGCCCTTTTTCCGCAGCGCGCTCAAGGGCTTGCTCGTCGTTTTCTGTCGTTAAAATACCGTTGGCAATGGGCATGCCTGTATCCAAAGATACCCGGGAAATTGCGGCCGCACTTTCGTTGCTGACCACTTCAAAGTGATAGGTTTCGCCACGCACCACGGCACCTAAGGCAATAAGGGCATCAAACTCGCCATTTTCTGCCAACATTTGTAAGGTGAGGCCGGCTTCCAAAGCGCCGGGTACACTCAGTACTGTGATGTCGCGCGGGTCCACGCCCAAGCTTTGTAGTTGCTCGATGCAGGCATCAAGCTGTTGTTTGCCAATTTCTTCGTTAAAGCGCGCACGCACAATAGCGATATGAAGGCTTTCGCCGTCGTAATCGGGGGCAACAATGTATGGTTTCATAATGCTTGGCTCCAGAGTAACTAGTGGTTAGGTTCGCTATGGTAACCCGTAATGGCTAAGGAAAACCCTGCCATGCTCGGCATTTTACGTGGGCGAGATAATAGTTTAGCCTTGCTTACGCCTAAATCGCGTAAGATTTGTGCACCAATACCGTAGGTACGTAAATCATAACGGTTTTGCTTGGCTTGGGTGGAGTCTTCAGCGCTTTCCTGCGCACGCGCCTTGAATTGCTCGAAAAGCTTTTCTGAGTTGTCTTGGCAGTTGAGTAACACCATGACCCCTGATTCGGCATTTTGGATGGTTTTGAGTGCGGAGGCCACACTCCAGCTGTGCTCGGTGACCTCAGCACACAGCAGATCCATGATGGTCGTAGGCTCGTGTACCCGCACTAAGGTTTCGACATCGGGCTGAAGCTCGCCGTGGATCAGCGCCAAATGCAACTCCTCAGACGCTAAATCACGATAGCCCACACCTTTGAATTTCCCCCACGGGGTGGTGATATCGCGCGTAAACACACGCTCGACCATAGACTCGTGGGCACTGCGGTATTGGATTAAGTCCGCAATGGTTCCGACTTTGAGCTGGTGTTTTTTGGCAAACTCGATCAAGTCTGGCAACCGTGCCATCGTGCCATCGTCGTTTAAAATTTCACAAATCACAGCGGCCGGGGTGAGGCCCGCCATTTGGGTCAAGTCGCAACCGGCCTCGGTATGGCCCGCGCGCACCAGCACCCCGCCTTTGGCCGCCTTTAAGGGGAAAATATGCCCAGGCTGGACGAGATCAGTGGGCTTGGCATCGCGGGCTACGGCAGCCTGTACAGTACGCGCTCGATCAGCAGCCGAAATACCGGTTTCCACACCAGTTGCTGCTTCGATAGAAACGGTAAAATTCGTGCCAAAGCGCGTACCATTGCGCGTGGCCATAAGAGGCAAGTCCAGCTGGATGCAACGCTCTTCGGTCAGCGTTAAGCAGACCAAACCGCGACCATGAGTCACCATGAAATTGATCGCCTCGGGGGTCACAAACTCGGCGGCCATTAGTAAATCGCCCTCGTTTTCACGGTCCTCCTCGTCAACCAAAATAACCATCTTGCCAGCGCGTAAATCAGCGACAATTTCGGAGGTGGGTGCAATATCAAAGCTTGCTTGAGGGCGTTGAGATTCGGTATAACTCATGCTGTTCCTGCCTAATAGAGTAGAACGAGTATTTTAGCGTCTACCCGCAAAATTCGTAGAATAATATCTGATCATAACCACTGGTCTGCATTCCTGAAAGCCAAGCTATGCAATTTGGCTACCATGCAGACTGTTGCTACTTTTTTGAGTGAATGAAAACGTGCTTGAACGTGAATTAAAGTTTTATATTCCTAATGGCCAAGTAGACGGCTTAGCGCAGCACGTCCAACAACTCAGCCCACGTACGCAGTTACTTCACGCCATCTACTATGATACCCAAGAAGCTGTCTTAGCTGGAGCAAAAGCCGCACTGCGCTTGCGCCTTGAGGGCAATCAATGGGTGCAAACCTTGAAGCTTGCTGGCCCCGATGAACTGTCTACTCTTGAACTCAACCACCCCGTCGAACAGCCTGAGCTGAATCTCGACCTTTATCGACATCATCCTCAGGCGGCTTTCTTGCTGGAGCTTGGTCCCTATTTACTTCCAAAATACGAGACGCACGTCACACGACAAATCGTTGACCTTTGGCATCAGGATACAAAAATCGAACTGGCTTTGGATCTAGGCAGCATTCAAAGCCAAGGCCTCCAGTTGGCCATCCAAGAAATTGAGTTTGAGTTGATTGAAGGCGATGTGGCCGACTTGTTTACCGTCGGAGCCGACTGGCTTAGCCAACATCAACTTATTATTGAGCTGCGTAGTAAATCCGAGCGCGGTACGTTGCTGGTGGCCGCCGCCACACAACATAATGACAAAGCGGTCACCCTAGAGCCGGCTCAGTACTTAGCACAATCTGGTTTTCGATTACCGCCCCTATCCGCGGACACCACTGGCACCTTACTGAGTTGCTATCAGGACATTAGCAGTGCGTATTTAAGTCAAGTGATTCGTAACGCGGCGTTTTTGGCCCGAGTGGATAATTTACACGCCTCCCCAGCCCAACAAGCAGAGTACTTAACACTCATGCGTGTGGGTATTCGTCGCTTGCGCGCGTATCGGCAACTGTTCCAACCGTGGTTAAGCCCAACGGAAAAGCAACTGAACCGCGCCCTAAGAGCGCATTTCCGCCATTTTGGTGTGGCTCGTGATCAGGATTTATTGCGACTAGAGGTGCTGCCTGCGTTGCGCGCAGCGGGCTTGCCGGAAACAACACCCGTGCCTGAGCCCTCTACTCACCCTGTTGACCCGAGTGGACTAGCGGCCAGTGTGGCGTTTCAGCACTGCTTATTGGCGAACCTAGCCTTGTTGGTGACGGAACGCACCACGGTTGCCACCAGCCTAAGCGGTGAGGAGTTGTCTGAGGCATTAAACCAGCGCTTAAAAACTCAGTTTAAACGCATACAGAAGCGCAGCCGTCGCTTTGCCACCCTACCCCCTGCACAACAACACCGTTTACGTAACCGGATTAAAAATCTCAGTTATTGCTTAGAAGTACTTGGAAGCAAGAAACAAGCGCCGCTGCTTGCCGAACTGCAACGTATCCAGCGCCGTTTGGGCAAAATTATGGATGTGGATGTGGCGTTGCGCTGGTGTGCTCGCCACGTACAAGATGACGAGCAGCGCGGCTGGGCGTTGGGCTGGTTAACCGCTACGCGCCAGCAACAGAGCCGGCGCGTGCTCAAACGCTTTAAAAAACTACGTGCCTTACGTTTTAGTGGTAAAGAGCGTGGGCATTAGGCCTTGATGTCATCACCCAGCAACGCCCCGGCGAACTCGGCCGCCACAAAAGGCTGTAAGTCGTCGATGCTTTCCCCGACGCCAATCCAATACACGGGTATGGGGCGCACGCCTTGGCCGCCCGCAGCAACAGCAGCCAGAATACCACCGCGCGCGGTGCCGTCGAGTTTGGTCACTACCAAGCCTGTCAAACCAATCGCAGCATCAAAGGCTTTGATTTGCGACAGCGCATTTTGTCCGGTGTTACCATCCACCACCAACAACACCTCGTGGGGAGCACTGCCCTCGGCTTTGGTAATGACGCGTTTTACCTTTTTCAGCTCCTCCATTAGATGCAGCTGAGTGGGTAAGCGACCTGCTGTGTCCACCATCACCACACCAGTTTGGCGCGCTTTCCCTGCATTGACGGCATCAAAGGCCACGGCAGCTGGGTCGCCCCCCTCTTGGGCAATGACGGTCACGTTGTTGCGCCGCCCCCACTCCACCAGCTGCTCGCGCGCTGCCGCACGAAAGGTGTCGCCCGCAGCGAGCAAAACGGAAGCGCCTTGAGTTTGAAAGGTTTTGGCTAGTTTGCCAATGGAGGTGGTTTTACCCGCACCGTTGACCCCAGCAATCATGGTGATTACTGGGTGACCGCGTTGCAGCTCAAAGTTTTTTTCAAGAGGGCGTAAATGCTCAGTAAGTAAGCCACGCAACGCGTCTTTGACTTGTGAGGCCTCGGTTAGGCGCTCCTTGCGCACGTGCGCCCGCAAAGCGGTTAGTAGCTGCTCCGTAGCTTCCACGCCCGCATCCGCCATAATCAACGCGGTTTCCAGCTCTTCGAATAAATCCTCGTCGACTTTTACGCCTACAAAGACACCACCAATGGCCTGACCCGTACGCGAGAGGCCAGCGCGTAGACGAGATAACCATGAGCGTTTGGGCGCTGCGGGCTCAGGCTCAGAGGCAACAGGTGCCGTTGTCGGCTCGGGAATCGTTGGCGAAACAATACTAGGCTCGAATTCTGCTGACGCGTCACTCGACGCTATGGGCTCAACCGCAGCGGCCTCACGATGCTGCTCGTGAAACATGCTGTTATCAATCTGTAATGATTCCGGTTGGGCGCTGGGGCGACGTGAAGTGTCCGAGGCCTCTTCGACTGGGGAGGACTCAGCAGGCAATGAGTGCGCATCAAAAGCCTCTTCGACTGGCGCGGACTCAGACAGGGGGAAGACTTCGACCTCTACCTCTGTGACGACCGTCTCAACCACTGGCTCTACGACGACATCGACCGCTGGCTCGACGTTTGCCTCGGCTTCAACGGGCTGCTCGACCTCCGCTTCCACCTGAACTAAGGGTTCAGACTCGACCTCGACCGTTGGCTCTAATTCTGGCTTGGCGGGCGATGGCTGGGGAGCGGTTTTCTTTCTTTTAAAAAAACTGAACATACACTCTACACTTTACTAAAATGAAACTTTGTTGGTGGCTCGATAACTGTAAACCTGCTGGCTCTGAGCCGACTCAGACGCCATAAAATTTTTATGAAAAAACATACTATTCGTATTGTAGGGGGTGCGTACCGCCGTACTCCGATTTTAGTACCGGATGTGGCCGGTTTGCGACCCTCGCCCGATCGTGTGCGCGAAACGTTATTCAATTGGCTACGCCACTTTTGGGGCGACGGCTTTCAATCTAAGCGTGTGCTTGATCTATTCGCCGGCTCGGGTGCTTTGGGCTTTGAAGCGGCCTCACATGGGGTGGCGCATGTGCAAATGGTGGAGCCTCACCCATTGGCTGTAAGCGCATTACGCACGTTACGCAATAAGCTGGGTGCCCATTCTATACGTATTCATGCGGGCGATGCCTTGCATGTGCTGAGCCGTACTGAGGCGCCCTATGATTTGGTGTTTTTAGACCCACCCTTTGGTCAACAATGGCTGGATAAGGTATGGCCAATTTTACCGCAAGTACTTGCCCCCGAGGCCCTTGTCTATGTAGAGTGTGAAGCACCTGTAACCCCACCTGATTATTTGGTTATGGAACGCCAACAGCGGGCTGGGCAGGTATATTTCCACTTATTCCGATTTGCCGCAACCCAAAAAACAGTGAATAATGCCTGATTTTCCTGTTATCGACGCTTGCCGTGCTGGACGTTTTTCACCCTAACGCATCCTAACACACATGATTACTGCTATTTATCCCGGTACCTTTGATCCACTGACTCGTGGCCATGAAGACCTCGTACGGCGTGCTGCCAATCTTTTTGATCGTGTGGTCGTGGGCGTGGCCTATAGCCAAGCTAAAAAGCCGTTTTTTACGGTCGAAGAACGAGTTGAAATCGCCCAAGAGGTGCTGGGGCATTATCGTAATGTTGAAGTCCACAGCTTTGGTGGACTACTCAAGGACTTTGTACGTGAGCAAGATGGCCGCGTGATTGTACGTGGCTTACGTGCCGTATCGGATTTTGAGTACGAGTTTCAAATGGCAGGCATGAATCGGCATTTATTGCCTGAAGTCGAGACCTTGTTTATGACGCCATCGGATCAATATCAATTTATTTCAGGCTCCATTGTGCGTGAGATCGCTTTGCTGGGTGGCGATGTGAGTAAGTTTGTGTTTCCCTCTGTGGAGCGTTGGCTTGCGAGCAAAGCGACCTCCGTACGCCAAGAACACAGCCACAAACCCAAGGGTTAATCGCTGTTTTAGCGTCTTTTAACGTACACTGTAAGTAGGTTTACCTATTTACGTTGAGTGAATCATTATGGCTCTACATATTACTGAAGAATGCATCAACTGCGATGTATGCGAGCCTCAATGCCCCAATACGGCCATTTACATGGGCGAAGAAATCTACGAGATCGATCCTTCGCTTTGCACCGAGTGCGTTGGCCACTTTGATGAACCCCAATGCGTGGTGTTCTGTCCGGTCGAATGCATTGAGGTCGACCCTAATCACACCGAAGACAACGACACGCTGCTCGCCAAGTACAAACAGCTCACCTTGGCCAAAAAAGCCTAGTTAACGTCCGAACAAATCCTTCATCGCCTCGCCCAAGCTGCGTGCAGAAGGGGCACTGCTGCGTGCGCGGATCAGAGCGGCACCCGAAGTGGACTGCGCCTGTTCCGCCTCATTTTGCGCTGTGACCAACGTCATAAACACAGGGCTTTCTAGAGCTTTTTGTATGACGGGAGCTTGGATGTTTTCCCAATCAAAGTGGTACAACGGTCGCGACCAACTGCCGGTGATGCGCATAGGCACGGGTACATTCACCAATTGCTTTAAGGACGGATCCTCTAGGTTGGCCTTTTTGCGCAATAAACGTAGTACCCATAACCAATGCAGTTCACCCGTGTGCAGATTGATGTAGGTCGGCTTTTCCATGCTTAAACGCAAACGCTCAGACAGCGCACTCAGTGCAGTGATCGTGAGCTTACCCTCTTGGAAGGCAGACTGCATGCTAAAGGCGGCAAAAGGCGTCACGGCTTGCGCATCAAAGCGATCGCTGAGCACGGGCAGCTGGGGCTGGAAAGCCTGCTCAGCCACCTCGACTGCGGCCGCCAAACTTTGGTAGGCGTTGAGCCCATACACCTCTCCATCGCGGATATCTAGGTTAAAGCCGCCTTGGGCGTGGTCAAGCCAATGCCCATAAAATTCACCGTGTGTGGTGAACCGGAGGGATAAATCGCTTTGCCCTGCTAAAGGACTATCGCCCCAAATACTCGTGAGTAGTGGTTTGAGGGTGACCTCGTAGGCATCTAGATTGGCCGTCAGCCGCTGTTGGCTATTGGCAGTAAACTCGCCCACCAAACTGCCTTGGTAAAACTCGGGGCTATTAAACTTTATGCGCAACTGACCATCTTGGAGCACCAGATCCGAGCGAAGCTGATCCAAGGCTAAGCGCCCTAAGCGGGAATGATCCACCCGCAAGGTCGCCCGGGCATTCAGTGCCTGCAGCCACTCAAAGGGGAACCTCGGCCCAGCTTTAGGCCCGATAAAGTCTTTGGGAGCAGCTTCGTCTTGCACCCCTTCCGCGGCGGCTTTTTCGCCACGGCGCTGAGCGCGACGCACTGAAGAAGGAATCCAATCTGAAAAGCTCGTATGCTGGGCATGCAGGCGCACGGTTAGGTCAGGCTGTTGCCCGTACTGGTACTGTGTATTGAGCTGTACGCTGCTGTTGGCTTGCTGCTCGGTAAAGGCTTTTAAGCGCAAAGAGGCATGCTGCGATTGCAGTGCCCACTCGCCCTGCCCCTGCAAGGTGGTACTGATCTTATTGTCTGCCAAGCCCTCGTCTTCGAGACTGAGTAGGCCTGTCAGCTCCGCCCACGATAAGGTGTGCTGCTGGCGAGTCCACGTGAGTGGGCTGGCTAAATTAATCCGCCAAGCTTGCAAGGGTCGCTTGATCACTCCTTCGAGTTCAAAACGGTTCGCGGTTAGGTGCTGAATGGTGCCTGCAAAATCGTCCGCACGTAGGTTAACACCCCATGTGTTGTTGCCACTACGCTTGATGCTGCCTTGGATGGGCTCGACTTGAGCGAGCGTATCCGTGAGCCGCATCAGCGGGATGTTTAATGCCGCCTCGACATCGCGGCCGGCTTGTTGCGCCTTGGCTCGAAAGACGAACTTTTCTAAACGGAACTCATCGTTGGCCTCACTGTAACTCAGCCAAGGTGCCATCATACGCCACTCAAGCTTAGGCCGCGCATCTCGTGTTTGTAAGGCGCCCGTAGAATTCAGCTCGATGTCTTTGAACGCTACGGTATT
>DWUQ01000095.1 GCA_019120675.1 Candidatus Paenalcaligenes intestinipullorum | reverse complement strand
CAATCGGTTGTAGAAAAACCTGAATGCTCCCTCCACAGGCTAAACCTTGCGCCCAAGCTGTCTCATGCGCCACGCCAAACTCTAAGCGCTGACCACGCTGCGAATGTAAAACCTGAGGCGCCGTAAAAAGTAGCTCACTTTCGATACAGCCCCCGGATACGGAACCGACAAACTCGCCTGTATCCGCAATGAACATTAATCTGCCCACCGGACAGGGTGCAGAGCCCCATGTTTCCAGTACCGTTGTCATCGCGACCTGCTTTCCGGATTGTAACCAACCAATGGCCGTATCCAGCTCGTCCAATAACGTATGACCGATCATTACGCCCCCAATTTCGTACCTTGCGAATTTTTATTCGCCCTACGCACAAATAAAAAACACATTCAGACTATTCATTAATAAAAGCACCCTAAGGTAATACGCAACACGGTTGCAAGCATTCCTTACAAGGCTTAGCCATCTTAGGCGTTTTGTATCCTAAAACGTACTAGGGGTAGCCTGTAGCTTGAAATCTAAGATTGGGGTATCGCCAAAGAGTAGTGTCTGTAGGGCGCTTAGAGGCGCGGCATGCAAGCGAGTTATTTATTCTGCGCTAGCAGAGCTGACCACCGCTTGAGCCAACTTTTGAATGGATAAGGGTGAGCACCCTTCGGCATCATTGCTAATGGTGACGTAGGCAGGCTGACCGGCGCCGGCAATGCCCCGCAGTGTCCGCGCTAGGATCTGTCTGGTGTGCACATCCTCGCTGACCAGTGCATTAAACGGGGCGTGCGCCTCTTGGGCCTCACCGTACCCATACGGCCCAAAGCGACGGTTCAGATTCCAGCGACACACCAAGGGCCCAGGCCACAGCGCTCGCAGAATGGGTAATTGCTGCTCAATAGGCGGCATTTTGCCATGCAATCCTAAGCAAAAGGTGGCACCGTGAGTTTTTAAGGTTGTCACTAACGATGGGCTCAATAACGCCGCATCCCGCAGCTCGACCGCAACAATAACACCCGACTCAGCTGGCAAGGCTTGACGGACTACAGCCAGCATTTGCCCCAGTTGTTGGAATAAATCATCAGGATGATTCAACCATTTCAGGCTTAACGGGCTAAGCTGAAATACCAACACACCCAGCTTATTGCCCAAACCATCCATCGCGGGCTGCACAAACTGCTCGACTGCCAGCGAACCACTTAAAAAATCCGGATTAACGGTGTACCCCTTGCCGTGCTCGTCGCGCACTTGCGCATCGGTCACCATCGCTGGGCATTTAACAACAAAGCGGAAATCTTCATCCACCTGTGCCGCATAGGCGGCATATTGTGTCACCGTTAAGGGCCGCCAAAAGCTCCGGTCAATACAAACCGTACGCATTAAAGGGTGCTGGTGGTAGGCCTCTAGGCCGCGTTTGGATAGCACGCTACGATCGTACTCGCCATTCCATACCAGCCCCTTCCAGCCGGGATAAGACCACGTAGAGACCCCAAAACGTAAATGCTGGGGTAAGTGGGCAGCCAGCTCTGTCCACTCTTGCGCCTGCTCAGCTAGGCCCACTTGCGTTAGGCTACGCTTGGATGCGGCCTTTTTAGGGGTAGATTTAGAAGGTGGCGGCGCATCGCCAAATAGATCGTCTTGCATACAAGGGAGTATGCCATGGGATGGGATTGGGGCAAATAAGACGAAGCACAACAGTCTGTTGGAGCGGGTGAAGGGAATCGAACCCTCGACTAAAGCTTGGGAAGCTTTCGTTTTACCATTAAACTACACCCGCTTGGGATACGCGTAGGCACGATCACTAAGTGTGACTACGGTTGGAGAAGCTGTAAGTATAACGCTTATTTTTAGAGCTTTACCAGTTTTTTGCGTACACTACGCATGCGAGTTTGTTCGCTATCTTGTTGCTATTGTTATTCCTATACTCAAAACTATGACCTCCGACCACAACGTCGACACGCCAACGCATCCTCATGGCCACATCAAAAGCTTTGTGCGCCACCGTTCGTATATGAGCGCCAACCAAAAAGAAAGCACCGAACGGCTGATGCCCAAATGGGCGATTCCTTATCAAAATGCCTTACTTAATCCCGCTGAAGTGTTTGGTCGTCACGCACCAGTAATTTTAGAAATCGGCTTTGGGATGGGTGAGACCACACTTAAAATTGCTCAGGCCCGCCCTGATGAAGATTTCTTATGTGTGGAAGTGTTTGATGCGGGAGTGGGTGCCTTATTGCGTCGTATTGATGAGCACGAGGTGTCCAATATCCGCATTTTGCAGCATGATGCTGTCGAGATTGTGCGCGATATGATCGCCCCCGATAGCCTAAATGGGGTGCATATTTACTTTCCCGATCCTTGGCCCAAAAAGCGCCACCACAAGCGTCGGCTGATTCAGCCCCCTTTTATCAAGCTACTCAGCAGCCGCTTGCGTCCCGGAGGCTATATCCACTGCGCGACCGACTGGGAACACTATGCCGAGCAGATGCTGGAGGTGCTGTCGGCTGAGCCGTTATTGGAAAACACCGCCGATGGCTTTGCACCGCGCCCGGAGTATCGTCCGGTTACTAAATTTGAAGCCCGCGGGCTGCGCTTGGGTCATGGTGTGTGGGACTTAATTTTCAAACGCCTTTAAACTAAGTCTTGAACCTAGAGCGTCAACGTATTGGCTAGAGAAATTTGCCACCAAGGAGTGATTATGAATATTGTGCTAAATGGCAAGGCCCGCATTATCCATATGGGGGCCACTGTACAGGATTTGCTCACTGAGCTGGATTATGTGGGCAAGCGCATTGCCGTCGAAATCAACGGCGAGATCGTGCCCAAAAGCGAACACGATACTCGTGTGCTGCAAGAGCGCGATCATGTGGAGATTGTGGTGGCAGTGGGTGGGGGCTAAGCCCCCTATCGTGCAGCCATTACAGAGCTTAGCCGCCTAAACAGCCGCATGGGCTAAGCACCAACCTGCCCCCCGTCCTCACGCCAAATCACCACCGTTGCAGGTCTTGGTCGGGTTGACTGAGCACCATCTGGCCAGGTAGACACCGCATTAGGCTGCTTTTGTGCATCTTCGATGGACTGTCCTTCACCTGGGTGTTGAATATTAATAAACACATAGCGTTGATCGGGTGTCCACGTGATGCCCGTGACCTCACAGCCTTTCGGCCCTACTAAAAAACGGTGTATTTCCTTTGATGCAGGGTTCGCAATCAGCATGCTGTTATTGCCTTGGCCTAAATACTCATCGCGGTCGCTGTAGTTCCCATCGGTTTGAATCCACAGCCTGCCTTGCTGATCAAAGGCCAGACCATCGGGGCTATTAAAGGTATTTTGTGCAGTAATAGTGGCTGAGCCTCGACGACTATCCCCTTCCTCATACACATTGGGGTTGCCCGCCAACACAAACACATCCCACTCAAAGCGTAATGCTGTGGGGTCCGCACCTTGCTCGCGCCAACGCACAATTTGACCGTATTTGTTTTCGTTGCGTGGATTGGGCCCGTCCGCAGTGGGATGCTTTAAACCATTAGGCCAACGCTCTTTGTCCGAACCTCGATGGCTGTTGTTCGTTAGTGTGGTGTACACCTCTTTCGTCTGTGGGTGCACCGCTACCCACTCAGGCCTATCCATCGGCGTAGCCCCCACCGCATCCGCTGCTTGACGCGTCTTAATCAACAGCTCACCCATATCTTGAAATAAATCACCCAGCTTCTTACCGTCTAAGGTTGGGGTATCGAGTGTCAAGGCCACCCATTCCCCCTGTCCTGCTAAGTCCTCTTCCTGCGCTGTGCTTCCATGGAATTTGGCCACATATAAGACGCCTTCATCCAATAACAAGCGATTTAAAGCCGGTGTTTCAGGGTTAAACGCGTTTTTAGAAACAAACTTATAAATATACTCACTACGCTGATCATCGCCCATATAGACCACTACCCGTTGGTCTGGTGCCAAGGTCCACGCTGCATTTTCATGCTTAAAACGTCCTAGGGCGGCGAGCTTTTTGGGAGCCGAGTGGGGGTCGAAGGGATCAATCTCAACAATCCAGCCAAAGCGGTTGGCTTCGTTGGGCTCTTGCGTCCAGTTGAAACGAGAGTCGTGCGTGTCCCAGCGGTAATCCTCACTCGCTTCCTTATTGGCACCTTTGTAGCGTTCCATATGTGCTTGTGTGGCCGCATCTGGGTAATCGGCTTGCGCGGGATTTTGCGTGCCCACACCAAAATAATCGGTGAAGTTTTCCTCACAGGTTAAGTAGGTGTTCCACGGTGTCCAGCCATTGCCACAATTACCAAAGGTACCGACTGCCCATTGGCCTGATGGGTCCGCAGAGGTTTGCATCAAGGCATGCCCAGCCGCAGGGCCCACTACACGCATTGGTGTAGTAGCGTTAATACTGCGATTGAAGGGTGAGTCCAAAACGGCTTGCCAACGGCCATCGACCAATCGCATATGTACCACGGAGGCTCCTTGGGCATGTTGCGATTTCAATACCCAATCGCCATTCCAATTGGCATTGCCTGGCACGACGCCTTCTGGAAAGAAAAAGTGTGGGGTGATGTATTCGTGGTTGGTGACCAGCAACCCTTCGGTGCTGCTTTGCCCACCACCGAGCTGTGCATCGATGGGAAAAAAGTGCATCCCATCGTGGTTGAAACCAACTTGCAGCGCCTGCTCTGCGCCACCGTCTGTCGCATCACCTTTGAAAGCGGGGGAATAATCAAATAATGGATCCCCCCAGCGGTTGATCACCTGATGGGCATAGCCTTTGGGCAAGGTGATCGCATCTGCTGTGGATGGCCCCAGTGGCTCAAACCCAAAACCAAGAGTTTGCGAGCTTGGTGCTGTAGACGTTTGAGCCCGTATCTGCGTAGGCAATAACCCAGCGCCAAGCCCTAAAAAACTTAAGGCGCTGGCGCCCAAACCTGTTTTAATAAATTGACGACGCCCCTTAAGCTGCGCAACGACTTCATTAAAAGGGGTGGTGTTGCTAGGGTTGCTCGGGATATCGTCCCAATCTGGCTGGCTCATAGCTTTTCCTATTTTACTCATCCACATAACGCGGTATTACTCGAATAGGAAAGAGTATGGCCAGCAACTATTACGTCTGAATTAAGCTTTTATGACGATACAGTGACAAAAGTCATTCAATTGCCGAAAAGCCCAAAGCCTTGCAGAGGTCGCATCACCTTAGCGACGACGCCCACGTCGGCCTTTGCCTTTGCCGCCACCCGCGCCGCCACCGCCCATGCCCCCCAACATACCGGTCATGCCGCCCATACCACCGCCTCCCATACCGGCCATGCCACCTAGGGAGCGCATCATCTTGGCCATACCACCGCCTTTCATCTTCTTCATCATGCCGGCCATTTGATCGTATTGAGACAACAGGCGATTGACCTCTTGAACAGGCACGCCAGCACCGAGGGCGATACGGCGCTTACGGGAGGCTTTTAGAAGATCGGGCTTGGCGCGTTCGAGGGGGGTCATAGAGTTAAGAATGCCCTCGGTACGACGCAGTTGCTTTTCGGCTTCGCCCCCTTGCATCTGTTCGGCGGCTTGTGCAAATTGGGCGGGTAGTTTTTTTAACAACGAACCCATATCACCCATTTTTTTAACTTGCTGAAGCTGGTCGCGGAAGTCATTCAAATCAAAGCGCTCGCCGGATTTGATGCGTTTCGCCATTTTCTCGGCTTCGGAGATGTCGATATTGCGCTGCGCTTGTTCGACCAAGGAAACGATATCGCCCATACCCAAAATGCGCTGCGCCATGCGCTCAGGGTGAAAAGCTTCTAGGCCATCGGTTTTCTCGGAAACCCCGACAAACTTTAGAGGCTTGCCGGTAACATGACGCACCGATAACGCTGCCCCCCCGCGTGCGTCACCGTCCATTTTGGTCAGCACGACACCAGTCAAGGGCAACGCCGCCCCAAAGGCTTGGGCGACGTTGACCGCATCCTGCCCCTGCATGGCATCGACCACAAAGAGCGTTTCAATCGGATCAAGGGTCTGATGCAGCTGTTGGATTTCTTGCATCATGGCCTCGTCGACGCCTAAGCGACCTGCCGTATCCACAATCAGCACATCGTAGTGATAGCGCTTAGCGTGATCAAGGGCGCGCGTGGCAATATCTACGGGCTTGTCGCTGGTTTCAGTGGGTAAGAAATCCACGCCTACTTGTGCGGCCACCGTTTTGAGCTGATCAATCGCTGCGGGGCGATAGACGTCGGCACTAACCACTAA
>DWUQ01000094.1 GCA_019120675.1 Candidatus Paenalcaligenes intestinipullorum | reverse complement strand
TTGGTTCCAAAGAAGGCCTCGCGCATTTAATGCTGGCCACTCTAGACCAAGGCGATACCGTCTTAGTGCCCAACCCAAGCTATCCTATTCATATTTATGGAGCGGTCATTGCCGGGGCCAACATCCGCTCCGTGCCGTTGGTACCGGGGGTGGACTTTTTCGAAGAGGTCGAACGTGCCGTTCGCGAGTCCTTCCCCAAGCCTAAAATGATGATTCTCGGCTTTCCGAGCAATCCTACGGCTCAATGTGTGGATTTGGCTTTTTTTGAGCGTATTGTGGCGTTGGCGCGTGAACACAACATTTTAGTGGTGCATGATTTGGCCTATGCCGATATTGTGTTTGATGGCTACGAGGCGCCTTCAATTTTACCAGTTGAGGGAGCACGTGAGGTGGCGGTGGAGTTTTTCACCATGAGCAAAAGCTACAATATGGCGGGCTGGCGTATTGGTTTCATGGTCGGCAACAAGGATCTTGTTAATGCCTTAGCGCGCATTAAAAGCTATCACGATTATGGTACGTTCACCCCGATTCAAGTTGCTGCGATTACCGCACTTGAAGGCCCCCAAGACGATGTTAAAGCCATTGTCGAAAAATACCGCAATCGACGCGATGTCTTAGCCAAAGGGTTACAGGAAATTGGTTGGGATGTAGAAATCCCTAAGGCTTCCATGTATATCTGGGCCCGTATTCCAGAGTTTTACCGTGCTGAAGGTTCGCTCGAGTTCTCCAAGCGTTTACTGCGCGATGCTAAGGTAGCCGTCTCGCCAGGTATTGGTTTTGGTGATCATGGGGACGAGTATGTACGTTTTGCACTGATCGAAAATGAGCAACGTACTCGTCAAGCAGTGCGTGGCATCAAGGATATGTTCCGAAAGGACGGGTTAGTTAAATGAGTTCAATTAAAGTAGGTTTGCTCGGTTTAGGTGTGGTCGGCGGAGGAACTTGGAAAGTCCTCACCCATAATGCGGATGAAATTGCTCGGCGAGCAGGGCGACGTATTGAGGTGGCCGCTGTGGCCGTACGCGATGTCGAAAAAGCGCGGGAGCTATTAGGTGATAGCGTAGCGATCACTACCGACTGAATGGATGTGGTCACCAATCCCGATATCGATATCGTGGTCGAGCTGGTTGGTGGCGAAACACTAGCCAAAGATTGGGTAATGCGCGCGATTGAATTAGGCAAGCCCGTTGTGACCGCTAACAAAGCATTGCTCGCATTGCACGGCAATGAAATTTTTGCCGCTGCCCACGAAAAGGGCGTCATGGTCGCCTTTGAAGCCGCGGTGGCTGGGGGCATTCCCATTATTAAAGCCATTCGTGAAGGCTTAGCGGCCAACCGTATTCAATGGTTAGCGGGCATTATCAACGGCACCACCAACTTTATTCTGTCCGAAATGCGCAGCCGTGGCTTGAGCTTTGCTGAGGCGCTCGCCGATGCGCAGCGTCTTGGCTACGCTGAGGCCGACCCGACCTTTGATATCGAAGGTGTGGACGCTGCCCATAAGCTCGCCTTACTGGCTTCTTTAGCTTTTGGGATTCCCGTGCAGTTTGATGCCGCATATATTGAAGGGATTACCGCTTTAGCCGCTGAAGACATCGCTCATGCCGAGCGTTTGGGGTATACCGTTAAGCTTTTAGGTATTACACGTCGTCGCGAAGACGGTATTGAGCTCCGAGTGCACCCCACCTTAGTGCCGGCTGAGTCCTTATTGGCCAACGTTCAGGGGGCGATGAATGCCGTCATGGTGCATGGCGATGCCGTAGGCTCTACGGTGTATTATGGTGCAGGAGCGGGCGAGCTACCTACCGCCTCGGCGGTGGTGGCGGACATCGTGGATGTGGCGCGTTTGCTCACAGCCGAGCCTAAGCATCGAGTGCCGTATTTGGCCTTCCAACAAGACGCTATGGACGACACGCCTATTTTGCCCTTGTCAGAAGTGGAGTCCGCGTATTATTTGCGCTTACGTGTGCAGGATCGTCCTGGCGTTTTGGCGGATGTGGCGCGTATTTTGGCGCATGCTCATATTTCGATCGGCTCAATGTTCCAAGAGCCGGCCAACGAAGAGGGCGAGGCGGATATTATTTTCCTAACGCACCAAGCGCGCGAAGGGGCTATTGATTTGGCCATTGAGCAAATACAGCGTTTAGAGTGGGTCGGCTCCAAGGTCACTCGCCTACGCGTGGAGACTTTGTAATGCACTACATTTCCACCCGAGGGGGCATGGCGCCCCAACTGTTTTCTGATATTTTGCTTGAAGGCTTAGCTCCAGATGGTGGGTTAGCCGTTCCCGAGCAGTATCCACAAATTGCTACGGACACGCTTGAGCAATGGCGTAGCCTTAGCTACGCTGAGTTAGCGACCGAAATCTTATCCTTGTATGTCACGGATATCCCCCGAGATCAGCTGGCGCAACTAACGGCCGCTGCGTACGATCCGTCGTTGTACATCGGTGGGGAAATGGTGCCACTCAAGCCCATTACTGAGCAGCTCAGTTTGGTTGGCTTATCGCAAGGGCCCACCCTAGCCTTCAAAGATATGGCCATGCAGTTTTTAGGGCAAGTCTTTGAATACGTGCTTACCCAGCGCAACAGCACCATTAATATTCTAGGCGCGACCTCAGGCGATACGGGTTCAGCCGCGGAGTACGCCTTAAAGGGCAAAAAAGGTGTGAATGTCTTTATGTTGTCGCCTTATGGGCGCATGAGCGAGTTTCAACGTACACAAATGTACTCCCTCCAAGATGAAAACATCCACAATTTGTCTGTTAAGGGGGTGTTTGATGAGTGCCAAGATATCGTTAAAGCGTTAGCAGGCGATTTAGACTTCAAGACCAAATGGCATTTGGGTGCCGTCAACTCCATTAACTGGGCACGCATCGCGGCACAAGTCGTCTA
Organism: Candidatus Paenalcaligenes intestinipullorum; assembly: GCA_019120675.1. Classification (GTDB taxonomy): domain Bacteria; phylum Pseudomonadota; class Gammaproteobacteria; order Burkholderiales; family Burkholderiaceae_B; genus Paenalcaligenes; species Paenalcaligenes intestinipullorum. The sequence continues at coordinate 403 of DWUQ01000094.1, read as the reverse complement.
CTATTTCTGGGCTTGGTTACGCGCCACCTCCGCACCCGAACAGCAAGTCTCCTTTGCAGTGCCATCGGGCAATTTTGGCAATATTTTAGCTGGGCACATTGCGCGTCAAATGGGACTGCCTATTCGTCGCTTGGTGTTGGCCACCAACGAAAATAACGTGCTCGAAGAGTTTTTCCGCACAGGTATTTATCGTCCACGTAGTGCCGCGCAAACGCATGCTACGTCCAGCCCTTCAATGGATATCTCCAAAGCCTCCAACTTTGAGCGCTTTATCTTTGATTTGCTGGGGCGTGACCCTCAGGTGCTCGCACAGACTTGGGCACAGCTCAGTGAAACAGGGGTTATGGATTTACAAGATCGCCTACGCGAATGCCAAGAGCAGTATGGGTTTGCTGCAGGCGTC
>DWUQ01000093.1 GCA_019120675.1 Candidatus Paenalcaligenes intestinipullorum | reverse complement strand
GAAAACCAGGTGAGCTCATGGGGAAATTGTGCGCCATGGGCAACGCGGCCAAAAAAATACTGTCCGAGCTCAGGCCACAAATCCGGGCGCTTTCACGTAAGGTATAGATATAGTCGTCGTGGGTACGAGGGATCAGCTTGGATAACCCTGTACTGCCTCCGGAAATCTGCAAAAATGCGACGTCTTGGGGGGAGGATACCGAGTAAGGCAGGGCAGGTGACGCCGCCTCCTGTAAGCTCTGGAAAGATTCAAATGCATGAGTAGGGGCCGCGTCGTTTGAATGGGCCACCACAAACACGTGCTCGATATGAGGACAACGTTGCTGTAAGTCTTGGGCTAACTCGGTGTAATCAAAACCACCAAACTGATCGGCACACAAATAGCCTTTGGCTCCACCGGTGTTAGCAAAGTGTTCGATTTCTGTGATGCGATGGGCAGGCAAGGCATACAGCGGAATGACTCCAATACGGAACATGCCAAAAATAGCGCTGATAAATTCAGGCACATTGGGTAAATGCACAATAATTCGATCGCCCGCTTTAAAGCCTCGCAGTAACAATTGTGCGGCGACGGCATTGGCTTTTTGGTCCAACTCAGCATAGGTCCAGCGCTGCTCACCTCCAATCACAGCAACCTGATTGGGGTATTGGGTCGCGCGTGTATGCAATAGGCTGCCAAAGGTTTCGCCCTGCCAATAGCCGGCCTGTTGATAGCGCTGAACAAATTCGCTGGGCCAAACTTGAGTAGGGATATCCGAACACAACATATAAAAACTCGTAATTAATTAGACAAGGCGTTGAGCGCGTTGCGTGTCCACACTTTGCTTTGTATGCGTGCCCCTTGAATGGGTGACGCGGTCTTTAGCGCGACAGCACAGTGCGTATCCACGGGTGCATCGACTAGGGACACACAATAAAAATCCGATTGCAAAGCCTCTGGCAACACAGCAGGTGACGCAAACTGAGCCTGTGGTGGCCGTAATGCGATACGGTTTGGTTCGATTCGTAACCCCATACCCTGTGCCTTAAGCAGTGCTTCCTTGGCCGTCCAATATTTTAAAAAATCCGACCCTAAAACCTGAGCCTTAGGTTCGCTGACGTGCAAACAGCTTTGACGCGCAGGAAGCGTTAAGGTCGCTCCGTGCTGGGTTTCAATGTCCACCCCTATGGGATAGTGAGCTAATGCAATGCTGAGCCACGAACCCGAGTGACTGAGGTTGAAGTGCAAAGGCGCTTGCGCTCCGAGTGTTGCAAAATCAGGCTTGCCGTTTTTTTGTCGCTCAATACGACGGGTCAAATGCGCGACAGGCTGAAGAGCTTGAGCCAACCAATACACGCAAGCGTACGCAAACAAACGCTGCTGCCTAAGCGCACGAACCCGACTGCGATGCGCGTAGTCATGATCTGTGTCGTGTAGACAACGGTAAAAATGTTTGGGCTGTGCATAGGCTAGGCTTAAACACACATGATTGACGTACACAACGTGCATAGTGCTTGGACTTCTCATTTGCCTCACGCCAACGGATCGCGTAAGTGTAATAAACGTACTAATATTAATCGTTCTCATTCTAGAACGCTTTTCGTTGCAAAGCTAGGGGTTTCGCCTAGGAAGTGGCCATGGCCTGAGTGTGTTGTAAGGCTAATTGGGCTGAGTGAGTAAGCATGCGGCCATGATCAAAGTGCGGTACCGTCTGGACGCGTACCGTCCAGTTTGGTCGTAAACGCGTTAGTTGTGCTGCAAAGCGCTCGGCGAGGGGGGCTGTTGGTTGACCAGCGCCACGAGGTTGGTGGTTGTGCATCGGCTGAGGATGCCATTGCTCGTGTTCACCCACCCATAGTCTGAGGTGGCGAGGCTGGGCATGGGATAGCGGTTGCTCCGCCAAGTACGTCATCGCCCACGGCCAATGCCACCACAGTGATGGGCTGGCCGCCAAAAAATACTGCGCTGGAGTGCTGGCCTGCAACGCTTCCCACACACAGAATAAGCCCGCATACGAATGCCCATACAACACGATGCGCTCGAACTCAGTATGTGTAGCGGCACACAACTGCGGCAGGATGTGCTGCCAAAGCAGGTTGCGAAAGGCCGGTGCCCCACCGCACTGCCAATCCGGTACGCGAGGATCCACCGTCGTCTGATTAGGACCCAAAGGGGTGTAGTCGTATGCACGGTATCGCGTCCCCTGTGGGGTCAGCAACTGGCTGTGCGAGACCGACAGCAGATGAAAAGCACGTTGGGGGGTGCCCTGCAAAAACGCGTCTAGGCTGTCTTGCACCCATACCCCATCCAACACTATGAGCAGTGGGGCATTGTGTGCTGACGACGGAGCAGGCCAGAAATCCACTTGATAACGATGACCATTCGGATTCATAATCTGGCGCTGCATGGCACCAAGCTCATTCATACGCTTAGAGGGAAATCCATCTTCATTTAGGGTAAATCCACCATATAGGTCCCGTGTAGCGGCACAGTTAAAAAGCGCTCATTAATTTCGTCTAAGGTGGCTTGGGGAGAGATGTCTTTAAATAGCTCTGGATGGATCCACGCGGCTAAGGCCTCAATAAACACAACATGCAGCGGTGAGTCATTAAAAGCGTGCCAAATCCCGTGCGCATTATGGTGCTGAATGGCGGGTAAATGCTCCAGTCGGTTGCTGCGAATAATACGCTGCAAGCTGGCTTGAGCATCGGTTTCAGCTACGCCCGTGCCAATATCCAAACCGGTGTTGGCACGTTTGCCCGCGCCTGTGCCGGTCGCAACGTAGACGTGCGGGGCGCTGCCCAATATGTATTCAAAGTTCAGCCGTCCCGTGACGGTTTTCAGGGCATCAGCACCGATATTGTGCCCCCCAGCGTAGCGAATCATATCGTTAAAAGTGCCTACACCTGGCGAATTGCAGCAGTCGGTACTGCCCGCGTGTGCGTGCACAAATACTGGGGGCAGTGCTTCCCCCTCTAAGTGGGCTAAGCGGTGCTGCACCTCAGTCATATGCGATTCATACAGTTGAATAAACGCCTCCGTGCGTTCGGCTTGGCCTACAGCCTGGCCTAAAGCGCGAATACTCGGTACGGTGTTGGTGAGCGGGTCCACAAAGAAATCCACCACAATGACGGGCACATTCGCATTTTCAAACTGGCGCAACAATAACGAGTTTTCGATATCCTCAGGCTTGTTAATACCCGCAAAGCTGGCGGTGAGCACAATCAAATCAGGACGTTGTGCGAGCGCACGCTCAACAGAAAAGCTATCGGCGGTATGACGGCCAATCACCGCCACATCGGCTAATTCAGGAAAACGCTCTAGATAATTGGCGTACTCATTGGAAAAGGAGGTGCGGTACTCGTCCGACCAACCCACTAGGATCTCGGGGGGGGCGGGGTGTACTAAGCCCAGCACGGGCATATGTCGTGCTTGGGCCAATACCAAACGTGTGGCCGGTTTGGGCAGCGTCACCGTGCGTCCAAGTGCATCCACCACCGTAATGGGGCCTGCATCGGACATGGGCCTGGCATCGGCTGGAGCAGAAGTGGCCTTGGCTGGACTCAAACCAAAGCTCAAACACAGTGATAGCAGAATAACGAAGCGAGCAAACATAGGCAGCCTTCTTAAAGTATGGTTTCACACAAGCCATCAATCACCACTTGGTGAATTCCTTGTGAGCACGGCTCAATGCGGGCGTTGATCCCATACGCTTGAGCGAGCGTGTTTGAGGTAATCACTTGTTGGGGTAGGCCTTCGGCTTGCAGCTGACCGTTAGCGATTAGGATCGCGTAATCGCTATGGCGTAAAGCAATGTTTAAATCGTGTAACACAATGAGCGTAGTCAGCTGATGCTCGTGGGTTTCTTGGCGCAGCAAATCCATGACATGAAATTGAAAATTCAAATCTAAGGCAGAAAGCGGCTCATCCAATAATAATAAGCGCGGCCGACGAATCAGTGCTTGAGCCAAACCCACCAACTGTTTTTGACCGCCTGAGAGCTGGTCTAAATAGCGCATCGCTAAGTGCTCAATGCCCAAACGCTTCAGTAATGCCAAGATATCGGCATCGTCGACTGGCTTAGAGCCCGGAGCGAGCGAGGAGGCCTTGGCCGCGACTAAGATCGACTCAAAGACGCGTAAATGCACCGAAGCGGGAAGGGATTGCGGTAGGTACACCACGTGTTGAGCGCGTTGCTCGAAGCTGCAATGGTTGAGGGTGAGGTCATCCAGTTGGACAGTGCCGTGCTTGAGCTTATGCAAGCCGGCAATCGCCTTGAGTAAGGTGGATTTACCACTGCCATTGGGCCCTAGCAGCGCCACCAGTTGGCCACGCTGCAACGGCGCTAAATTCATATGAGGAATAATAGTACGTTTGCCGTAGGCAAATTCCAGATCGGATACTTTTAGCATAGGCTTTACTGAGCTTGCCGACGTAAGACCACCGATAGAAAAAACGGCACGCCTACTAAAGAGGTCACAATGCCAACGGGGATCGTGGCGTTGGGGGTGAGGTTTTTCGAAGCAATGGAAGCTAAGGATAGGATCAGCGCGCCAATGAGCGCGCTACCAGGCAAATAAAAACGATGGTCTTCACCAAATAGACGGCGCGCAATATGTGGAGCAATCAGTCCAATAAAACTAATGGTCCCCACAAACGACACCGCTAAAGCCGCTAAAATACTAATCCGCAACAGAGAGGCCAGCCTTAAGCGTTGTACATTGATCCCAAAGCTGACCGCCCTATCCTCACCTAAACGTAGGGCAGTGAGCTTCCACGCATCCCGCAAGGCCAATGGGAAAATCAAAGCAAACGCCCCAGCCATAACGGCAATCTTGGGCCATGTGGAGCGGGATAGGCTGCCCATGGTCCAAAATACTAAGGCCTGTAAATCCTCGGCGCTGGCAATGAATTGCATCAGCGATACCAACGCATTGAACGAAAACACCATCGCAATACCAAACAGCACCAGACCGGAGCTGCTCATCGCGCCCCAGCGCGCCACGGCATCCAGCAGCAGTGCGGATAACAGCGCAAAAATAAAGGCATTGGTGGCCACCATCCAACTATTGGGTACGCCAGGTAAGGATAAGTCTAAAATAATGGCCAGAGATGCCCCAAAGGCGGCAGCCGAGGAAATCCCCAAAGTAAAGGGACTGGCTAAGGGGTTATTTAAAATGGTTTGCATCTCGGCGCCAGCCAAGCCCAAGGCCAAGCCAATGGCTACGGCCATAATGGAGTACGGCAGCCGATAATCCCAAAAGATGACTTTGACAACAGGGTCCGCCTCGTCGGGCTGCAACAGCGTGCCAAAAAGCTCCGACCACCCCATACCTGAAGGCCCTAAGGTAAAATCGGAAAGCGTTGACAAGACAATAGCAAACACCAGCGCGGCAATCAGCAGCCAGCGATAATGCACCAAACGGTGATACCCTTGGGACGTGGTAAGAGGAGGGTTGGCAGACAGCATGAAATACGTTTTAAATGAGAACCGTTTACTAGAATATGAGTATAACGGATGGAACGCAACCCGACTGAGCTAAAGGCAGTGAGTAGGTATGAATCATGCAAGGTTTACTGTAGAAAGCGGGCGCTTAGCTGGCTTAACGGTGCACTGGGCGTGGCCAGATTGTGCACCGCCTGCGTCGGGCTGGCCCTTAAGTGTGGTTTTAGATGAAAAACAATATTGGTTAGCGGTCGGCGCGCAGCGCCAAGCCAACGCGTCCAGCATCGACCCCGCAGCCACTGGTGTTGTGGTGGGATTGGGCGAGCACACCCCAACATGGCGGCAACGATTTTATACGCCCCTGCTGGATACTCGCTGGCAGACTACTGCGCCTCAGCCTGTTGGCACTGGAATGGCGGCACAACTGCAACAATGCCTCAGCGACATCGTTTTGCCACGGTTACACCAAAGCGTGCCCTTGGATAAACAGCGCTTCACCTTAGCGGGACACTCTTTGGCGGCTTTGTTTGTATTGCAGGCTTTACTGCAAGGCAATTTTGGGTTTAACCGTTACCTCTTATCCAGCCCCTCGGTGTGGTGGGCGAATTTCTACCCGCTAGAGCTGGCCCGTTACGAAGGCTGTCCCCCCTCGGGTTTAGGGCGGCCTGATATTTATATTTCCGTGGGGGAGCACGAGCAAGGTCTTACCCCTGCGGATTTATTGCTTTCAGCGGCCCATCAACAACAAAACCGTCAACGACGTGAACAACGCCGCATGGTGGCCGGTGCCAAAGAGTTGGCCGCCATTCTACAGCGACGCAATCTGGGCGAGGTTCACTTTACGGTGGTGCCGGATGCCGATCATGGCAGCGCGTCGGCTTTTGCTTGGCAGCGCCTTTTTGTATAGTCACAGTATTTTTCACGTTTTTGGCCTTCCGCCAAAACCTAGGAGCTTTTATGGCAAAACCTGCCTTATACGAACAAACCATTGCTTTAAACCCCAGCGAACACGCCCAATTACGCGTGGCGGTGTCCGCGGCACCTTATGCGTTTGCCGCGGATATGAATGTGATGCCAGTGAGTTACAGCGAATTCAACGACGCTTGCCATCATTATCCGATTGTTTTTATGGAAGGTCAGCCTGGCCACTTCCATCCTGTCGTGCTTTTGGGCTTAGAGCCGCAGCGTAACTTATACGTCGCGCCCAGCGGCAACTGGAGCTTGGACGAATACATTCCTGCTTTTGCTCGCCGTTATCCCTTTATGCTGGGTACGGCTGCCGATCAGCAGACACTGGCGTTGCATGTGGACGCTAACTATGCAGGGCTCAGCGAGAGCGAAGGCAACGCGCTGTATGACAACGGCGAAGAAAGCGAATATTTCCAAAATATGATGGCCTTTGTGCGTACCTACCAAGAAGAAATCGCAGCCAGTGAGCAGTTTGGTACTCGCTTACACGAGCTTGGTTTGTTGCAGCCGCAAAGCGTCACCATTACCCGCGATGGCAAAGACCAAAACCTCGCTGGTTTTTCTGTGGTGGATCGCGAAGCCTATCAGCAGTTGGCGGATGAGCAGGTGCTTGAGTTGTTTAAAAATGGGGCCTTGGCCTTGATTGAGCGCCATTTGTCCTCGCTGGGCAACGTGCATCGTTTGGGCCGTCAAGCGGATCGTTTGCGTGCGGCCAACTAAATGGCCATGATGCCTTTAGGCCAACCCCACAACGCGCAGCCTCGTTTTGTGCCGCGTGGGCTGAGGCCGACGGCTGAGCAGCTGGATATTCAGCTGTCTCAGCACAAAATCTCACTGATACACGCCAACGCCGGCGCTGCAAAAACCACCAGTCTCGCTTTGCGGCTGGCGGAAGCCTTAGCACGGGGCATGTCGCCTCGGTCGATTTTAGTGCTGACCTTTACTCCCGAAGCGGCTGAGGTCATGCGCCAGCGCGTGTTGGAGCTTGGGGTAGCCGCCAGCTTGGTTGCCCAATTGCACATTACTCATGTTGAAGCGTGGGCGCATCAAGTCTTGCGTCAATTGGATGAGGCCGTCGTACCACAAGCTGAGGTGGCAACGTTGCAACAGGTCATGCGGGAGGCGATGGCGCGTGTTAGTGAGCAATACGGTACCACCTACGATGGCTTAGAAATCGTCAGCCACGCTGCCGCATTGGGCGAGCTCTTACTCGAACAACAAAAACTCAAAGCACGGATGGCCTTGCACGATGAGGGGGCAGATGGCGATTGGGAGGAGCGAGCGTGGACCGCAGGTACCACGCTGACCCGTTTGTTGGTCACGCATCACTACGAACAGTTACGCTTAGGTACCTTAGGCAGTGATCCGTTGTTTCGGGGGCCAGGCGACGCCATGTATGACTTGGCGCGTTATCTGCTGGATGACCCCATTTGGCAGAGCCGTTTGCCGCGTTATCAGCTGGTGCTGGTGGATGAGTTGCACGATATGAACGAGGCAACCTTTCAAGTGTTGGCCGCTCTGGTAGACAGCAATCAGTGCTATATGATGGGGGCGGGTGACAAGGACCAAGTCATTTACAGTGAACTGGGTGCCGACGACAGCTATTTGCTGCACCGCTTTCAATCGCGCTATGGCTACGTGCGCGCGCACAGCCTCACCCAAACGTTCCGCCATGGCCCACATTTAGCCTTTGCTGTGGAGCACTTCAAACAAAAAATCGTCAGCTCAGCCGTGGTGCATCGTACCGAAATTAAGTGCCACCGCTATCACGACGACGCAGATGGGGCGGTTCGGTGTGTGCAACTCTTGACCCAAAGCGTGGCCACCTACCCGTGGGCCGATACTGCTGTGCTGCTACGTGGGGCGCATTTGTCGGTCCCGCTCGAAGAAGCACTCTGGAAAGCACGCATTCCATATATTACCCATGGCTTTGAGCCTTATCTGTATCGACGTGAAATCCTCGTGCTGCTCGGCTTGGTTGCGCTCGCTTTAGAGGATTTGGCGCGCTTGCCGACTGCGGCACTCCGCGCGTCGGTGGTGGATGCCTTGGTGTTTTTTGCTGAATTGGACTACCCTGCTGATGAGTTAGCGCAGGCCAAACAAAGCTTGGCCGCCCAGCCGGATGCCTTGGCGTACTTTTGGGAGGGCCAGTTGCTGCGACGGATGACGGACACACGTGCCGCACAGTTTAAACACGCCTTGTCATTGGTGCGTCAGCACTTGGATCATCCGGCTGAGACGGCGTTAGCAGCCTTGGTTGAAGCGTTGGACATCGCCGCAGTGGTGACGCGTCAGATGGCGAATGCCGCCCAAGGGCACATGGCGGCGCAAACCTTACACAGCTTTATTGCCTGCGCTCACACTAGTGAGTTAGATTTAATCGCTTATTTTCAGTTCTGTGGACAGCGGTTGGCGGAATTCAACCCTTCCCATCAAAGCGCTGGTGTACGTTTAGAGCTAATTGGTAGCGCTAAAGGCAAAGAGTACGCCCATGTGGTGCTGCCTTATTTAACCAATCGACAATATCCGTTTAATACCGATCACTTTGCCGAAGAAGAAAACTTATTTTATGTTGCCGTTACCCGGGCCAAATATAAAGTGAGTCTATTGATCCCGCAGCACGGCGTCAGCCCCTTTGTGGAACGCTTGGGCTTAGAGTTAACCGCTAAGCGGGCAGACAACGCGCTCGCGTTATTGCAGCGCCGGCAGGCGGCGGATCAAGCAGCGCACCAACAACGAGAGGTGCGTCGCAGCAAGCTGGCTGCACCGTTTACGCTAGAGCGCGAAGATCTAGCGGTGCCCTATGCGGAGCGTAATGAAGCCAAGGGGCTAGGCGCGCGGTGGGATGCGGTGCAAAAGTGCTGGTATATCCCAAAAGGGTTGGGAAGTGGGCAGGCGGAGCAGCTGCGGGGTCGGTGGCCGCTTAAGTAGGTGGGAGTTTGATAGTTTATGATACTTGTGTCAGCACGCTGCCCCACGCCTGCGGCCCTCGTCCAAGTCACCTGCCACCACCTCACTGCGCTGCCACGATCAAAGCCATCAGCTGCGATCACCCCCCAATCGGCATCGTATGCAACTGCGCCTGCTGCACCCCCGTCTGCGAAGACAGCTGATCCGCGCACGCTTTCACCGCCTGCCACGGGCCACGTAAAATCACACTCTCCACACAATGGTCATGATCCAAATGCACATGTTGGGACGTCACAATCAGCTCATGATGATGATGCTGCAATTCATTCAGACGATTCGCAAGCTGGCGCTCATGGTGGTTGTACACATAACTCAGTACCGCCACACAAGGGGTGTTGGGTTCTTCGACAAACTGGCCTTCACTCAGCTCACGCCGTACCAAATCCCTAAAGGCCTCGGAGCGATTCTGATAGTTTTTCGCGGCTGCCCACTGATCAAATTGTTCAGCTAATTTGCCATTCACGGAAATGGTTAATCGCTTCATGCTTAACCCACAAATAATAAGGAGAAAACACTAAGTGTAGACGAAGCCTATGCTATGCTTTGGTGTGAAGTTTTTTTTATTTATCTTACAAATTGTGCAGGTATGAGAGCGTTGACCTGCACGAATTTTTAAAAAGAGTCTTTTTATGCGTACACGATATTGGTTAGGCGCTGCTGTAGCGGTGCTGGCCTTAAATACCGCCCAAGCTCACGAAGCATGGATCACCCCTGCCGACTCAGGCTATCAGGTGGTGTATGGGCATCATGATGAGGCCGAGTCGTATGCCCCAGCCAAGGTAAAAAGCCTAGAGGCGTGGTCCGCTGAGGGCAAGGAGCTGCCCGTTACGCGCTATGACAAAGACAGCGCTGTAGGGTTTTCTGTCGAGGGGCAGCCGGCGATTTTTGGCTTGGCCTTTGATAATGGCTTTTGGAGTAAAGCACCCGGCGAAAAGCACAAAAACCTCCCCAAGGATCAAAACCCCGGTGCCGAATCAGGCTCTCATCCTGTCAAATTTCACAAACGCATTGAGCAGTGGTCAGACGTGGTCACCGCAGGCTTAGGTTTAGAGGCCGAGCTGGTGCCCAATCAGGCCGTGGCCCCTAAAGCAGGCGATGAGCTCACGCTGCAGCTGCTGTACAAAGGCGAACCCGCTTCAAACTGGGAAATCAGCTTAGGGGGAAGCCATGACGTTAATGCACATACCGATGCCAAGGGTTATGTGACGGTTCCCGTTAATGCTGGGGAAAATAGTATTTCTGCCTCCCACACGATTGAGTTGTCGGATACGACCCAAGCGGATGTGTATTCCATTACCACCAACCTGCGTTTTCAGGCTGCTGAGGCGAGTACCTCGTCTGTAGACGAATGATACGCTTTCACTTTTGGCTAAAAAACGCGCTGCTGCTGGTTGGGGTAAGCTTGTTTGCGCCCATGGCTTGGGGGCATGCGTTATTGTTGTCTACGCAAGCTGTCCAGCAGGACATCGTGGGGCGTGCGTTTTACTCGGACGATACGGCCGCCCAAGATGAAGCCGTGGAGGTTTTTTTATTGCCCAAGCAAACCGAGCCCACTGCCAGCGTGCAAACGGATGATCAGGGACGGTTTCGCTTTGTGGATTTGGTACCAGGCGTCTATCAGGTGGTGGTGTATGGTATGGAAGGGCATCGCGCCCAAGCGACGGTTGAGCTGAACGCTCAGTCGGCTCAGGCTCTCACCTCCTCAGCCACCACCGAAGAAATTGCTCTATTACGCCAAGATATCGCGCGCTTGCATGCGCGCATTCGGCTCTCGGATATTGTTGGGGGCATTGGGTACATCGTCGGGCTGGCGGGGGCGTATTTGTTATTTATCCGTCGCCGGCACGAGTAGGCTATGCATTTATCGGAAGGGATTCTCTCGGGGCCGGTGGTGGTGAGCGCTTTGGCCGTGGGCGCTGGGCTAACGGTTTTATCGTTGCGGCGTTTGTCTGAGCCGATGCTGCCTCTGGCGGCGATGTTGGGTGGGGTGTTTTTTGCCTTAGGCACCATCCATATTCCCGTTGGGCCTGGCAGTGTGCATTTATTGCTCAATGGCTTACTTGGTGTGTTTCTTGGCTGGGCGGTGTTTCCGGTCATGCTGGTTGCGCTGATTCTACAAGCGGCATTGTTTGGCTTTGGAGGCTTTGCGGTATTGGGCGCAAATTTACTGATTATGGGGGTACCTGCCGTGGCCGCTCATTATGTGGCGCAACCGTTGATGCCGCAGCGCCCAAAGTTAGCGGGCGTATTAGCAGCGGTAGTAGGGGTGACGGGGGCTGCGGCCTTGGCGGCTTTGTTGTTAGCACTCAGTGGTGGCTCCGTGTTTCTGCAGGCGATCTATGCCTTGATGGTGGTGCATGTGCCGGTGGTCGTGGTTGAGGCCACCATCACCGCTTTAGCGCTACAGTATGTGGTGCGTTTGCGCCCCGAATGGTGGGACAAAGTCAGCTATGCTGGCTGATGTGCGGTTGCGGGTGGGGTTGGCCTTTGGTCTCAGTCTGATGATTGCGATGGCGCAGTCGTTAGAGCGCTTAGCAGTGGTGTCCATCGGGGCGCTGGGGATGGCGCTGTGGTGTTATCGTGGCCAATGGTTGCGCTTAGGTAAGCGTCTTTTACCTGCCAATATGTTGTTGTTCATGATGGCTGTATTGCTGGGCATAAAATGGGGCAGTTGGCAGTGGCAGCCCGAGGGGCTGATCATCGCTGGGCGGGCGATAGTGCGTGCGAACGCTGCCATGCTGTGTTGTGCCAGCTTATGTTATGGCCTCACCAGTTGGCAGCTGGCCTACGCCATTCAAGCACTAAGCCGTTCCTCCAAGCTGGCTCTATTAGGTTTTTTAATGGTGCGTTATATCGCCGATTTACAGCAGCACAAGCAGCGCTTAGAGCGCGCCATGCAAGCGCGCGGCTTTGTGGCGCAACCCTTTATACGTCGTTGTCAGGCTACGGCGTTGTTGATTGCGCAGGTGTTTTTAGTGGGAGTAGACAAGTCCGAGCGCTTACGCCACGCCTTGTTGGCACGTGGTTATCAAGGCGTATTTGTGGTGACGGATGAGGCCAAAATGCGTGCGTCGAGTTGTGTGGCCGCGGGAGCCTGTTTGCTGCTGGTGGCCGGAATACTCTGGGTGCCCATCTTATGAAATCGATTTTTCCTCCACTGATCAAGGCCCAAGGTTTATACCTACGCCGTGGTGGGCAAACGCTCATCTCGGATTTGAGTTTTAGCCTGTATGAGCAAGAGCGCTTAGCATTGCGGGGGCCCGCGGGTATTGGTAAAAGCTCTTTGCTCAATGCCTTGATGGGGTTTGTGCCCCTGCAACGCGGACAGTTAACGATTCTGGGTCTGCCCTTGCACACTGCCCAAGATTTTATTCCTCTGCGGGGGCAAGTCGGCTACGTCTTTCAGTCGCCCGAGGATCAGCTTTTTTGTCCCACTGTATTGGATGACGTCTGCTTTGGCCCCTTAAACTTAGGGGCAACACCAGCGGACGCGCGCGCTCAGGCCATGGCGCAGCTGGATCAGTTGCAGATTCGTGATCTGGCATCTCGAGCGTGTGCGACCTTGTCGGGAGGGCAACAGCGCTTGGTTGCTTTAGCAGGCGTTTTGGTGATGCAACCCAAGGTCTTGCTCTTGGACGAGCCGACCACGTTTTTAGATGCCGCGGCGGCTGAGCGCGTCCAAGAAGTATTGTTAGCGTGTGGGTTGCCAATGATCTTTACTACGCATGATGAGGCGTGCGCCCAGGCTTTAGCCACGCGTAGCTTGTATTTGGCGTAAGTGTTGGTTCGGTGTCGGTCTTTTTCATCAAAGCGCTATGTTTTTATAGCGAGCCGCCTATAATTCTTCCTTGATTTATTTTGAGGAAGGCGCATGAGCCATACCCCTCCAGTTATTGTGCTTATTGGGGCTGGACCAGCTGGTCTGATGGCGGCTGAGCAGCTCTTAGACCAAGGCTGGTCTGTGCAAATGTTTGACGCCATGCCGTCCGTCGGCCGCAAGTTTTTATTAGCAGGCCGCGGGGGGCTGAATCTGACGCACAGCGAGGATGCAGACAGCTTTGTTGCACGGTATGGGGCGGACGCTGTGTGGATTCAAGGCTGGTTACCGCATATGGATGGTCCGGCGGTGCGCCAGTGGGCACAGGAGCTCGGCATAGAGACCTTTGTGGGCAGCTCAGGCCGTGTTTTTCCCGTGGGTATGAAGGCGGCCCCCTTATTGCGGGCTTGGTTAAAACGCTTGTACCAAAAGGGGTTGGTACTGCACACACGACATCGCTGGCAAGGTTGGGATGCGACAGGCGCATTGGTGTTTGACGCGCCCACGGCTCAAAGGACTTTGCGCGCGGATGCCGTGCTCTTGGCGCTAGGTGGCGCCAGTTGGGCGCGCTTAGGCAGTGATGGCCGTTGGCGGCAGTGGTTGCAGGCAGCAGGCGTCACGACTGCGCCCTTTGTGGCGTCAAACTGTGGGTTTCGTTGTAGGTGGAGTGAATATTTCCGCGCACGCTATGCGGGCACACCGATTAAAACGGTGGCAGTACGCGTCGGTGACCACACCCCTTGGCGTCGCGGCGAAGTAATGGTCGATCAGTATGGTTTGGAGGGCGGCTTGGTGTATGCGCATTCCGCGGCCTTGCGTCAGCAGTGGCAGCAGCACGGTGTCGCCCAGCTGCAGCTGGATTTATTGCCCGACTGGTCACTGGAAAAGCTCGCGCTTACCCTACAGCAGCCGCGTGGGGCGCGCTCATGGTCGAGTTTTTTAGGTCAAAAAGTAAAACTCAAAGGCGTTAAGCTGGCTTTGCTACATGAATGCTTGAGTCCTGATGTTTGGGAGCAGCCCGCAACGCTAGCCTCGCACATCAAGCAGTTGTCAATTAGCTTCAACGAGCCGGCACCTATGGATCGGGCCATTAGCACTGTAGGTGGAGTAACACGGTCGGCGCTGACCGATGACTTGATGCTGCACGCGTTGCCTGGGGTGTTTTGTGCGGGGGAAATGATGGATTGGGACGCGCCTACTGGGGGCTACTTGCTGACCGCTTGCCTCGCCAGCGGCCACGTGGCCGCTAAGGGCATGACAGCCTACCTAAGAGCGCAAGGTTTTGCGCCTACCCCAATCGCATCGGCTGAGTCGAGTCGGAGTAGTTGAGACGTCTCGGGGCAATCCAGTCGTGTCGGCTGAGCTAAGCGGTATCGGAGTAGACCAATTATATCGACTGAGCTGAGCCGAACCGGAGTGAATTAGTCCGTCAGCAGGTGCGCAATAAAACGCTCATTCTTTAGATCCAGCACGGGGCCATCAAACTCACGAAAGCACAAAGTTTGCACGTGCTCTCCTGATAACCAGCCGCCCACAATAAAGTTTTCTCGACCAGTAACTTGGCCGGGTGCCGCATACGCCTGGTAAATCATGGGTTCATCACCATAATTGCCCTCGGTAGGGGCGGTCGCATTGCCATTACGAACAATTTGAATGTTTTGGCTTAAACGCCCAGTCACCGGTTTGATGACGTAATCTTGGCCCTGAGCAATAAAGGGTTGCGCGTCGCGATAGGTCGGTAAATGGGCCACACTGGACCAGCTGATTTTAAAGGCTGGATCGGTTTCAAATAAATGCGTCACCCACGCGAGCATCGCTTTGTGCGACAAGAACCAGCGCCAAGGCGGCTCAAAAAATTGCACACGTGCCTGCCAGCTTTCCCAATGCAGGAGGATATCTTGGCCCGAACTCCACATTTCCTCCCAAGGCAGCAGCATAAACACCGCATCCATGGGTTCGTCGACGCCATCGACATGAAAGGGTTGCTCAAGGTGGAACACATCGTGATTGAGCCCATCCAGTGTCGTGAAATACACCTGCGCGCCAGCCGCTTCAAAAGCTTGGGCCAGAGTCTCGGCGGTAACGGTGTCTTCGATAAAGTTGACATCGCACACCACCGCTACGGCCTTGCCAGCATAGGGAGCGAGTTGCTGCTGAGTGGCCTCCCACCAGTCGTTGGCTTGGGCTTCGGGCTCACCTAACGCTTCGCTGATTAGGTTTTGTAGATTCACCGACTCAAACAGCATAACGGGCGTATCACCGTTAAATTCGTAGACCCCCTTTAGAGTGCCCGAGTCGGGATCCACCGCGGCATCCAAACGACCATAGACCGTATCGTGGCGTTGATTGGGCGCTAAGCGTGAGCGTTCCGCAAAGCGGTGTCGTGCATAATTTAAAAAATGCCCAAAGCCACCTTGACGCACCGCAGCGCAGTCGAACCAGTCACGAATGTCCTCGTCGCTGAGCTCAAAGAGTCGACGCAACGCCGATTCCAGCATTGCATAATAGGTGCTGAGCTCGTGTTGGAGCTGGTCAGCGGTGGCTTCGCGCAGCGCATACATGGGCAGCGCTTGACGGTGCTGAATATAAAAATCAAAGAGTTCGGCCACGTCCTCGTGCAGTCGCTCGCTGGAGTCGTATAAGGCTTGGGTGTAGGGCAGCTCATTACGCACGAGATCAGCGATATTGAGGGCATCGAGCGAGCGAGTAATAGGGCGAATGGCAGACATAAGCGCGTAAGGGTTTGGTTAAAATAAAGAAACTGTGGTCGGTCGGGCGATTAACTGCCGCTGCTGTAACCACTGGAGCGTGTGCCCGAGCTGGAGAAGCTGCCGCCACGTGTACGATTTAAGGTGGAGCGCTGTTGAGCCTGACTGCGGGCTTTGTTGCTGACGGAGGAGTTGTAGGCGCTGTTTTGCATAGCGCGCTCGCGCGTGTGGGCTTCACGAGACGTTTGTGCCATCCGGCCCGCTTGATTGCTAAAGGCATTCGCCAACATATAGCCTGCCAATAAACCGCCCATAATCGGCAGGATGCTTGAGCCGGCTGAGGCTTGCGAACCGGCTTCTTTTTCGGCTTGGGCTTCGGCTTGCGCTAACGCTGAGGCGGGTGCTTCCCATGTTTCGAGCTGGCCATCCGCGGTTTCACGTACCACCACAACGGTGCGTTCGCCTTGCTCATCCAGTTTGAAATACACATCGGTAACGGAAGGGTCTTTGGCGGCAAGCTCTTGACGGAGCGACTTGGCTAACTCGGCATCCTGGTTGAGTTGGTCCAGCGCCAGCTTGCGCGCTTCGCCCTCAACCTCAGGCCCTGTATTGTTATACGACACCACGTCGTTGTCTTCGCAGCCAGTGAGGACCAAAGCGCCCAGCAAGGCGGTAAATAAAAGCGGGGATCGAGACATAAACATACCCATTCGACTAGGGGAAAAACGGCAAATATCGGCTCGTAAACCGATCCGAAGATCTAGTATAGAAAATTTACTCCTAAAAGTCGTATTTGTTTGCTTCCGTTAGGTGTCATCGAGCAAGGGTATTCCTGAATAAGTTCCCCTCCAAAATCCAGCTACACTGACGAAAATTGCTTGGGTTGCACGTTTTTAAATTAAGGGTGCAACCCGTATGGTTTCAGGAGTCCAGCATGAGTGCCACCACTTTGGGTATTAAAGTCGATGCCGCCTTACGTGAGCGCATCCGCAACGCCGCTGCGCGCATTGGCCGCACCCAGCATTGGCTGATCAAACAGTCGATCTTTGCCTTCTTAGAGGATATTGAAGCCGGTCGTTTACCCGCTTCCTTGGTGCATCTGGCAGAGAGTGATTCCGACGAGTTAAAAAGCTTGGAAGAGCTTGGGCTGATTGCCGCTTCGTCCCAAGCGGCGCAACCTTTTTTAGAGTTTGCACAGTCGGTCGCCCCACAAAGTGTATTGCGAGCCGCCATTACCAGCGCCTATCGTCGTGCGGAACCTGAGTGTTTACCTATGCTGATCAATCTCGCTCAGCAGCCCGAGCAGCAATCGGCTATTCAAGAATTGGCGCATAAGCTGGTGTTGGCCTTGCGCTCAAAACGCTTAGGCAGTGGGGTAGATGGCCTCATTCATGAGTACTCCTTATCCAGCCAAGAAGGCATCGCCCTCATGTGCTTGGCCGAAGCCTTACTGCGTATTCCTGATCGGGCCACGCGCGATGCGCTCATTCGCGACAAAATTAGCCAAGGCGATTGGCAGTCACACCTGAGCTCGGGCTCGCTCTTTGTCAACGCCGCTACATGGGGGTTGATGCTCACCGGTAAGCTGGTGGCCACCAACAGCGAAAAAGGAATGAGTAATGCGTTAACGCGGCTCATCTCCAAAGGGGGCGAGCCGCTGATCCGTCAGGCAGTGGATCGCGCGATGCGCCTCATGGGTGAGCATTTTGTGTGTGGAGAAACCATCAACAAAGCCTTAGCCAATAGTCAGCCTTGGATAGGAAAAGGCTTTAATTATTCCTACGATATGCTGGGCGAAGCCGCCATGACGATGGCCGATGCTGAGCGGTACTACCAATCGTATGAGCAGGCGATCCATGCCATTGGGAAAAGCGCCGCCAAAGAAGGCATTTACCAAGGACCTGGCATTTCGATTAAATTATCGGCGCTGCACCCTCGTTATTCACGGGCCCAACAGGGGCGTGTGTTCCGTGAGCTGTACCCTCGATTACGCGCCCTGACGCTTCTCGCGCGGGAATACGACATTGGCTTAAATATTGATGCCGAAGAAGCCGATCGCTTAGAGCTGTCTTTGGATTTATTAGAGCAGTTGTGCCATGAGCCCGCGTTGGCGGGTTGGAATGGCATCGGTTTTGTGGTGCAAGCCTATCAAAAGCGCGCGCCCTATGTGTTGGATTATTTAATCGATTTGGCGCGTCGTAGTCAGCATCGCCTGATGGTGCGTTTGGTGAAAGGTGCGTATTGGGACAGTGAAATCAAACGAGCCCAAGTGGATGGCCTAGAGGGCTATCCCGTGTACACCCGCAAAGTGCACACCGATGTGGCGTACCTCGCGTGCGCGCGCAAGCTCTTAGCCGCACCGGATGCGATCTTTCCCCAATTTGCCACCCACAATGCCCAAACGGTAGCCGCCATTTATCATATGGCGGGTGCCAATTACTATGCTGGCCAGTATGAGTTTCAATGCTTGCATGGGATGGGCGAACCCTTGTATGAAGAAGTGGTCGGCAGCATTAAAGCGGGCAAGCTGGCACGACCCTGCCGGATTTACGCGCCGGTCGGTTCTCATAAAACCCTACTGGCCTATTTGGTACGTCGTCTATTGGAAAACGGGGCCAACTCTTCCTTTGTGCATCAAATTGCGGATGAACGCTTCCCTATAGAGCAATTAATCGCGGACCCCGTTGCCGCCAGCTTGGAGGTAGAGCCGATTGGGGCACCGCACCCCTTGTTGCCTCTGCCCGTGGATCTGTATCGCGCCCAAGGCCAGCCTCGTAAAAACTCCAGCGGCTTGGATCTTTCGAACGAGCAGCGTTTGGCCTCCCTGTCGGTGGGTTTATTAAATAGTACGTCGCTCGATTGGCGTGCCGAACCCAGTTGTTTTACAGGAGATGAGGCCCAATTCGACGCCCGTGCCCTTGCGATTCACAATCCTGCCAACCATCAAGATGTGGTGGGGCACGTGGTGGCAGCGGAGCCGGCAGAGGTGGAGCAAGCGTTGCAGCAAGCGGTGCATGCTGCGCCCGTGTGGTCCGCCACACCCGCCGCTGAGCGCGCGCACTACCTACGTCGGGCTGCCGACATTCTCGAAGCAGATTTGCCGAACCTGATCGCCTTAGCGGTGCGTGAAGCGGGCAAAAGCTATGCGAACGCCATTGCGGAAGTGCGCGAGGCGGTGGATTTTTTACGCTATTACGCCAACGAGGTGGCCGAGTCCTTCGACGCGGATAGCCATCGACCCTTAGGCGTCGTGGTGTGTATTAGCCCGTGGAACTTTCCTTTAGCGATTTTCTTAGGGCAAATCAGTGCCGCCTTAGCCGCTGGTAATGTCGTGCTGGCGAAACCTGCTGGGCAAACCCCATTAATCGCTGCCCGTGGTTTGGCGGCGTTGCATCAAGCGGGTGTGCCCCGTGAGGCAGTGCAATTGCTGCCCGGGGGAGGTGAAGTGGGCGCTCAGCTGGTGGCCGATGCTCGCGTGAATGGCGTGATGTTTACCGGCTCTACAGGTGTGGCACAAACTATTGCGCACACGCTCGCACAACGCTTAAATCCAGATGGGCAGGTCGTTCCTTTGATTGCCGAAACGGGAGGCCTAAACGCCATGGTGGTGGATTCGTCTGCCTTGCCCGAGCAGGTGGTGGCCGATGTGATTCATTCGGCTTTTGACTCGGCGGGTCAACGCTGCTCGGCACTGCGCATTTTATGTATCCAAGAGGATGTCGCAGACGAACTGATCACCATGCTTCAGGGCGCTCTGCAGGTCTTGCGATTGGGCAACCCCGATCGTCTGGATACTGACGTAGGCCCCGTGATTGATCGAGCTGCTCAGCAACGCATTGAGGCGCATATTCAACGTATGCGCGAACAAGGCTTTGACGTGGTGCAGCTCACCAAAACCACAGACAGCCATCTGGGTACTTTTGTGCCCCCTACTTTAATTTTTATTAATCACGTCAGCGACGTACAGCACGAAGTCTTTGGGCCGGTATTGCACGTATTGCGCTACCCACGCGCCCAGCTGAATGCCCTGATGGAGGCCATTAATGCCTCAGGCTATGGCCTGACCTTCGGGGTGCATTCACGCATTGATGAAAGCATTGATCAGGTGCTCGGACAAGCTCAGGTGGGCAACTTGTATGTGAACCGTAATATTGTTGGCGCTATTGTGGGGGTGCAGCCCTTTGGCGGGCAAGGTTTATCGGGTACGGGCCCCAAGGCGGGTGGGCCGTTGTATCTACCACGCCTACTCATGCAGCGCCCATCTGTATTGGCCTTGCGTCAGCGCAATCCTGAACGGAAGGCCAGCCCTTTACAATCGGAAGCTTTGGCATGGCTGACGGCTGCGCAGCCTCAGTTCGCGCAGACCTTAGAGGCGCAAAGCCCCTACAGCCTCTACGGCGTACGCGAAACGTTGCCAGGCCCCACAGGGGAAAGCAACGTCTACGAAGTGCAGCCACGCCAGACCGTGCTTTGTGTGGTGCAAAGTAGCTTAGGGTTGGCCGTACAATTAGCCAGCTGCGTCTTGGCCGATACCTCACACATTATGGTGGTGGAGGTGGGGCAGGGGTCGGCTTTTGCGGACTTGCCTACTGTGCCAGCCTCATTAGAGGCGCGATTGCAGCGGGTGGCCAGCGTTGAAGACGCCTTGTCGCAGTCGAAGCAGATCGGGGCAGTATTGTTTGAAGGCGATGGCGACCAGCTGTTGGCGCTGAGCCAGATTTTAGCAGCGTACCCTTATGCCGTGCTGCAACCTCAAGGCTTAAGTTACAGCGAGTTGGTCCAAGGCCAGTGGTATCGTTTAGAGCGTTTGTTTGTGGAGCGTTCGATCAGTATCAATACGGCGGCTGCAGGCGGCAATGCCACCCTGATGGCCATGATTTAAAAGCGTTAAAGGAGCATGGGAATGCAAATTACCAGTACCCCTGTCACGATTATGTTCGTGATTTATATAGCCGCCATGCTGCTGATTGGCTGGTTAGGCTACCGTTCCACCCGAGATTTGTCGGACTATATCTTAGGTGGTCGTAAATTAGGTGCATTTGTGGTGGCCTTGGCCGCTGGTGCTTCGGACATGAGTGGCTGGTTGCTCATGGGCTTGCCAGGCGAGGTCTACACCGTAGGAATTTCCGCCTCATGGATTGCGATTGGTCTGATTATGGGCGCCTACCTCAACTGGCGCTTTGTGGCCGCACGCTTGCGTGTGTACACCGAGCGCTCGGTCGATGCTCTGACCTTACCAGACTTTTTCTCCAACCGCTTTAACGACCGCACTAACATTCTGCGCATTGTGTCTGCCGTCGTCATTTTGGTGTTCTTTACCTTGTACTGCGCTTCGGGCGTGGTGGCTGGCGCGCGCTTGTTCGAGAGCATGTTTGGCATGCAATACGAGTCGGCGCTTTGGCTGGGGGCGTTTTGTACCATTGCTTATGTGTTTATCGGCGGCTTCTTAGCCGTTAGCTGGACCGATACGGT
>DWUQ01000010.1 GCA_019120675.1 Candidatus Paenalcaligenes intestinipullorum | reverse complement strand
CAGACGATCTGAGCGATTTTGAGCTTTAAGTCGATTACCTTGAGTACCGTCACCACTTCAGATCGCAGTTTCTCCCTTCTAAAGGGAGAAACCCTGCTCGATGGCCTCGAACGCACTGGCCACGAGGTGGAGTACCAATGCCGCAGTGGTTACTGCGGTGCGTGCCGACTCACGCTGCTTTCGGGCAGCGTGACCTACCTTGATACACCACTGGCATTTATTGACCAGTCAGAAATCCTACCGTGCTGCTGCGTGGTCAACGAACCCATACGCTTAGAATGCCGCACGCACAGCCAAGGCGAGCTTGCCCTTAATACCGATCAGCAGGATTTCGAGTTTTAACGGCTACTTTGAAAAATCTTTACCGCAGACTATCCCTTTGCGACACAGACTCAGGGTTACGAAGGCATTTATTGGGACTTCCGCGCGGCCAAAGACATTCAAGCCTTAATCGATCAATCCGTCAGCGCCACGCAAGTAGGCAGCTACCAAGCCCAGCAGGTCGGTAGTGGCATTGAAGCGCTGATGCAACGCATCTACGCCTGCAGGCCGCAGCAGGAATTCCAAACGTGCATGCGACAACAGCCGTTAGAAGAAAGGTTACAAAATTCTGTCACACTTTGTGTAGTATGCTTGCTTTGTTTCTGAGATCTTATTAATAAGCGAACTGCTGTGAAAAAACACAAAGCTGAACAATGGCGCATCGCCTTGCACGATTATGCCGAATCGGTCGGTAATTTATTGGTCGAGGCCTTTCATTATTTGGCGTTGTTTGCCATTGGCGCCATGACCGTCTGGGCTGGCATTCAAACTACGATCGAGATCTTTTTAAAAGGCCGAGCTTCGATTGATGACATCTTGCTGCTGTTTATTTATTTAGAGCTGGGCGCCATGGTGGGGATTTACTTTAAAACCAATCATATGCCGGTGCGGTTCCTGATCTATGTGGCCATCACCGCCCTCACTCGCCTGATGATTTCTGATATTTCGCACCATAACGACCCTAATATGGGTGTGGTGTATATCTCGGCTGCTATATTGCTATTGGCAATTGCTGTGCTGGTAGTACGCTTTGCCTCGTGGCGCTTCCCTTCAGTGAAAAGTAGCGATCAACAGGTGGTGGACGAAAGCCATGAAGGCTTAGAACCTTAGGAAGCGATATTTAGGGCAAGGCTGTTGTGGCCACAGCAGCAGGTTGTAAGAGCAAAGCGGCTGGGTCCACGCAGATACGGTCGCGCCCCATGCGCTTAGCGGCAAACAAAAACTGATCTGCACGGCGCAGACCAGCTTCGAGGTCAGACAGCCCATGAATGCTCGCCAACCCAAAACTGGACGTCACGGTAATCGCCCGCTCAGACAGTCCAAAGTGCTGCTTCGCTAGATCAGCACGGATGCGCTGAGCGACTTGGTAAGCTTCTTCGAGGGGAGTGCCGTTCAGCAAAATACAGAACTCCTCACCACCAAACCGTGCCACCAAATCATTGGTACGCACCTGCGATACTAACGAAGCCGCCACTTGAGCCAAAACCTTGTCGCCTACATGGTGACCCCATTGATCGTTGATTTCTTTGAAGTAGTCGAGATCACACGCAATAATGGACCACGGGCCACTGGTCTTGTGGCTCAGGCTGCGAGTGGCTTCTTCGAAAAAGGCACGACGGTTCAGTACCTTGGTAAGCGGATCGATATTACGCTCTTGGAGGATACGATGCAGTAAATCCTGAATTGCACAGGCCAAAGCCACCAGCATAAACACCATGCTAATAAAGAAGGCCACCACCAATAAATGCGCCCAATACGGTGACTCGACAATCAATAAGCCCGCAACCCCATCGCGACCAACAATACTGGCAACCAACGCCACCCGCATACTGGCATAGACCACAAAGGCAAAATAGGCGACTTTGAGTAAGCGCTCTAGAAGGCGTCCTAAACTAGGATGACGCAACACCGCGGGCAAGGCGAACAAATACAACGTAGCAATCGCTACCGAAGACACCATTGGCCCCCACCACCAGTGATGCTCCACCCACGACCAGTACATACTGGCCACCACAGCCATGCCGCTCAGCCCCATAGCCAAGCGCCACGGGTAAACAGCACCACACCGCAGCGCCATGCCGTAAGCTTGACAGAAGGCCCCCGCCATATACCCAGCAGTCAGCAGCGGCGCAAGCAAATCAAGCTGCTGAGACGGGAAAAGAATTTGTGTAGTCAGTGACAGCGACAGCAACATAAAGCCAGCCGCCACCCACAACAAAAACCTCTGCGAAGGCAACGCGCGTCCACACATCCATAACACCAAGGCCAACAGCAAAAGACTGCTGGGCACGATGAGGGCAAAATACTGGAAATCTAATGCATCCACAATAAACACTTAGCTTGGCGTATTTTTGATGCCTTATTCTAGCCGTATTTTACGCGTTAAGCCCATATTTTCTTTAGAAATACCAATTATCTATAACGTATTTCTAAATTAACTCACAACACAACATTGCAAAACAAAAAAAAGGAGCAAGCTTGTCATTTAATGGCTTGCTCCTGTCGTTAAATATCTTTCAATTATTTTAAAAATGAAAAATCACCTTAATTTAACTTAACAAAATTTAACGTTTCCAACATTAAACTTAATAAAAAGATTTATAAGGATCGTCTGGGAAAGGCCGCTGGGTCTGACCAGGTGCGTACACCACCTCCGCAGGGCTCGCCTTCGCCACCTCGGTGGCACGCTCATCTTGCTTGGCTTGGGCCAAAGTTTCCACAGCGTGGGTTTCTACTGGCGAAGCATAACCATTTTTATCGCGGCCAAAATGCAAGACGGTTTGCGGATAAGGCAACTCAATACCCACCGAATCAAAATAGAATTTCACTAAGCGATTAAAGCGCTGCCCCACTTGCCATTGCATACCGGGCTTAGTCTTAATCAAGACTCGAATGGTAAAGCCCTCGCGGCGGAATGAAGTAATGGCGTACATAGCAATTTCATCCAAAATCGCATCGGCCACTTTGGGATCCTGCTTGAGATCGTCAAAGGCGCGCTTAAAGTATTCGCAGACCTCATCCGACGACTCACGCAAGGCCACGCAATACTCATGGTAATGAAAGCCATAATCGCGGGTGTGATTGCTCACCTTATCGATCGAGGAAAAAGGAATTAAATGGTACCCCCCATCTAAAGTACGAATCACCACCGAACGCACGGTCAGCTTTTCCACTACTCCAAATAGGCCAACAACCTCGACCACATCGTTTTGGTTCATACCGTTCTCCAACTGGATAAAGATGCCTGTAATCACGTCTTGCACCAGCTTTTGTGCCCCAAAACCAATGGCTAGACCCACCACCCCAGCCCCAGCAATCAGCGGACCAATATCAATGCCCACTTGGGAAAGGACAATCAACACCGTAAAGGTAATGATGACAATCGATAAGGCATTGCGAAACAGCATCAACAAGGTTTTTTCACGCTCGCTAGGCATACGATCGCCCGAGGTCGACAAGCGATGCTCGATCACGCTGGCCAATACCGTCCACAGCAGTGCAGCAATAAACAGCACCACCACCACACGAATCACGGTGCTGATCACCGCTTGACCGTGGCCGTGCAGCACCCATTCGCGTAGATCAAACACCCGCCACGCATCAAACACACTTAAGAGCACTGCGGCAATAACCACCAAACGCAGCAAACGAACGCCTGCGGGAATATAAGAATTAATCCGTGCTTCGAGTAAAGGGAAGCTCTGGCTCCAACGCTCCGGCAAATGCACAGGATGAGAAGCCAAGGATGTTAATAACAACGACAGCACGCCCCCGATTAGCACGGCCAGTAAGGTTTTACCGGTCGCCGCCGCCATAAAGTACAGCGCATTGCCCTGATCCAGCTGGGTGGCAATAAACAGCACGGTAAAGTAAGCCATCGCCAACCAAAACCATAAACGCGCAAAAATACGCAGCAACGTACCGCCAAAGCCATGCTGGCTGTACTCGGCTTGATGCAACAAGGTTTGCGTTACCGATTGACGACGGCGGATCAACACCCCGATGGCGTACAAGTACACCACCATCATCAATACCGCACCTGTCACATTGGCTAAGGATGCCGACAACACCGCTTGCAACGCCGGCACGGCCACCAACAAGCTATAGCCACCCACCGCCACCACGGTGCAAATCCAGCGGTTCCAGTACGCAGCACTGGCATCGTTAATCGGCAGTAAGCGTAACTGCTCATAGCCCGTCGCAAAGACCCCTCGGCTCAGTGCCTTAGTGGTTTCAATCATGACAAAGGCGGTTAAAAACTGCACCGACAACAAGCTGGACAAACGACTGGGATCGGGCAAAGCCATCGCCACCACATAGCCCACCACCGCCGCTAAAAACAGCGCCAGCACATCGACCGCTAAGGCGCCCACGACGGCGGCTAGTTTACGCAGCTTGCGATAACGCAGCACGTAGTTTTTCTCGGCTTGATTGGGATCCAAGTGCTCCGTCGTGGGTAACGACGGGCTAGCGGCCATCTCGGACTCCAACTCAGGCTTGGTTTGTAAATGAGCAAACTCGCTGGACAGCTCCACCTCCTGATCGGCTTGATCCGATTCCGCAATGCTTTGTGCCTGCTCGGCAGCCTGCTGCTGTGCCAACTGCACCTGTTGCTGATGGCGTTGTTGCAGCTTGGCTTGCTCGGCCGCTAACTCAGCGCGCGTAGGTATGCGCTCAGCCCAGCGGTCAAAGCGACGAAAGATGGGCCGCACCAACCGACGCAACACCACAAAGGCCACCACCACCGCTAGAATCGTTAAGGCTAAATTACGCAAAGCACTTTGCCACTCCCGTGCTGGCTGCACAGGCAAACGCTCGCCCGTCACCCACGCTGTCACCATGTGCCACGTTTGCGCCACATCGGCCCGCAAGCCATGTGCCACCGCTTGCAAGCGGCTCACAAAAGATGGGGAATGCTCTCTCTGAGCCGGTGTGAGCGGACGATGTGCGGCCTGAGCAGGTGATGAGGCGTTCGCTGACGATGGCGCAGTATCGTTAGGGGTAACCGAAGCGTCTGCCGTTGCCGCTGGCGTGAGCTTCGCTGTATCGCTGGCTTGCTCTTGGTTTGCCTGCACCGTCGCTTGCGTCATCGTCTCGGTCGGCTGCGTCGCATCGGTTGACTCGGCCGCGGCCTCGCCGGAAGCTGCCTCCTCTGCCGCCAACTGACGCAGCTGCTCCACCAGTTGGGTACGAATCTTATCGTTGGCCAACGCCTCGGCTAATAGGCCATACTCGCCCTGCGCAGCGGCGCTCGGCGAAGACTGAGCCGTAGGAGCCGCCTGTTCTTGCGCCTTGGCGTGAGCACTATAAAGCACCATCGGCGCCCAGACCAAGAGCCCAGCCGCCCATAAAAAAACGAGCTGGCGGGCTCGTGCGTATAACAGCGTGGCGCGTTGTACTATAGCGTTATCTGTCATAAAAACTCTTGGTTATTTTATTGAAGGAAGAAAGCATACTCCCAAAGGGTAGCATTGCTTTAACAATCGGTTCAAACCTCAATCCTCACCGACCTATGCGTAGCCGCTTATTTTTAAAACTTTTTCTCGCCATGTTGGCCTGCTGCCTAGCGGTGGTGGTCGCGATGGCGTTAGCCCTAAGCTGGAGCTTTGAGCGCGGCTTTGTGCACTATATGCAAGAGCGTGAGCAACAGCGTATACAGGCCCTATCCGCCATGCTGCTCGAAGAGTACGCCGAGCACGGTAATTGGCGCTTTGTCACCGAACACAAAAACCGCTGGTGGTGGCGTGCCCTAAGGCTTAGTGCTGGGGAGCGCCCGCATGAATACAACGACTCATCCCTACGTCATAGCCCGATGGGGCGCACCATTTTGCTTAGCGCTAAAGGCAAAGTGTTGGCCGGCTCGTCCTCTCCCAACTCAGCCCTACAGCGGTACCCTATTTATTACCAAGATCAGTTGATTGCGTACGTGGCGGCACCTCCGGCACGCACCGATTTACCCCATGCGTTGGCCGAGCAACGCTTTCAACGTCAACAATTGAAAACCTTGTGGTGGGTGTTGGGCTTAGCCACGACTTTGGCCGCTCTCGTGAGCTATATCCTTGCTCGGCGGTTTTTATACCCGATTCAGCAGCTTAAAATTGCGACCACTCAAGTGGCTCAAGGCGACTACGGCATCCGTTTGCCCATACGCAATCACGACGAACTGAGCCAATTGGCCGCTGCCTTTAATGAAATGACGGCCAAGCTGGCCACCACCGAACGCTTACGCACCGAACTGCTCGCCAACGTGTCGCATGAGCTGCGCACCCCATTAAGTGTGCTGCAAGCCAATATCGAAGCCATCGAAGACGGCATTCGCCCGGCCAGCCCGGCCAATTTGCAAGCGCTGAGTGCTGAAATCAGCCAGCTCAATAAGCTCATCAATGACCTCTATCAACTTTCCCTAACGGATACCCAAGCCTGGCAACTGCATCCACAAACCGACGTTGCGGTCGACACCCTCATCCGCAGTGCTTGCCAAACCTTTACACCCCGTGCCGAGGCGGCAGGCGTGCAACTGCACTGCACCTGTCCGGCGTTGCCACGCATTCAGGCGGACCCAACACGCCTCTTACAGGTGCTGCATAACCTCTTGGAAAATTCAGTGCGCTATACCGACCGCGGCGGGCAGATTCACGTTCACGCAGCAGTGCTTGATCAACGCCTACGCATCACCATCGAGGACAGCGCCCCCGGCGTCGCCGCCGAAGACCTACCACGCCTATTTGAGCGCTTATTTAGGGTGGACAGCTCGCGCAGCCGCAGCTTTGGCGGGGCGGGCTTGGGGTTGCCCATCTGCCAACAGATCATCCACGCCCATGGCGGCCAGCTTCATGCCCAAGCGTCCACGCTCGGAGGGCTAGCCATTGTGATGACGTTACCGATCATAATCAACACTTACGACAGTTCGCTCAGAGCTCTTCAGAGTAAATAAGATCTTATGTCTACCTTAGCGGTTTTCTCCCCTTCCCCAAGCCATCCACTCGGCAGCATTTTGATTGTCGAAGACGAACCCAAGCTTGTTGAAACCTTGAGCCTGTATTTTGAGGTCGCAGGCTATCAGGTCCTGAGCTGTGACAATGGCTTAGAAGTTAGTGCGCTCGTACGCACACATCAGCCGGTAGCGGTGCTGTTGGACTTAATGCTGCCCGGCCGCGATGGCATCAGTGTGTGTCGAGAGTTGCGCCAATTTAGCGACGTGCCCATCCTGATGCTCACCGCTAAAATCGAGGAAAACGATCGCCTGTTAGGTTTGGAAGTGGGCGCGGACGATTATATTTGTAAGCCTTACAGCCCGCGTGAAGTGGTGGCTCGGGTGAAAGCGATCCTTCGCCGACATGCTCTGCCCACCCGCACAGCAACGCGTAGCTCAGACGCGGATCAACCCTCTGCTTCCGCTACAGATGCCTCACACACTACGGAGGCGCTGTATGTGGATCACCAGCGCTATCAAGCCTATTATTATCAGCAGCCTGTAGAGCTAACGCCCGTCGAGTACCGCCTGTTTGCGCTCTTTGCCCAAGCGCCCGAGCAAATTTTCACCCGCGATGCCTTGATGCAGCAGATCTACCCCGACCACCGCATTGTCACCGCACGTACCGTCGACAGCCACGTCAAAAACTTGCGCAAAAAACTACAAACCATCCGCCCCGACCACGACCCCATCAAAGCACTCTATGGCCTGGGCTATAAATTGGACCTACCGCCCAACGCTTCGTAACGCTTTCTCCACAATTTCTTCATAAAAACTGACCAGGTTTTGCATGGTTGCTGCGTAAGCTAGAGGCCATGGAAAAGAAAAGCCCGACCACCCGCCTTTCTATTTCCCTGCAATATGATTCCGACTACCAACAATGGCGTATCTAAACCGCCTACTTTGGAGCTACTTATGAAGACATTCTCTCGTTCCCTTTTTGCCTCCCTATTCGCTGCAGGCCTTTTGGCAGCCCCCGTACTCGCCCATGCCGAGCCCCATAATGCCGCTAAACAACGTGGTGGCTACCATCACGCCCATGGCTCAAAAGCCTATGGTGCAGACAAAGCCTTTAAAGGCATTGATCTCAGCGAAGCCCAACGCGACCAATTATTTGAAATCCGTCACCAACAAGCCCCAACCCTACGCGATTTAGGCAAAAAAGTCGGTGCTGCCCGCCAAGAGTTCCGTGAGGCCACCCAAGGCGAACAATTTGACGAGAGCAAAGCCAAAGCCGCCAGCGACAAGCTAGGCAGCGCCATGGCCGAGCTGCAGCTTGAAAAAGCCCGCGGCCACGCCAAAATGCAAGCCGTACTGACCGACGAGCAACGCAAAACCCTCGCCGAGCGTAAAAAAGACCGCGCTGACAAGCGCGAGGCTAAAAAAGACAAAAAAGATAAAAAGGATTAATGGCACTGCGGTTGTTTAAAAAACCCCTACTGCCACACCGTGACGCTACGCGCCACGATGCCGCAGTAGGGTTTTCTAAGGCGCTACCAATGTAGCACTCTTCGCAACCTATCTATCCGCCTTAGCTCGCGCTCCACGCGTCCAAGCCAATATCCAATACTCGCGCGCTGTGTGTCAGCCAACCGAGGGCAATTTGATTCACCCCCGTTTGCGCCACCGCCACCACGCCTTCCGGCTGAATGCCGCCCGAGGCTTCGCTAATGGCACGGCCATCAATACGACGCACCGCTTCGCGCAAGGTGTCCAAATCCATGTTATCCAACAACACGGCTTCCACCCCCAACGACAACGCCTCGTCGAGCTGATCCAGCGTATCGACCTCGACCTGAATGCGCACCATATGGCCGACATACGTCCGCGCCCGCTCCACCGCTAACGGTAAGCTGCCAGCAATGGCAATGTGGTTGTCCTTGATCAGCACTGCATCATCCAAACCAAAACGATGATTACTGCCGCCCCCGACGCGCACCGCGTATTTTTGTAAAGCACGCAAGCCCGGCATCGTTTTGCGAGTGCAGATAATGCGTGCCCCATACGGTGCGACCGCATCAGCCAAACGCCGTGTGGCGCTGGCCACACCACTTAAATGGCCTAAAAAATTCAGTGCGGTACGCTCAGCCGCTAATAAGCTGCGCGCTGGCCCTGACACCACGGCAATATCGGTACCCGCCTGCAACGCCTGCCCATCACTGAGCAGAGCCTGCACCTGCAGGCGTGCATCCAACTGCGTAAAAGCTTCGACCGCAATGGGCAAACCCGCTAACACGCCTGCTTCCCGAGCACGAAGTGTGGCCGTAGCCTGCACCCCATCGGGGATCACCGCGTCGCTGGTGAGATCCCCTGCTCGGCCCAAATCCTCTTGCAACGTTTGCCGCACCAGATCTTGATACAACACTGGAGCTAACGCAGGTATAAACAACGAGGATGCAGAGGTAGGCGCCATTATTATGCTCAATCTGAGTATTTGATAATCATAAAAAACTGCGCCGCAGCGCAAAAGCAGAACACATCCTAAAGCGCCCGCCCCACACTGTCAAGCGCGTTAGAAAACTACCCCCGCGCCAACGGTAATTTCGTGCCCGCAATCGCCCGCTCCAACAACACATTGCCTTTAAAACGAAACAGCTTCGCAGGCCGCCCCGCCCCACCAGAGGCCACGCCGCCTGACTCTTCGAGTAAATCCTGCTGCTCGACCAGCCGACGGAAATTTTGCTTATGCAGCCCTCGCCCCGCTAAGGCTTCGACGGCGTGCTGCAATTGCAGCAAAGTGAACTCGGGTGGCATCAGCTCATAGACCACGGGACGGTATTTGATCTTGGCACGCAAACGCGCAATGCCCGTAGCTAAAATCCGTCGATGATCATGACGCATGGGTAGGCCTAATGGTCCTTCCTCGCCCCAATCCGGTGCGTGGTCCGCCCCACGCTGCGCCTCGGGCACCAAACCGGCCTCAAACAACAGCTCGTAGCGCTGCAGCACCATATCCTCGTTCCACGCCGCCCCCTCCATCCCAAAGGCATAGCAGGCACGCTGCCACCGCTGCGCGCGACGTTGGGCACGTGAATAAGCAGGATCAAAACCCGTTGATCCATCCCCCTCACTATCCCCCAACGCCCACACCTGCAAACGCGGCCAGATCAGCTCGCGCAATAAGGCGGGCTCGCCCTCACGCCAATCCTCCCAGGGAAAATAGCGGTACACGTCCTGCCAGCCGACCTCTAACGCCTGCGGTAAAGGCTCCTCGCGCGTCAGGCCCAGATAACTCACCGAAATCACCCGCTCACCTTGACTGGCAAAACGCCCCTTGTCGGCAAAAGTGTACAGCTGCTCCACATAGCCCAACGGGTGCTGCGTTTGCGCCTCAACCCACGCCCGCATGCCCATTTGCAGCGACCGATGCGCTTGTTCTAGTGGCCCCGACGGCAAGGCACGCGCGCACTCCGTAGTCAGCACCCGAGGCTGCCCTTGGCTGACCGCTGCCAGTACCGCCACCAGCTCGGCTTGCACCGACGTTTCTTGTGAATGCGCTTGCACGCCTGTCTCTCCTATTAGCAACCCATCTATTACCGTTTACCAGCCCAAATAACGCAAACGTAGAACGCATTATACCCAAGCGAAGCCGACGACAAGCGCGCAAAGACGGCGGCTACTACTGCACGCAAGCCTTGGTCTCACCCATCGTTTAGCCAAAGCGCGGGCAATGGTGCGAACATCTCTACCTATGATTGAAGCCAGCTGCACTCGAGTTAAGTGAGGGTTATCTGTTAAGACACTAAAATAGCATCTGGTGTTTTTAATCCAACCACAGCACTGCGCTCAGCCGTTTGCATTAAGCCAATACCATCGTTGATGTGTCGTTGAGTGGTAGTGCCTGCACGGATATTGGCTTCCATACGATTGACAGTCCCTAGCTTTACTCCTATTATCAATTTTAAGCATTACGAGTTGGGCGTTACCCATGCCAACCTGTTACCCATACAAGGTGGACAAATAATGTGGCTTTTAAAGCAACCAATGGGGATCACTCGCCCGCCATTGTTGCGGGCTTTTTTTATGGGTTTTTTATCTGACTTGCTCACCCTGCACTATGCTAAAGAGCTAAAAAAGGAAATAAAATGGCGTACCAAATTAACATTAACGGGGAAACTTTTA
Source organism: Candidatus Paenalcaligenes intestinipullorum (assembly GCA_019120675.1). GTDB lineage: Bacteria > Pseudomonadota > Gammaproteobacteria > Burkholderiales > Burkholderiaceae_B > Paenalcaligenes > Paenalcaligenes intestinipullorum. The sequence goes on along the minus strand of DWUQ01000010.1, from coordinate 1,149 downwards.
TCGGCCGCACTATACCAGGCTCAGCGTATATGAGAGTTTATCGCGGCGATAACCATCAATGTATTGCCGCTTTTGTGCCAGATACGGCTAGCCTAATAGGCGATGCGCCTACTGGAAAATGGATAGATGTAGCGCCTTTCACGCAGCCTGAATGGTTGGAAAAGCTTGCGCCAGCGGTGCTTGAGGCGTGTCGTCAAAGGCTCGAGAGTTTTCAAGCTCGTGGTTGAAACGCTTAGTTCATACGCCTCCGTCATTGTGCCAACCACGCATGGCTAAAACCATCCCTTTCTAGGCTATTTCATTGGCTGCCGCTTTACAGTGAATTGTGTTTTCCATGTTTTTAATCATGTTTAAACCCTTCACTGTAAACGCCTATGAACCCTCACGACCGTGCCTATAAACAGCTTTTTCAAAACAAAAAGCTCTTAGAGCTGCTGTTTACACCAGAAATACTCGGTGCAGAATGGGGCGACTTGCTGGATTTTAATCAAGAAAAGCTACCTCCTGCTGGATCAGAGCTTAGGGCTAAACATAAACCATTGCCTCACAATAACTTAGCAGCGCTTTTATTTTTGCTCGAACACAACAGCGACTACCACGAGGCTCAGGTTCTATTGCGCGAGCTCGATCAGCAATCTGCGTCGTATCGCAAGCTGCGCCGAGCGATTATCTCTGGCTGCGCTATGTAAACGCTTAACTTAATTTCGTAGCGGCTTCGGGGTACAGCTCGGGAAACAAAAACGAAAGACTATCAAGCGGTAAGCCCCAACGTACTGGGCCAAGTGCTGAGTCACTAACTCAAGTGCCTTGCCCTTCATTCAATGCGGTTTGAGTACTATGAGTTCATCGCACGCACACATTCACGTATTGTTTGCCGCGATGACGCATGAGCCATCCCAATAAGACGTGTTGCCGCTCGCGCGATATCGGCTGCCTGATCCGTCAACGCCGGTAGGATTGTGGTGGGAATAAGAGGCTCAAACTGGTGAGGAGAGTCGTACATATTTTTGCCGACTTTTTTGCCGAGTTCAGTGTTGCGCGTGCTCTGGCTCATTTTCGTGTGTTTCGATGAGCGCGTTGAGGCTTGGGGCGGGTGACTTGGACGAGGGCCGCAGGTGGGGGGATTTTTCAGGAAAAAAGTGAGCACTG
>DWUQ01000092.1 GCA_019120675.1 Candidatus Paenalcaligenes intestinipullorum | reverse complement strand
CTACAAAATGCCATGCAATCCCGTGCGGGTAGTACGCATACCGGCGCACGGTATTGGAAAAAGCGCCTTGCTAACCTAGTGGATTTCCCACCTCGCGCCGAGGTGTTGCGCTTTATTCAGACCACGGCTATGGAAGCCATGCACAGTGTAGAAGCCGAGTTGGAGGAGCGTGGCTGGGTGGCCGAGGTCAGTTTTGATGAACAAAACTATCGGGCTCATTTTGAAGTTTTCCGCGAAGGCCAATTGGAGTTCGTGTACGAAATTCGTTTGCGGGGCTACGACATGCCGGAGTTTATCACTCAAGAGGACGAGAATGCACCCGAGGATCAGCTATACTACCGTGCCGAGGTGTTCTTACGTCGAGGCGGTCAAGCTTATGATGTGTATGGCTACGACCGCCAAGACATCATTAGCGATATTCTGGATCAGTTTGAAAAATACATGCACTTCTTGCATGTGTCGCCCGGCATTTTGCCTTGGCGCATGGAGGAGCACGATGCGGATTTAATCACTGAGACGCCGGATGAAACCGAAGCGTCTGCCACGGACGGTTTAGAAACGGTAGAGGGTGCGCCAAGTGAGGACCGTACCGAACAAGGCTCAAAAGAGACGTCTACTCCTGCACCGACCACATCGGAGCCTAAAACTAAGCCTTAGCGCTATAGTGCCTATAAAAAACGCCCCAGTACAGCATGTGTACTGGGGCGTTTGGCTTAGCAGCTGAGCCCATTCGAGCTAATGAAGGCTAGCTTTCTTGTGCCTAAGGCGCCACAGCATCCTTAGCGTTGTTGCTGAGGAACTCCATCACCAACTCCTGCTGCTCGGGGGTAAGGCCGGCACGCGGGAACATACTCTGGGTAATGCCTTTCCACTGAGCAATGGTGTGATCACTTGGCTCACGCGCCACGTGACACAGGGTACAACGCTCGTAGAACAGACGTTCGCCAGGCAGCATATCGACGGTGGCTGCCGCACGGGCATCGGTAGAACGCTTCACCAGTGCCAACGCGGCAATGTCCGTCTCGGTCGAGACGCTTTCACGCTCATCGATTTGCGGCGGCTCGTAGGCTTGGTTCGGACCCTCGGCGTCTTCACACTTGCGAATGGACGCTAAGCAGGTATTGGCGCTGTTGGCTTGGCTTAGGCCTGACGAGGGAATACTCGTCGTTAAAATATTGACCGCACCGCTGTTGCAACGGCCTTTGCTGTCTTTGGATAACCACGCGCCCTCGAAGATGCTGATCACGCCTTTCATGATTTTGTCGGAAACTCGTGCGCCACCGATTAGCGCACCCCGATCGTTATAGACTTCGACCAAGTCACCGTCTTTGATACCACGCTCGTCGGCATCGGCTTGGCTCATGAGCACGAACTCGCGATCCTGTACGTTCATGATTTCACGAATGCTGGCGTTGGCCATTTGTGAGTGCAAGCGCATAAAGGGGTGCGGGCTGACCACGTGCACTTGGCCCTCTTTGGCGTTGCCTAAGTACTCGGCTGGCTCTAAGAACTTCGGAATCGGCGGGCAACCCTTGGCTTGGAACTTTTCAAAGGCTTCGCAGTACATTTCGATCTTGCCGGACTCTGTGTGTAACGGATGGGCCACAGGATCCGTAAAGAAATCCCCATGACGTACCCAGGTACGGGCGGACTCGGGCACTGCCATGGGTGCATAGCCCTGCTCCCAGAACTCGTCAAATGAGAGCTCCGCGTCTGTGTTGGCATAGGCGACTTTGATTAAATCCATCAAGGTTTTGCCTTCGGTAAAGCCATACTCCACACCCAACACACCTGCTAAACGGCGGAAAATCTCGAAATCGCTGAGGCTTTCCCCATAAGGCTCGATCACTTGGCGCATAGCATAGACTTTATCCATGCTGTACGTACCACCAGACGAGATATCATCTCGCTCTAATGTGGTGCTGGCAGGCAGCACAATATCCGCATACCGTGCGGACGCGCACCACCATGGGTCTTGCACCACAACGGTGTGCACTTTCTCCATGGCTTTCAACAATTCATTGGTGTTTTGCTGGTGGTGCACAAAGTTGTTCCCTGCCGCATAAATCATGTGCACGTCAGGGTACTCAAAATCACCCCCATCGCGGGTGTACGTTTTACCGGGGTTGTTCAGCATCTCGGAAATGCGCGAGGCAGGGCAACGTGTTTTCACGGGGTTGCGGCCTTGCGACAAGCCAATGGGCCCACGCTTATCGGACACAGGCATACCACCGCCACCATAATGCCAGCTAAAGCCGACGCCTTCGCCCGGTTTGCCAATTTTGCCCACCATGGAAGCAAAGTTAATAATGGCCCAGTGCGTCATCTCGCCGTGGTGCGCACGCTGGAGTGACCACGCTCCGGCAAACTGCGTGCGCTTGGAGGCGAAGAGCTCGGCTAATTCCACAATTTTCTCGGCGGGAATACCGGTGATTTCGGCTGCCCACTCGGGGGTTTTGGGCGTGTTGTCGCCGTCTTCGCCCAACAAATAAGGCAGGTATTTATCAAAGCCTACGGTGTATTTATCCAAGTAGTCTTGATCATGTAGACCGTTGGTGTAAACATGGTACGCCATGGCGGTAAACAACGCGGTGTCCGTGTTCGGGATGATCTTGACCCATTCGGAGTTGAGCGTGTCGTCGGTGGTGGTGTACTGCGGGTTGATGGAAATGAATTTCACGCCAGAATCGCGGATTTTCTTCCAGAGTGGGTACATCTGGTGATCGGCAACGGTAAATTCGATGCGGTTGTTTTTCCAGGGGTCACAGCCCACCAACACAAACACTTCGGTGTGGTCTTTGACCATCTCCCAAGCGGTTTGGGGGGAGTAGACCTCCATGTCACCAATAATATGCGGCAAGCTGATCTGCGAGGCACCACCGGAGTAGTCCCCTGTGGTCACGCTGTGGCCGCCAATTAAGCTATACAAGCGGCCCTGCAGCACCTGCGGACGAAACACGCCCGCGTGCGACCATCCACCATACGAGGCACTGAAAATCGCTTCGTTACCGTGCTCTTCGATTGTCCGCAAACTGGCATCGGCGACCAAAGCTAAGGCCTCCTCCCAGCTAACACGCACAAAGGGGTCTTTGCCACGCAGCTCGGGGCGGACATTGCCACGTGGGTTTTCCAAATACGAACGACGCACCATTGGGTATTGAATGCGCGTGGGGTGATAAGTACGACTTAGGACCCCTTCAAGCAGCATTTCTGTGGGCATAGCGTCCAGCTCTTTGATCGCTTGGACGCCAATTAATTTGCCATCTTTTACGACCGCCTTGAATGGCCCATAGTGAGTGGCATGGGGAATCAGTACGGTATCGGCTGCGAACGCTTCATTCGGACCAAATACTTTTAAACCACTGGCGGCAACGGTTGTAGCAACCGCAGACGCTTTTAGAAAATCACGACGGGTAAGTGCCATATACACCTCTGTGCTAACGGGATTATTTATAAAGCTAGTGTGACAGCTGAGCGTTAACTTGAGCTTGTACAGTGTTAACCAAACTCTCTTTTTTGTTAATATGGTTCACATAAGTATATTGATGGGATATTTGTAAGTATTCGATTGCTATGGTGCCTTTTATGTCGTCCTCAGCTGTGGACGAGCCTCCCTTCTGCCCACAAGAGGCTACTTGTGAGCATTGCTTGCGTCTGCAACACCAAAAAGACACACAGCTGGCCTATTTAGGGTCGTTTAGCCACGATTTACGTGCACCTTTAGCGTCGATTCATGCGGGGCTAGAGCTTCTCAGTGCGACCTCACTGGATGTCACACAGCGCGCACACTTGAGGTTATTACAAACCTCCGAACAGCTCTTAGCACAGACTATGGACGAGCTGCTCAGCTTTGCTCAATTGCAGCTGAGTCGTCCCGAAGTTAGCGTGAGCTGTTTTCATTTGGCGGATTTGCTGGATGAGGTTATTGCCATGTATTCCGCGGCTGCCGAACAACGTGCGTTAAGCATTAGCGTGGATTTGGATGCCGCACTACCTGAGCAGGTGGTGATGGATCGTGAGAAACTAGCGCGTATCTTCCAAAACTTACTTTCGAATGCCATTAAGTTTTCTGAGCATGGCTCAGTTGCGATTCATGCCCAAGCTGACCCTGTAGCGAGCCCTGACGCCCCTCGCTTGCTGCTGCATGTGGTGGATCATGGGGTTGGCATCGCGTCCAATGAGCTCAAAACCGTATTTCAACCTTTTGTACAAGGCCAAGCAGGTAAAGCCTCGCGTCAAGGCACGGGCTTAGGGTTGGCCATTTGTCAGCATCTTACTGAGCTATTAGGGGGCTCTTTAGAGATTGACAGCCAGGCCAATCAGGGCACCCACATTTGTGTCCACTTACCTTACCGACAAGCCCCCCCGCAACCTATGCTTCACGACGCCGCTCCCGTGCCAGCCTTATCTTTGCAGATATTGGTGGTCGAGGACGATCCAAGCCTACAGCTGGTCGCCACTCGTTATTTGCATAATTTAGGACATCAAAGCTTATCTGCACAACGTGTAGCCCAAGCCGCGGCCTTAATTGCCGAGCACCCGATTGATGCGGTGCTATTGGATGTGCAGCTGGGGGAAGAGGATGGGGTGGAGCTGGCGCATTGGTTGCGGCAAAGTACAGCGTATCAGGACTTGCCGATTATTTTTGTATCCGCCCACCGTGAATGGTCCGTGTTGGTGCGAACCAGTACGATTGCTCACAGTCGTTTTTTAAGTAAACCCCTAAGACGTGCGGCCTTAGCCCAAGCTCTCCCCACCACCCACTTCCAATTGCCCACACCGGATTACACGTCGCTCTTGGATA
>DWUQ01000091.1 GCA_019120675.1 Candidatus Paenalcaligenes intestinipullorum | reverse complement strand
GCTTAAAGGCGAACCCATGGGAAAAAGCGGTGCACTCTTGGATAGTCACAGGCAGCTATGATTTTAACGTGTTGACCTTGGCCATGGCCGTGGGCCAAGACATCAATGGTCGTCAATCGGGCCTAGGCTCGGATGCCCCCGCGCCCGCTTTCAAATATTGGAATTCAGGCTATACCCCTGATTTCAAAACCACAGGGTTTACGGTGAATGCTACCGTGCCGGTTAATGCGGTATCCAGCGCTATGGTCGGTTGGGCCACATCACGCGCCAGCAGCAGCTTTAACAAACGCTATGACCTTGCCAAACGTCAGCAAAATATTTTCAGCGCGGGCTACAGCTACAATCTATCTAAGCGTACGACACTGTATGCGCTTGGTGCGTATGTAAATGGCTTCTCGTTCCAAAATGTGCGCGGCCAGCAAGCGATCGTGGGGATTGATCATAGTTTTTAAGAGGGCTTGCTGTTTGCTGCTATGCGTTAAAGACTAAGCGAAAGCACTGGCTTTTTGGGTTCACCATAAAACCAGTGCTTTTTTCTTAGCAAGACCGTGCTTTGCCAGTGCGTGTTTATGAAAGCGACCTTACAAACTGTGCGGTGGAGTCCGGCATACTGGGCATAAGCTGCGCCATCGGCAAGACACAAAAATCAGTTTGCTCCACCAACGACATCAAATCCAAGCGCACATAGTTCATGCCCCCGCTGTCGCGTAGGAACAATAACCGTCGCTCTAAGTCGGTTAGGCTTGTCCACGTCGTGAACTCTGTGGGAATAGCTTCGGACTCATGCCCAACAAACTGCAAATGACTGCTGCCCTGCTCCGGCGGATCAATGCATAGACCACGTGGTCGATCAAAATTATTCATAATGTGAGCGATCATTTGCACCGCTTTGTCGGGATCGGTCTGTTTTTCAGAAAACTGCGCATAGTAAGCGGCACGCACAAAGCGATCTACCGACGTATCCGATGCGGGTAAACCTGCTTTGGCAATGCCAGCACCCGCCTGTACCGCCTCGTAGTTCATAAAACGCGCATGCGAGTGGTCCACATTGCTTAAGAATGTGTAGTTATTAAGGTTGGTTAGATGCCAAGAAAACTGCGGCGCATTGGTCATCACCCCAACCGGATTGTCGTAAATCGTGCGTACGCCCTGATGGAATTCAATGACTAGGCTTTTTCCCGTTGCATCGTGAACGGCATAATGAAACGGCATGGCTAAGCCACCCAATATGGCGACAGACTCTAGGACGATGGGTAACTGCTCAAGGCCTTGTTTGACTTCTTCGACACTGCCAAATCGCCCTAACACGTAGGTACCCAAATCGGCAGCGGAGAGTGCCGCTTGCTTGGGATCCAAAGCAGGTTGTGTGCCTTTGGTTTGCGAGTAGGCTTGAACGCTAAAGGTCAGCCCTGCTTCATTCACCCCTTCCACAATTTTGCTGTTTTGCGCAGTGAGCGGTTCATTTGGCGCAGGTGGCGTTTCAGGCATGGTTACGGCCAAGGTCGCATAGCGCATGCTCCAGTTCAAAGGCGCTTGGTTTGCTACCGTTGACGTCAAGATCTGATTTCTAGGAAAGAACGCAACCTGATAAGGCAGCTCTAAACTTAGCTCTAAGGTGCGGCCTAGATAGGCTCGATTCTGGGCATCTAGGTACAGCAATGAAGTACACATAGGACGTGCTCGTCAACAAAGAAGTAAAAGACTCAGCCTAAACGAAGCACAACCGAGCCACAGTAAATCTACAGCATCCGTTGAGCCATCGCATTCGTATATTGATTGTCAGTGTAACAAACTCACCCCTTCTCTTTTGCTGGTTATTTTCCACACGCTTTACATTATATTAAATAACAATATATAGTTTGATATATTAACTAAGTTTAGGAGAAGCACTATGTTGCGTTTTGATGTGCCACCAGTATGGTCGAATGTGGGTCGTTGGGAAGCCTTTTTAACAACAGTTATGACGGTGATGGCGATGTTGGTCAGTCCGTGGTTTATGGTGGTACCGCTGGTGCAGGGTTTTGTGCGCGGCTTTTTTGGTCATCACCTCTGCCCCGCTCATCATGTGTGGAAATGGGTCGCAGAAAAGCAAAACTGGGGTGGCGAGAAAGAAAACGCGGGCGCGCGTATGTTCGCCAATAAACTGTTGGCCATTGCGTCGGCGGTTACTTTAGTTCTTTTTTATGTGGGCAGTCCTATGTGGAAGGTGCCGGTGACGGTATTGATGGTGTTTACGACTCTGGAGTGGGCCTTGTCGTTTTGTGTGGCGTGCCATTTATACGGTTTTTGGTATCGAGTGTTTCCACCACGAGCCTAAAGGTTTTCAGGTGCTTTAGCCTGCGGATCGGTTACGGTTTGGTATCGAGGTGTTCCGTTGGTTGAAGCGGCCGTATGAAATACGCTAAGGTAAGGACTGGCACGCTTTCACGCCATTCTAGCTGTATCACTCAACGCCAACGAGCTCGTACTTGTACGCGTGTTGGCATCATTTAAGAGGATTTACGCATGAAAAAGACTGCATCCGCCCACTGGCAAGGTAGCCTCAAAGAAGGCAAAGGCACCATTTCCACCGAAAGTGGCGCACTCAAAGACAACCCCTACGGCTTTAATACTCGTTTTGAAAACGCTCCCGGCACCAACCCCGAAGAGCTCATTGGCGCGGCTCACGCGGGCTGCTTTTCGATGGCGCTCTCGCTCATGCTGGGCGAGGAAGGCTTCACGCCCGACAGCATCGACACCAAAGCGACCGTTACGCTTGATAAAGACGGCGACGGCTTTGCAGTGACGGCGGTGCATTTAGAAATGACCGCGCGCATTCCAAATATCGACCAAGCGACGTTCGACGAAATCGCCAACAAGGCCAAAACCGGTTGCCCAATTTCCAAATTATTGAACGCGGACATCAGCTTGGATGCCACGCTGCAAAGCTAAACCGTTCGTGGGCGCTTGAAGGGCTTACTCAGCGCCCGTTTTAACGCATAGGTTGGCAAGACGACACTTTTTTAGCGCACCATTTTTTGTGTATGGTCATTGTAATGCCTCGTCTACAGCCAAGCGAACCTTAACCCCTCCTCTACTGATTAAAACAACAGTGTTATGATTGCCAACACGATACTCACCATATTCGAGTATCGTGTTTTTTATTTCTACGCGTAGGTCTTTTTAACGGTGTTTTCATGCGGCTTCTACACACTTCCGATTGGCATCTAGGTAAACACTTATATGGCCAACGACGCACCGACGAGTTTGATGCGTTTTTAAGTTGGTTGGCAGACACCTTGGCGCAGCAACAGGTGGATGTGTTGATCGTGGCGGGGGATATTTTTGATACCAATACGCCTAGTAATACCGCTCAACAGCAGTATTATCGTTTCCTGCATCAAGTGGCCACTCAGCACTGCCAGCATGTGGTCGTCATTGCGGGCAACCACGACTCAGCCACTTTTTTAGAAGCCCCTAAAAGCTTACTGCATGATTTAAATGTGCATGTGGTGGGCGTGACCGACCCCGAAGCCATCCACGAACAGGTCTTGCTGCTGCACGATCGTAATGGGCACGCGTTGGGGATTGTGTGTGCGGTACCGTATTTACGGGATCGTGATGTGCGTCCGTCGCAAGCCGGCGAAAGCGTCACCGATAAAGACCGTAATTTGGTTGATGCCATTCACGCGCATTACGCCGCCATTGCACAGCTGGCTATTGAACGCCAGCAGGCGCTACCCAGTCCCGTACCAATCGTCGCCACGGGGCATTTGTTTACGGCAGGTGGACAAACGGTGGACGGTGATGGCGTGCGCGAGCTTTATGTGGGCTCGTTGGGGTATATCCATGCGTCAGCCTTTCACGAGGCCTTTGACTATGTGGCGCTGGGGCATTTGCATGTGCCGCAACGCGTGGCCAATCAGGACCGTATTCGATACTGCGGTTCGCCAATTCCGATGGGTTTTAACGAGGCCACTCAACAGAAGCTCGTGTGCTTGGTGGAGCTAACGGCGCAGCAGCCTCCAGTTATCACCGAGTTGCCGGTACCCTCTTTTCAACGCTTGCAGCAGGTGCGCGGCAGTTGGGAGGAAATTTCTGCACAAATAAACGCACTGGTCGCTGCCCAACAATCTGTTTGGGTGGAAGTGTTGTATCAAGACGCTTTGTTAATCAGCGATTTGCGTGAACGGGTGCAGGCCCTAGTAGAAGGCACAGCGGTCGAGGTGCTGCGCATTCAAAACCGCCCACTGGTGGATCAAGTGCTCACCCAGCAGGCCGCTACCGAGTGCTTAAGCGAACTGCGTCACGATCAGGTGTTTGAACGGTGCTTGCAGGCGCACAATATCCCCGAATCTCAACACGCCGAGCTGATCACCTATTACCAGCAAGCGGTACAAAGCTTGCATGACGACGACCCTCAGGCTTAATTAGGAT
>DWUQ01000090.1 GCA_019120675.1 Candidatus Paenalcaligenes intestinipullorum | reverse complement strand
TTGTGGGCGACGTTTGTGCTCGGAGTCAGCGCTTGGTATGTGTTGCGCGGGCGTCATATCGAGCTGGCACGTCGATCCATGGTCGTGGCGGCGAGCTTTGGCTTGGCCTCTGCCTTATCCGTTGTGGTGCTGGGCGACGAAAGTGGCTACCTGACGACTGAGCATCAGAAAATGAAAATTGCAGCCATGGAAGCCATGTGGGAAACCGAGCCGGCACCGGCGAGTTTTAATCTGATTGCTATTCCTAATCAAAAAGCTCGTGACAACAGTTTTTCTATTGAAATCCCTTGGTTGATGGGCTTGATTGGCACCCGCTCCTTAACCACCGAGTTGCCGGGTATTCATGAGCTGGTACAGCGGGCTGAAACGCGTATTCGCCATGGTTTGGTGGCGTACGAGGCCCTGCAAAAGGTACGTGCGGACCCCACGGATGGGGCAGCGCGGGTGCAGTTTGATGAGTCGTGGCAGGACTTGGGTTACGCCTTGTTGCTCACGCGATATGTGGAGGACATTAGCCAAGCCACTGACGAGGACATCAATAACGCTGCGTGGAGCAGTGTGCCCGAGGTTGCGCCCATCTATTGGAGCTTCCGTGTGATGGTGGGGCTGGGCTTTTACTTTATTCTGTTTTTTGCGGTGGCGTTCTTCTTGGCTTCGACCGATCGGATTAGCCGTTCGCCGCGTTTTCTAAAAGTGGCGGTGTTTACCGCACCGTTGCCGTGGATTGCCATCGAAAGCGGTTGGTTTGTGGCGGAGTTTGGTCGTCAGCCTTGGATTATCGAAGGCGTGTTGCCGACCTATTATGCAGCGTCGGGGCTCAGCTTGACCGATTTGGCCATTAGTTTGGGGATTTTTATTAGTTTGTATACCGCCTTAGCCATTGTGGGTGCCAAGGTGATGCTGCACGCCATTCGCTCCGGCCCCGAAAAGGACACGCCACCAGCGGTCCCCTTAACCCCCGATGATGAGCTTTTGGGCACACACTAAGCGGAGACGATCATGGAATCCTTTATTTTACTCGAGTATGAAACCCTGCGGATTGTGTGGTGGCTGTTACTGGGCGTCCTGCTCGCTGCCTTTGCGGTTATGGATGGGGCGGATTTAGGCATTGCGATGCTCCTGCCGTTAGTCACACGCAATGACGGTGAGCGTCGTGTCTTATACAACGTAATCGGACCAGTTTGGGAAGGCAATCAGGTTTGGTTGATTTTATCGGGCGGGGTGATTTTTGCCGCGTGGCCGCTGCTGTACGCGCTGTCCTTTTCGGGCTTTTATTTGGCCATGATGTTGCTGTTGGTGGCGTTGATTTTGCGTCCCGTTGCCATTAAGTATCGCAGCAAAATGACGTCTGCAACGTGGCGCTGGCGGTGGGATGCCATCTGGTGTGCCACTGGTGTGGTGGCGGCGCTGGTGTTTGGGGTCGCTATGGGCAATGTGCTGCTGGGGGTGCCCTTTGCCTTCGAGGAGCACAGCTTACGAGCGGTCTACGGCGGGCACTTTTTTGGCTTGTTTCAGCCCTTTGCTGTGTTGTGTGGCGTGGTCAGTGTGCTGTTGTTGGTGTTTCAAGGGGCAGTGGTGTTGTGCTGGAAAGCCGATGGTTTGATTGCCGCGCGAGCGAAACGCTGGGCAACCATTGCCGGGTTATTAACGATCCTATGCTTTGTGCTTGCTGGCGTGTGGATCGCCTTTGGGGTAGAAGGCTATCATGTGCTAACGCCAGCAGATCCCAATGGCCTCTCTAATCCACTTGCCAAAACGGTAATTAATAATGAAGCAGGCGGCTGGTTGGCGAACTACCGTGAGCACACATGGATGTGGTTAGCGCCTGGTGGAGCCATTGTGGCGGGTCTGTTGGCGATGTTGTTGGCTGGCAAAGGCACAGGTCGCTTGGGGATTGTGTGCTCGTCGGTAATGGTGGTCGGAGTGGTGTTCACGGTAGGCTTGGCAACCTTTCCCTTTTTGCTGCCGTCTTCGTCCGATCCGAGTGCCAGTCTTACCATTTATGATGCGTCGGCCAGTCACTTTAGCCTCTGGGTCATGCTTTTAGTCAGCGCCTTCTTTTTACCTATTATTGTGGCGTACACCTCGTGGGTGTATAGCGTGATGGGTGGCAAGGTCACCGAGGACTCGGTCCGCGATGCCCCACACTCTTATTAGGAGCACAGTGCGATGTGGTATTTTTCTTGGATTTTAGGTCTTAGTTTAGCGTGTGCGTTTTCAATATTGAATGCTATGTGGTTCGAACTACGCGTGGTGGCACACAATGAGCGCAAACGCGAGGAGTTGTTGCAGCAGCGTGCTGCGATGCAGGATGAGTAGGCATGCGTGACCGGTCTGTTTCGGTGACCTCGTCGGCGCGTCACGCTCAGCCTGAACCCGGCATGAAGGATGAGCCTGTTGCGGCACGTGTCGGCGTAGCCATTATGGATGAGTCCACAGTAGGTTTGGAACCACCTGCCAAACAGACATTCTCCTCTCAACCTTCTTGGTTAAATCAAGCTGGTCGATACCAGTCTAGGTATCTGCTGTGGGCGTGTTTAGCACCTTTATTAGCTGGGTTGCTGTTTATTGTGCAGGCGTGGTGGTTGGCGCAACTTATCGACCACACCCTTACGCACACCACACTGACGTCACCACCCCTTGCTAGCACTTGGTGGCAGGCACTGCTTGCTCAACCGTTGATCGGGGCGGTGATGGGGCTGATTGTGCTGCGGGCTGTGCTGTTGTGGAGTGGTGATCGTGCCGCCAGCCGAGCCACTGAGGCCATTAAGCAGCGCTTACGCCAACAGTTGTTTAATGAGTGGCTCGCGCGCGGGCCTGCCTGGGCACGGCAACACCCTTCTGGCGAGCTCAGTACCTCGTTGTTGGATTATGTGGAAGCGCTGGAAGGGTATTTGCAGCGTTATATGGCCGCTGCTGTGGCGGCCGTCGTCCTGCCTTTGGTGTTGGCGCTGATGGCGTTTGGGGTGGATTGGATTATTGGCCTCTTATTTCTGGTTACGGCTCCCCTCATTCCCTTTTTTATGGCCTTGATTGGCTGGCGCGCGCAGGCGGCGAACGATGCGCATCATGTGCGCTTGCAGCGTTTGGCGGGTTTATTTGGTGATCGCGTCCAAGGTCTATTCACGCTGCGTTTGTTTGGGCAAGCGCCCGCCGAAAGCGCGCGGGTTCGTGCGGCCAGTGAGGCCTTAAGCCAAACCACCATGAAGGTGTTGCGCATTGCGTTTATGTCTTCGGCCGTGTTGGAGCTGTTTGCCGCGCTCGGGGTGGCGGGTGTAGCGGTATATGTGGGGCTGGGCTATTTAGGGTTGCTGAGTGGGTTTAGCGGTTTGAGCCTACAGCAGGGGTTATTTTGCCTACTGCTCGCTCCCGAGGTGTATCAGCCTTTGCGCCAGTTGGCCGCCAGTTATCACGACCGTGCCCAAGCCAAATCAGCGGTTGAGCAACTGCAAGGTATCTATGATGGGGTGCCGACACTGGATGCGCCCTTGCCGTCGCCGTATCGGCTAGTGGCTCAGCCTTTACCACGTTCTGAGGGGGGAGCTTCAGAGGCCTCCTTAACAGAGCCTTCGGTCTTGGTTGCTAACGATCAGCCGTCTCATGAAGCCGAGCCTGCACAATCCGGCTGTGTGGTGCAGATCAAAGACTGGGCGGTGTATACGCCGACAGGCACGGTGCTCGTGCAGGTGCCTGAGCTGACTGTTTTGGAGGGGGATTGGATTGCCCTTGAAGGACCAAGTGGCAGTGGTAAAAGCACGTTCTTGGAAAGTCTCGTTGGCTTACGACCGAGTCAGGCGGCGACGCATCAGGTGTTCGGGGAAGTCACCTTGATTCGTGCGCAGCCTTATCTGGGTCGAGGTACGGTAGCAGAGGCTTTACGCTTTGCTCGCGCAGAGGCTACCGAGGATCAGTTATGGCACGCCTTAGAGCGGGTTCAACTTGCGGAGCATGTGCGCCAGTTGCCGCACGGCCTAAGCAGTGTTTTAGGCACCCGAGGTTATGGCTGGTCGGGTGGGCAGCTCCATCGTTTGGCGTTGGCCCGTTTGTTTTTAACCGATCCTCACTTGGTACTGCTGGACGAGCCCACTGCTCATTTAGATGCCTCCACACGTGATCAGGTGCTGGACGCCATACTTGATTTTTGTGCGCACCGAAGTTTGATTATTGCGACTCATGACCCTGTTGTGAGCGCACGCTTGAAGCGCCATTGGCGCATTCAGCAGCAGCGGTTGCAACAGGAGGCCTCATGAAGGGTTGGTGGCAGCTTTGTGGCTCGTGGGTCAAACGACATCGCTGGGCCGTCGCGATCAGCCTTTTGGTGGCGTTGAGTACGATTGCAGCGGGTGTGGGTCTGTTGGTGGTGGCGGGTTGGTTTCTAACAGCTGCCTTTCTTGT
>DWUQ01000089.1 GCA_019120675.1 Candidatus Paenalcaligenes intestinipullorum | reverse complement strand
GTATTAACGGAGCCAGCTTGCGGTTTATTCCGCTTGACGAGATGCGAAAGCAAGGCTATGAAGCGTGGCTGCCGTATGTCGAATAGATCTTTTACATTAGGAAATTTTTATGTCTAGGCCGTCGGATACGTCCATGAACCCTTATGCGTTTGAAAAAAACATACACCCGATTCAGGTGCGTACGTTATATGTCGAATCGATCCAGCAGTTATCGGATACGATGGTACGCATACATGTAGGCGGTGAACAGGCTGAAGGCTTTTACTCGCCAGGTTTTGATGATCACGTCAAGTTGTTTTTCCCGCCCCAAGGGCACACCCAATTCGCCCTGCCACAGATTGGTGAACGTGGGGTGGTCTACGACGACAGTTTGCCTAAGCCTCTTACACGCGACTACACGCCACGCTATTACCAGCCTGCCAAACGTCAAATCGCCTTAGATTTTGTATTGCATGAGGGGGGCGTAGCCGCTGAATGGGCCCAGAATGCTCAGGTTGGCGATGCGCTTACTTTGGCAGGGCCTCGCGGCTCCATACTCATTCCTACGCGTTTTGATTGGGAACTGCTAATTGGCGATGAAACTGCCTTACCCGCTATTGGTCGCCGCCTCGAAGAGTTACCAGCGACCACGACCGCATGGGTGTTTGTGGCGATAAGCTCATCCCAAGCACGTCAGCATTTAGTGAGCCAAGCCTCGTTGCAGCTGCAATGGTTGGTATTGGACGCGTCAAGCCCCGCCAGCGAGCAATTGGTAGCGGCCATAAAAGCGTTTGAGTTACCTAGTGGCGAGGGGATGGCTTGGGGTGGGGTAGAAGGCAGCCTTGTGGCTCCTTTACGTGACCTATTGTTAAGCAAAGGCCTGCCCCTAGAACGACAGAAAATTTCTAGTTATTGGAAGCATGCTGTCTAAGTCATTTAAACTCAGCGCAAGCAGTGGTAATGAAACCTAGTCGAGGCAAGGGTGATAACGCCTACGCGAAGCAATGGTAGCAAAGCTTGCCCGAGGCACTGTATAAAAAATCGGACCAAGTACATACTTGATCCGATTTTCGTTGTGGGTTTGATGCGTGATAAGCCTAGTTGTATGGCTCGAAGTGGCTTCGCTCTCGCGCCTCTTAAGCCAGTTAATGACTAATCCAGCTGCTCAGGCGGGGAGAGGACTAGCCCAGTTGCTCAGAGCAAGGAGAGGGCTAGTATAGAGTGAACTGCCCCCCGCTTAGCTTTGAGCCGCTGCAGTCTGTACCGTTTCAAGGATATCGGTCACGTGCAAGCCATAGATGGCGATGAGCGCAATAATCCCAGCAACTGTCACATAGTAAAGCGTCGGCCAGATGGTTTTGCGTAATATCGCCCCTTCGCGACCCAAGTAGCCGACAGTTGCCGCAGCGGCCACCACGTTGTGGATGGCGATCATATTGCCTGCGCCTGCGCCCACGGCCTGCACCGCCACGATAAAGGCAGTAGAGATACCTAAATTAGACGCCACCCCAAACTGGAATTGACTGAGCATCATATTACTGACGGTATTTGAGCCAGCAATAAACGCACCCAATGCACCAATCGTGGGAGCGAATAATGGGTACACGCTGCCGACGGTGTTGGCGACCCATTCAGCCATCATAATAGGCATGCTCTCTAGACCGGATTCATTGACGCCTGAGTTAATCAGAATGCGAACCATCGGCACGGTAAACAGCAGCACGAAGCCTGCGCCTAACAAAATACGCGAGGACTCGCTGGTGGCAGCAGCCAGCTCACGCCAACGCATGCGGTGGATAAAGAAGGTGCACAACACTGCAATCACTAAAATACCACCCGGCAAGAAAATTGGCTCAAACGAACCCCCTATACCTGCCTCACCTAGAATGTTGCTAAAGCTGATGCTGACGGATTTCATGGCGTCGCCGACGGGCTTAAAGACACGGCTAATGACCAAAAGTGCCGCCACAATAACGTAGGGCGTCCAAGCACGGAATGTGGACATCGGCCGTGCGGACAAGTCATCAATTTTAATTTCCACATTGCCCAGCCACTCATTAGGCCAGTCTTTGGGGTCAGCAAAATCCCAGCTTTGCTTAGGTACTAAAAATCCTTTGCGTGCGGCAAGTGTCACAATGGCTAAACCAGTTAGACCACCTAGCATAGAAGGGAACTCGGCGCCCAAGAACATACCGGTGAGCACATAAGGAATGGTAAAGGCAAAGGCAGCAAATAAAGCAAAAGGAATGACGGAAAAAGCGTCGCTCCATTTTTTGTTTTTGCCAAAAAAGCGTACTAGGAACAGCACCATTAATGTTGGCATTAGCGTGCCAACGATGGCGTGTGTCAGCACCACATCCACCACAATTTGATGGAAGTACACCGCCCAGCTGGAACCACCGGCCTCAAGCGTAGCGTTGATGCTTTCCATATTTAAACCGGTTGTTACCCCTACAATCATGGGAGTACCGACCGCGCCAAAGGATACCGGCGTGCTCTGCACCATCAAGCCGAGCATAACTGCCGCCATAGCCGGAAAGCCCAAAGCCACCAGCAACGGAGCTGCAATCGCAGCAGGAGTACCAAAACCGGAGGCACCTTCAATAAAACAGCCGAACAACCACGCGATAATAATCGCTTGAATACGTCGGTCAGGGCTAATCGACACAAAGCCCGCACGAATGGCAGCAATACCTCCTGAGTGCTTGAGGGTGTTGAGAAGTAAAATGGCGCCGAAAATAATCCACAACACACCAATGGTGACTATTAGACCTTGAAGTGTGGAGGCAATGACACGGGTGAAGGTCATGTCCCAGGCGAATAACGCCACTAATACGGACAATAAGTACACCAGTGGCATTGATCGGGCGGCTGTCCAACGCAAACCGATCAATAATATGCCGGCCAGCAGAATGGGCGAAAACGCCAGTAATGCATAGATACCTAAAGACATGGAAAGTCCTTTAGCAAAGTGAAATGAAAGCAAACAAGCACGTCGCTACGTGCCAACTTCGCCAGCAGAGGCTGCGTAAGTGTGAGTAAATAAAAATGGTCAGACCATTTTACCCAATGGGTAGAGTGAGTGTAGGGGAGCTGTTGATCGGTGGTCAACTAGGGAAATTCATTAAATAAGAAAATATTTGGATAAAAAGGTCTGGAACAAACGAGCCCTATTAACCCGTTGCCAAACGCAAATCTCCATCCCTGATCCACCCTTGGCGATAGCACAACCAGCTTAACGCCGCACAAATTAAGGCAGGCAGCAAAAAGTGTAATAAAGCGATGGACCACCACACTTGAGCGCTATACCCCATGGCATCGAGTGTGCCCACTTGTCCCACAAAACCGCTGGTCCCCATTCCTGCGCCGGTCGGCACATTTTTCATGTGAAAAACTAACGTGCCAATGGGAGCGAGAATAATGGCGGTTAGGGTAGGGGGGATTAGGATGCGCGGGTTTT
>DWUQ01000088.1 GCA_019120675.1 Candidatus Paenalcaligenes intestinipullorum | reverse complement strand
GTTCTCAGTTAACAAATACAGGGCGGTGCTGCATGGATAACACATAATTTTAACCTGCTCAAAGCAGATTGCCATGCCCCTAAGAATCCTGTGGCGAAAGCGCTGACAAAAACCATCAAAAGTGCTTGCTTTTTTTAAGCCTCTTGCTGATAATAGTTCTCATGTATATTTGCATTTGTAACGCGATCACCGAGCGTCAGGTCAAGGCCGCTGTCGAAGGCGGTGCTCACACTCTGAGCCAATTGCAGGCCGAATTAGGCGTGGCGTCTTGTTGTGGCACATGCGCCGATACCGCTATGGATTACCTCCCTGGCGGGCAATACGGTTCACGTGGTACCGCAGCGAGCCAACCCTCTGGTCTTGCAACGCTACCCACTGAGCACACCACCGTACCCGCTTACCGCGCTGTGAGTGCTTCGCTAATTTAGTTGCGCAAGCGCTACGTATTAGGCCAGTTTGCCTCTCCCAGCTGGCAGCAGTAGCGTTTGCTTCTCAATACCGGGCTGTAAATGCAGCTCCGGTCTTTTTGCGTCTTTTGTCTCTGCTATAGTAGGCAAAGCTTATTGATCTTTGCACTATAGGAGCACGACCATGAAAGGCGATCCAAAAGTTATCTATTACCTCAACCAACAACTCAAAAACGAGCTCACCGCCATCAACCAGTACTTTTTGCACGCGCGCATGCTCAATCACTGGGGCTTCGACAAACTGGGCAAAATCGAATACGACGAGTCCATCGAGGAAATGAAGCACGCTGATTTATTGATTGAGCGTATTTTGCTGTTGGAAGGTTTACCCAACCTACAAGATTTACACAAATTGCGTATCGGTGAAGACGTGCCTGAAGTCTTAGCGGGGGATTTGGTGCTTGAAAAAGGCGCACACGCCACCGTCAAAGAAGGCGTGGCCTATTGTGAGTCGGTGGGTGATTTTGTGTCACGTGACTTGCTGGTGCATATCTTGAGTGACACCGAAGAGCATATTGACTGGCTGGAAACCCAGCTGGAGCTGATCGAGAAAGTCGGCTTGCCAAACTATTTGCAGTCGCAAATGAGCCCCGAAAAAGGCCACTAAAACGACTTGCTGGGGCAGCCAGCAACTTTGCCCCAAGCGTTGTTAGGTCCGCAGTATTGATTGCGGGCCTCCCACGCACAGCTCGGCCGATCAAAAAAGCCCTTTTCTGAGCACGCGTGCAAAGCGCGTTGCAGTTTGGCTTGCCAGTCGGGGTCACTGGGCGCAGCCCGTTGCTCCTCGGCGGGTGCGGGGGGTAGGTTAACTTCTACTGGCTGAATTGCCTCGTTGCTGCCGCTGTGGCGTCGGCCACCCTCTAAATCCACATTGGCAATCCCTTGTAGACCGCTAGGTGATACGGCGCTGCCTTGGCTTAGCTGCGCAAGTTGGTTGGAGTTTAGGCGTTGTCGAGCCAATGCAATGGGTGGGTTGTAGTGATCGGCAGGTTTGCTTTCAATGTGCCAGTCGGCTAATTCGCGCTCGTTTTTAGGGGTTAGAAAACCCAAGCGCCCATTCACTAGAGGCTGTGCGGGGGCACCCACATAGGGTTTGCCATTGGCATCCAGTACTGGCAAGGCGTTGGCTTCCTCTTCGGCGGCGATCATGGTGGGCGAACGCAACGGGCCGTTGGCGATGAGCCAATCGCCTGCAACATACCCACCCCATAGGGAAGCCCCTAAAGCCAATACCACAAAGAGAATAATTAAACGCCAAGACATAATAGTTGAGTACTACAAAGGTTACACACCGTCACCAAAAACGTGGCCACTGTGCTCACGCATGGCATGAAATTCAATGCCGGGGTTGAGCTCTTGGGCCACACGCAGTTGGGCGGGCGAGCTAGCCAAGAATGCAATGGCGTCCACCACATCGTAAGCAATATTCGCTGCATTCGATTCGATGAACTTTTTCATTACTTTATCATCGGTCGCGGTGACCCAACGCGCCAAACTGTAACGAGACGGTGATAAACGTGCGTCAACGTTATATTCCGTCTTTAAGCGCTGTGCCACCACTTCAAACTGCAACTGACCGACCGCACCGAGTAAAAGTGTACCGCTCGCAATATAAGGACGGAACACTTGAATCGCACCCTCTTCGCCAAGCTGGGTAAGACCGATACGTAACTGCTTGGTTCGTAATGGGTCGCGCACTTCCACCGCTTGGAAGAGTTCAGGGGCAAAAAACGGTAGCCCCGTAAATTGTAAGCTTTCCCCTTCGGTGAGCACATCGCCTAAATGCAATACGCCATGGTTAGGAATACCGATAATGTCGCCCGCATAGGCCTCATCCAACAGCTCACGACGCTGTGACAAAAACGACACCACGTTGTTGGGTCGAATTTCCTTTTTCGTGCGCGCCACGCGTAAGCGCATGCCACGTTGGAAATGGCCAGAGCTAACGCGCACAAAGGCCACGCGGTCGCGGTGAGCAGGGTCCATATTGGCTTGCACTTTAAACACCATGCCGGTGAATTTTGCTTCGTCGGGCTGTACTTCACGCTCCAAGGCCGCGCGGGGACCTGGGGAAGGCGCCAGCTCGACCAAGGCATCCAGTACTTCTTGTACACCAAAGTTATTCACCGCTGAGCCAAAAAACACAGGCGTTTGCTTGCCAGCTAAGAAAGCCTCACGATCAAAGTCCGATACCGCTTCTTTGATCAGCTCTACTTCGTCACGCATTTTGGTGAAATGCGCACCAAAACGGGCTTCGGATTCGGGGTTGTCTAAACCTGGCAGCAGCTCGTCATCGTGGCTGCGGTGCTCTTTATCAATACTAAATACGTGCAAGTGGTCTTGGGGGAGGTTGTAGACCCCGCCAAATTCACGCCCCATCCCGACCGGCCACGAAAAGGGAATCGCTTCCATGCCTAAGTGGTCTTCGATTTCTGAAATCAAATCCAACGGCTCTTGGACTTCACGGTCCAGCTTGTTGATAAAGGTGATGATGGGCGTGTTGCGTGCACGACAGACTTGCAACAGGCGAATGGTTTGTGGCTCCACGCCGTTGGCGGCGTCAATCACCATCAAGGCTGCGTCCACGGCCGTGAGCACGCGGTAGGTGTCTTCGGAGAAGTCTTGGTGACCAGGGGTGTCGAGCAGGTTAATGACGCAATCGCGGTATTCCATCTGCATGACGGACGAGGCCACAGAAATCCCGCGTTGTTTTTCAATATCCATCCAGTCCGAGGCCGCATGGCGATCGGCCTTGCGAGATTTCACGCTGCCCGCAATTTGAATGGCGCCTGCAAACAGCAGGAGCTTTTCTGTAAGCGTGGTTTTCCCCGCGTCAGGGTGGGAGATAATGGCAAAGGTACGGCGTTTTTTGACTTCTTTAAGCAAATCTTGGTTTGCCATGTATATATATTCTTTATGGTTGGAGTACGGGTGGGGTGCGAGAGATGCGCCTACCGCTCTGCTGCATAAGCAAATGCAGGGCACTATGCAATCGTGACGTCATGCTTAGCGACGATGCTGAGACCAACCCGTTCTATTAATCAATATTAGGCTCTATTTTCGCTGATGATGGGGTTCTACACAATGATGGGGGAGCGATGTGTGGGAATTTAGGCCTTTTCAAACCAATTTAAAGCCTTTACGTAGTCGAGCATCACGCAGGCTTTGCAGAATTTCTTCTAGAATATAGATCATGCTTGATATCGTTAAGCATATCAAGATTATAGGTGAGGTGATGCATAGTTAGGAGTAGCTCATTACCCACCGCGCGGCGCAAACATAATAATGGCCATACCAACTAGCGCCACGACTGCCCCCAATATATCCCAACTTGTGGGCCGTAGCCCGTCAATAGCCCATAACCACAAAATAGCGGTAAAAATATACACCCCGCCATAGGCCGCGTAGACACGCCCTGCGGCAGTGGGGTGCAAGGTTAACAGCCACACAAAGGCGGCTAGGCTAAGAATGCCGGGTATCAGTAGCCAAATGCTTTTTCCTTCGCGTAGCCACAGATAGGGCAAATAACAGCCCGCTATTTCCGCTAGGGCAGTCAGTAAAAATAGGCCAAGGGTTTTGAGTTCAGGCATTGTCAAATCGTCCCGTGCTGAGGCAGTGTTGTACGAGCTCTAAGGTTTGCTTGGTATGGTGGATGGTATCGTGGCCATAGGGCAGCACAATAAAATCATCCATATCGATGGCTTGAACCGACGCGACCGTCACACGGCCATCGCTGTCGGCGGGCATCAGCAGCTTACCAATGAGGCCTTGGTTGCGATTGCCAGCGATCACACCGAGCTTGAACGCTTTATCAGTGCCAAAATCGTGATAGTGCAGGCTAGGCAGAAGGTCGTTGATGGGTTTAAAAATCGTTGCATAAAATGGTATGCGCTTGGCGATGGCGGCCAATTTTGAACCCTGATGGGGGGTAGCGATGAGTACGCTGTGGCCAACGTTTTGTTGCTGTGTGCGCGCAATGTAAGCGCGAACGATCAGTCCACCCATGCTGTGGGCCACGTAATGAACGGTTTTAGCCGTTGCAGCGATGGGATCGACCTGTGCGGCTAAGGCATCACAACATTGGTCTAGGCTAGAAAAGAAAGTAGGCAGTTGGACGGACAACACTTGCCTACCCATGGCTTTTAAACCCGCTTCAAGGTATCGCATGTCTGAGCGGGTACGGAAAAAACCGTGAACGAGGATGGTGATGTCGTTTTGCATTTAGAGGCGTTTTGGGGTAGTGGCTGGTTGGTTGTGTTTTCCCAGCCCCACCCCCAACATCACCAGTGTCGGCAACACCCACGCCATATTCAGCTCAAAGCCTGGCAAAAAACTCAGCGCCTGTAGATTGACCCCTGCGGCTTGCAAGGCATCCAACACGCCAAATACAAACGCCACGCTTAGGCTGAGTCGATAGGTGAGCTGGGGATTACGCATCCAAGGGCGTAAGTAGGTGGCGATGACCAGTGCCACCGCCACAGGGTAGCAGGCGACCAGTACCGGTACCGAGACTTGGATGAGGGTATTCAAACCTACGTTGGCCACCAGCGTGCAAAGTAGGGAAATACCCATCACCCAATGGCTATAGCTTCCTCGCTGACTAAGTCGTTGGAAATAATCCGCGCACGCTGATACGAGGCCAACAGCGGTCGTGAGGCACGCTAACGCCACAATAGCAGCGAGTATCCACAAACCGGGCGTACCAAACAGCGACAACACATAGGCGCTGATGATTTCTCCCCCGTTACTGGCTTGGGTCACGACACCAAAGCTGCTGCCCCCGAGCCAAAACAACGACACATACACAAAGCCTAAGCCGACTGCGGCAATCAGTGCTGCAACGGTTAGGTAGCGAGATTGAGCACGCGGATCGGTCACGCCTTTTTGACGTAACACATCGAGAATTAACGTGCCGAACATGAGTGCGGCAAAGGTGTCCATGGTGTTGTAGCCGTCAATAAACCCCGTTACAAAAGGGTGGTTGGCATACAGCTCGGTAACGGTAGGCTGCGAGCCTTGAGGCCAGAAGAACACCGCAATGGCCAGACCAGTCAGTAGCAA
>DWUQ01000087.1 GCA_019120675.1 Candidatus Paenalcaligenes intestinipullorum | reverse complement strand
AATACGTATTTATTGATTACGCGTGCTTTGGATTATTTTGATCCCGCACGGGCGCATGGTGGGGATTTAGCCAAAGCTTTGGCGCAGGTGAGTGCCAAGTTTCTGGTGGTGTCCTTTACGACCGACTGGCGTTTTTCACCCGCGTGCTCGCACGAGATTGTGCAAGCCTTACTGAAAACACAACGCACGGTCAGCTATGCAGAAGTTGATGCGCCCCATGGTCACGATGCGTTTTTATTGAATGATCCCAATTACCATGGTGTGGTGCAAGGTTATTACGAGCAAATTGCCGCTAGGCTTAATTTAGGGGTACGCCAACGCACCACAGGGGTTTTAGCATGAGTCAGCCTTTAGAAACAGTATCGTTGGCCCAACGCGCCGACCTCAAACAAATCGCCGCGTGGATTGAACCCAGCTCATCGGTGTTGGATTTAGGCTGCGCAGACGGCAAGTTGCTTGCTTATTTGCAGGCCCACAAAAATATCCGTGGCGTTGGGGTTGAGCGTGCCCCCCAAGCGGTGGTGGCCAGTGTGTCACGCGGGGTACAGGTCATTCAACAAGACCTAGAACAAGGTTTGGCGCTGTTTGATGACCAGCAGTTTGATACCGTGGTGTTGTCGCGCACCTTGCAGTCGATGCGCAATACCGAGGACATTTTACGAGAAATGGCACGCGTGGCGCGTTATGGCATTGTGTCCTTTCCAAACTTTGGTCATTGGTCACATGGTTTTTCTATTTTGGCTGGGCGTATGCCTGTGTCCAAGGAGATGCCTTACCAATGGTATAACACGCCCAACATTCATTTGTGTACCTTTAAGGATTTCGAAGATCTAGCGCGTTCCTTAGGCTTACGGATTACACATGTGGCGGCGTTTGATGCCAATCGGCCCGTACGTTGGCTGCCTTCATTGCGTAGCCGCTTGGCTGTTTATCGCTTTGAGTCCCCGTATGCCGCGCGTTAACCCCTAAGGTGCAGCCATTGTGTGGTCCGTTTATTTAAGTCCCCGAGTATTTCCATTACTGCTGCTTGGCTTTGCGAGCGGCTTGCCTTTATCGCTAACAGGCAGCACTTTACAAGCTTGGCTCACGACCGAGGCCATCGACCTGAAAAAGATCGGTTTACTCACCTTGGTTGGGTCCGCCTACACTTTAAAGTTCTTATGGTCACCGCTAATTGACCGCTATGCGTTTCCATTTTTAGGGCGGCGCCGAGGCTGGATGTTTATCACGCAGCTGGCCTTAGCCACAACTGTAGCGGCGATGGGGTTTTTTGATCCACACTCCCAGCTCACTTTGATTGCCGTATTGGCTTGTGTGGTGGCGTTTTTATCGGCTACCCAAGACATTGCGTTTGATGCCTACAGTACGGATGTGTTGCGTGAGCCCGAGCGCGCTGCAGGGGTGGGCACCCGGGTGTTAGGCTATCGGATTGGTATGATTGCCTCGGGCGGCTTGGCGCTGATTGCAGTCGGCGACTGGGGGGTATCGTGGCGCAATATTTACCTGCTGATGGGGCTGCTGATGGCAGGCTGCGCGCTCGTCACGATGCTGGCTCCCGAGCCGGAAAAAGTGGTAAAGGCCCCTGTGACCTTGGCCGAGGCCGTGGTAGCACCCCTCAAGGAATTTTTCGCGCGTCCCGAAGCCATTACGGTTTTACTGTTGATCGTGCTGTATAAGCTTGGTGATGCCTTTGCGGGGGCGTTAAGTACATCGTTTCTATTGGGTGCGGGGGGCTATAGCCCCAGCCAAGTCGGTGAAGCGACCAAGATTTACGGCATGATTGCCACCATTGTCGGCGCGATTTTAGGTGGTTCATTCATGATGCGCTGGGGCTTGTACCGCTCCTTGTTGTGGTTCGGCCTGCTGCAGGCGGGCTCCAACTTCGGCTATTGGCTGGTGGCGGTGAGTCCCGTCAACGATTGGTTAATGTTTAGTGTGATCGCTGTCGAAAACCTCTGCGGTGGCATGGGCACCTCAGCCTTTGTGGCCTTGCTTATGGCTTTATGCAGTGCTCGGTTTTCAGCAGCACAGTTTGCATTGCTTTCAGCACTTTCCGCGGTGGGTCGCACCTATTTGGCTGGGCCCATTACTCCTTATATTGTTGAGGCAGTAGGGTGGCCGCAGTTTTTCTTAATTACGGTTTTGATTGCGTTGCCGGGTTTGTTCTTACTGTGGTGGCGGCGTCAGCATATTCTGGCCTTACAGCAGCCTAATACGGCGTCGACCTAGCGTTTAATTTTTTCGTTTCGCAATCCTGTATGTTGCTTCTAATTTTATATTTAATTGCGATTACTGCCGAGGCTATGACCGCAGCGCTCGCGGCTGGGCGTCGCGATATGGACTGGATTGGGGTGTGCATTATCGCCTGCATTACCGCATTGGGCGGTGGCTCGGTGCGCGACGTGTTGCTAGGGCATTATCCGCTCACGTGGGTCAAGCATCCCGAGTACTTATGGATGACTGCAGGGGCGGCTATTATTACTGCGATTGCGGCCCCCATGATGCGGCGATTACAAAGTTTATTTTTGCTGTTGGATGCTCTGGGTTTGGTGGTGTTTACCGTAATTGGCTGTCAGATTGCCTTAGAAATGCAATTGCCGATTACCGTGGTATTGCTTAGCGGTATGATGACGGGGTGCGCGGGCGGGGTGTTGCGCGATGTGCTGTGCAACGATATTCCACTGCTGTTACGCAAAGAGCTCTACGCCAGTGTGTCGATGCTAACTGGGGCTTTGTATTTACTTGCCGCCCATTATGCAGTGCCCGAGTTGTGGGCGATGCTGGTACCGATGGGAATAGGGCTGTTGTTTCGGCTCTTGGCTTTGCGCTTTAATTGGCAAATGCCGCGTTTCGTCTACCGAGACGATTGGCGTTAATGGTTTCGCCCCATAACGGGGCGAAACGTGGAGCGTTTGTAGTCATCAGACTGTAGGCGAGAGCCGCAACAAAAACGGCTAAAGCTTAGACGATGCCCATCATACGTAAAAGATACATTACGGCAGGCATCAGTACGGCGGTCATTACCCCAGTTAACCCCATGCCTAATGCCGCAAAGGCGCCCGCTCGTTCGTGAATTTGTAGGGAGCGTGCAGTACCAATAGCGTGTGCGGCCAAACCAAACGTAAAACCACGAGTGATTTGCTTGTGTACCCCCAAGGCATTCAGGATTGGCGCCGCCACAATGGTACCGCTAATGCCCGTGATGGCGACCGATACGGCAGCAAGTGAGGGCTGACCACCGAAATATTCCACCAATGCCATCGCAATTGGCATCGTTGCAGATTTTGGAATCAGCGAAATAATCATATCGCTGGAGCCGCCTAAGGCCCACGCGAGCAGAGCCGTGCTGATCATGGCAACGGTTGTACCAATCAACAAGGCTGCGCACAAAGGCTTCCAGTGCTTGCGAAGTTGCTTGATTTGGCTAAACAATGGAATGGCCAACGCGACGGTAGCTGGCCCGATCAAGAAGTGAATAAACTGTGCTCCTTCGAAGTACACTGGGTAGGGCGTACGGGTCAGCAGCAAGATAATCACCAGTGCCACCACCGAGGTCAGCACAGGCAGTAAAAAAGGCGTCGAGCCCGCCCAACGATACACGCTAACGGAAGCCACATACACGCATAAGGTTACGGTTAACCAAAGCAGTGGGGACTCGGATAAAAACACCCAAATACGGAAAAAATCACTCATTGCTGTCCTCATCCTCGTGACGTACCAGCCATTTTAGGGTTAAACCTGTTACGGTAATGGTGATGACGGTTGCCAATATGCTGGTCAGCACAAAGGCTTTCCATTCCTCGGCAACGCGATCGAAGTACAGCATCACACCCGTCACCGCTGGGATAAACAACAGCATTAAGTGTTGCAGCAAGCCATTGGCCGTGCGCTCTAAATCAACCGGCACACGGCCGCGGATCATTAGGGCTACAAACAGCAGTAACATGCCTGCTAGGGGGCCAGGCAAGGGCAAGCCTAAGGTTTGTACCACCACTTCACCCAACAGCTGGAAGACAAATAATGCAGCAATTGCAAGAATCATGACAGCTCAAACAAAAAGAAACGGCCAAAAAATAGCGGACGCTGCTGCGCCCGCTTGGGGAGAACGTAAAGACGAATTGATTTATTCGTTATCGGCACTGGTAACGGGGGTTGCCACCCAGGTGCGCCAACGTAATTCGACCTCATCGGGCAAATACACAACAACGGGCAAACGGCTATTGTAATGCAATAACGAGCCTGCGCTGCCATTGATGGGTACAAAGCGTGGTTGTTTGGTGTCATCGGGGCAGGCCATTTGTGTGCTAATGGGCCCTTCGAGTGTCGGTAACACATAATAGTTGTAGCCCCACCCATCTAAGGTGCGCTCTTCGAGCTGGCCAACAAAAGAATGCGTGTTGCAATCAGTTTCTATAACTTTGCCAGGCAGTAGTTCGACCTTGAGGTCATTTTCGTAGTTGCCGATAGGTAGACGGATGACATGTCGGGTAAAGCCAGGCTCGGCTTTGGGGAAAGCATCGAGCGGATCGGTGCTAACGCCCGGCTTGACCTCGGAGTCATTCGGAGCTTTGGTTGTGGAAGCAGGGTGAGTGGTGTCGGCTGCGTCTATTTTGGCGTTGGCCGCTGCTGCCGCTGTGGGAGCGTCCGGAGAAGGCGAGGTTTGCGCGTAAGCGTGTGCCCCCCATAATGCCATGCTTAAAGCGACACTACTTAGCAGCTGCATAGAAGGGCGACAGAGTAGGGAATAGTTCAAAGCGAGTTCCTTATTCAACGCGCACAAGGTGCGCACGTGCTAAGAAATATACAAGCTTTTATCTGAAAACGATAGCCAAGCTCTGCAACCTACCGTGAATCAGTGTTAAGTTGGGGAAGTGTCTCCAAGCCAAGCTTGAATTTCAATCTCGACCGCAGCATTAAACACCATTTTGGCCTCCACTAACGAACGCGTGGGCAACACATTTTGAAAGCGCTCCGCATAGGCAGCATTAAAAGCGGGATAATCCTTTAAGTCCGCCAACCAAACGGTCGCCTTCACGACGTCATTGAGGGTGAGCTGATGCGCGGCTAAGTTTTCTTCGATGCGATCAAATACCGCATGCGTTTGTCGAACAATATCGCCCGTTACAATCTGCCCTTTTTTATCCAAGGGGAGCTGTCCCGACAAAAACAAAAAGCCGCCAGCTTCAAGGGCTCGCGAAAAAGGCAAAGGCAGGGTGCTGTGATATCGTTTGATGGCGCTCATAATCAACCAGTTAAGTCGTGACAGGGTTAGCCGTAGCAGCAGATTGGGCATACCGACGGTAACAGCCCCACCATACTACCAGCCAAAAGGCATACATCATTACACCACTATTGTGCGACAAAAACGCCTGAGACAGCCCATAATCGATATACGTTACGGGTAATAAAATCCCCGCGGTGGCCAAGGCGCGTACCGTTAGGTCAGCTGAGCGTAAGCCGGCAGCAAACAATTTGAGCGGTACCCCCCAAAGCAGCAGTAAGGCAATCAGGCCTATGGTGCCGTGTTTGCTGGCGACGTTAAGAATTTCGTTATGAGGGTGACCAAATTCGCGAATGATGGGGTCGGCTTTGCCTTCGTCGACCAGCTGGGCCATGGCGGGCTGATAACCACGTTCGCCCCAGCCAAAGACGGGCTTGGCTAAATAAAGCTGGGTTGCCCCGTGCCACATCGCAAACCGAGCACCCACTGAGGTGTGGGCATTTTGGTGATTAAAGTATTGATCCACATCTGAAACCGCTAAATGTAAACGTTCGGCCACATGGAGCTGAGGTGTGGCAAGCACGATAGCGCCGCTTGCAAGAATTAAAGCCGCTAGGGCGAGCTTGATGCGTGGTGCGAGCATGCGTCCATACGCACGATACAATACCCACAGCACCACAGGCAGCCCAATCCACCCGCCACGGCTGCCAGACAGTAGCGACGCCAGTACACCACATAATGCGCCGACAACCAGCAGGAGCTGCCAACGACGACAGTGCGTTTGAGTGTGTGCCCAGCCTAGCCCAGCGACACACCATACGCCCATAAGCATCGCTAAATTGCCATATTGGATCGCATTGGTATAGCCACCCGCTCGTTGTATATCCAAAAAGAATTTTTGATAGCCGGACCATATACAAGCGGCAATCGCTCCTATGCCCAAGCCTAGCCACAGCCAGGTTAAACGTGGCGGATACTTAACTATGAGGACGAAACCCAAACATGCGAGTATAAAACGTATGGGCTTATCGTAATGCGAACTGTCGCCGCCATGAATCAGCACGCTTACAATCCAGACAGCACCAAAAGCCATGAGCACACCTAGCACCGCGTAATCTTGGCGCTGCCACGATAGGGAGACGCGTGTGAAACAGCTGTATATCCCCCCTAACAGTAACAAAACAGCCCCAATGGAGTAGCCACTTGGTACCACGAGCGCTATGGCGCCTAACAAGAAAACGGATAGGCTCGTATATAAAGAGGTTGAGGGATCAGCACGCATGTTGAAGCATCAGATAAGGGAAAGCGTTAGTTTAGCGTTAATGGTGACAACGTGTGTAAGACGAAGCGTAAAAGCATGAGTTGGTGCTTTTATGCAAAAGTCGTTACAATAGCGACCATAAGTACTCAAATCATTTGAGACTGAATATTATCAATCTGCCCTTTTGTGGCAGAGTCAGTTCGCTGCGTACCTCGCAGCACGGCAGCGTTGCCGTGACACCTCGCCCATCCACCGCGGATGCGGAACCAATCTGCTTTCTGCTTGTAGAAAGCCTGCATGCAGGCCCAAGCCTTGCTCAGTATCTCTGGCATCGCTTGGCGCTTCTAACACAACGCAAACTTGCGTTATGCGCCCAGTTGGGCGCTTTGTTGCGTATATATATGGTGTGTGGGGTGAAGACTTAGAACTGGCCTGGGGTTTATTCCGCCCACATCGTGACTGAAACGGATACAACAAAGGCCACTGTGCGCAGTTGGCCCCACAAAATAGAAGTTAGGATGTTCAGCTAGTATGCACGATACTGAGTTTTTTCAATTGTCAGCCACCTCCGCGGTGTTATTGTTGGTGGGCTTTTATGTGGCCACCTTTTTGATGTCGTTACTGATTAGCCGCAAAGATGAAAACGTGGATGGCTATATGGTTTCCAACAGTCAGGTTGGCTTTGGCCTCTCAGCTGCCAGCATGATTGCCACTTGGATTTGGGCGGCTTCTTTTTACGCCAGCGCGACCTCAGGCTACAAGTACGGTCTATCAGGTCCCATTCACTATGGCTTTTGGGGCGCGCTGATGATTTTATTCATTTATCCCTTTGGACGGCGCTTCCGTGCCTTAGCTCCAGAAGCGCATACCTTGGCCGAAATCATTCATGCGCGTCATGGCAGCTCCAGCCAAATGGTCATGGCGGTATCGAACCTAATTGGGAGTTGCATTAGCCTGATGGTGAACTTCACCGCGGCGGGGGCGCTGGTCTCGATCTTAAGCCCCTTAAGTTTTATCCAAGGGGTGTTGATCGCTGGGCTCGGGGTGCTGTCTTACACCTTATGGTCGGGCTTCCGTGCGTCAGTGTTAACCGACTTTGCGCAGCTGGTGGCCATGATTTTGGCGGCGGTGATTCTTATTCCGCTCATCTTCTTTAACGCTGGCGGTACAACGATGCTGGAAGAGAACTTCCATCTATTGTCTGCAGACCAAGCCAACTTCTTTTCCCGAACCGCCATCTTAGAGCAGGGTGCCCCATTCTTTGTAGCCGTTCTCGCCTACGCAATTGGTAACCAGACTATTGCTCAGCGTTTGTTTGCCGTGCGTGAGGATTTAATCAAATCCACTTTCTTGACCGCTACAGTAGGTTATGGAGCCGTAGTGATTGGTTTGGGTATGCTGGGCTTGATTGCTTTATTTGCTGGGATTACCCCAGTGGATGGCGATTCTAATAACCTGATCCCACAAATGGCTTCGGCGTATTTACCGCCCGCAGGGATCGCGCTGTTTTTTATCTTAGTGATTGGTTCTTTGTCGTCCACCGCAGATGCGGACTTGTGTGCTTTATCTGCCATTGTGATGACCGACGTCTACGGTAAAAACGTTGCGAAAGGTCGCCCCGATCCGAAGAAAATGTTGTGGTGGGGTCGTATCACCATGATTGTGGCCACCATGATAGGGGTCATCATGGCCACCATGAAAATGGATATTCTCACGATGCTGATCTTTGTCGGTGCGTTATGGGGTTCCATCGTTTTCCCTGTGATCACCAGCTTCTTCTGGGATCGTGTCTCCAACGCGGCCTTTATGTCCTCAGTCGTGATCGCCGTGACCGCGTTTATGTTAGTGCGCTTAGGCGTGATCCCTCTCGTGGGCTTTGCGGCGGATTTCTTTGAGGTGGTGGCCGGTGTCGGTGGTGGCGTGGTCGCGGGCTTAATGATGTTTGCCTTTTTTGGCCGTCGAGTAGGGGTCGTAGCGGGTGTGATTATGTCTGTGGTGCTGGCGGTTTACTTCCAAGGCTTTTTACGCGATTACTTGGAGCTACTGGCTTCCCTGACTGCCTATGGCGTTAGTGCCATTGTGTGTGTGATCGTTACCCTGTTTAACAAAGAACGCTTTGATTTCTCGATGCTTTCTAAGCGTGTGACCGCCTTCCACGATGAGCAAGAGCAAATGATGAATACCGCCGAGCGATAAGCTAGGCTAAGGAGGATGCAATGACGTTACTGACTTTTTATATTTTAGTTTGGCCCGTGATTTCAGCTGGCATTTTGATTTTATTGATTACCGCGCTCATCCGAGATTTGCGTGCGGCCAAACGAGATGGGAACCAGATGGTCTAATGCTTTTAGCGCTGGTCAGGACGGGCCGAGCCGGCCGCTTGCCACAGGATATCAGGGTGGTTAGCGTGCCGGTTTAAATACCGCGCCAACACAAAGCACAGATCGGATAAGCGATTTAGATACTGCAGTACTTCCGTACGTAAGTGGGCGGCTGAGGACTCCAACTCCGTTACCGCCGTCCGCTCAGCGCGCCGACACACTGTACGGGCGATGTGCGCATAGGCGGCAGCCTTGCAACCGCCCGGCAAAATGAATTCGGTAAGTGGGCCTAATTCGGCGTTATAGCGAGTGATGGTGGCTTCCAGGAACAGCAGATGGTCCGGCTGGATGGCTTCGTGACCCGGCAGGCACAGCTCTGCCCCTAAATCAAACAGCTGATGTTGGATTTGATTGAGCAGCGTATCCACATCCTTGGGCAGGGTCTCAGTGCGCCACAAACCAATATGAGTATTGAGCTCATCGACTTCTCCAATTAAGTGAATGCGATTCGCGGCTTTGGATAAACGCGTCGAGTCAGCGAGCCCAGTTGTGCCGTCATC
The DNA here is from genome assembly GCA_019120675.1 of Candidatus Paenalcaligenes intestinipullorum. Taxonomy (GTDB): domain Bacteria; phylum Pseudomonadota; class Gammaproteobacteria; order Burkholderiales; family Burkholderiaceae_B; genus Paenalcaligenes; species Paenalcaligenes intestinipullorum. The sequence continues at coordinate 2,107 of DWUQ01000087.1, read as the reverse complement.
GCCTGTGCGCGTGGTGATAATGCTTAAACGAGTACTCATGTTTGATCTATACCGTTAGGTTCTGCCGAGTGGGTTCATAACTGGTTTGCGTTACTTGCTTCATCGGAGTCGCTTGATTCGCCAACTGATGCAAGGCTGCCCCGCTAAGTCGAACGATACGCCATTCAGGCAGTACCGTGGCCCCGAGCTGCTCATAAAAATCAATTGCAGTTTGATTCCAATCTAATACCACCCATTCAAAACGCCCACAATCTCGTTCCACGGCAATTTGTGCTAAATGCTGCAACACCAAGGTGCCTAAGCCTTGGCGACGGTGCTCGGGAGCGATGTAAATATCCTCTAAGTATAAGCCTTGCTTCGCCATAAAGGAGGAGTAATTATGAAACCACATAATGTACGACACCAATATGGGCTGGTCGCACCGTGTTTCAATGACTAAGCAGTTGACCGCGGCGGGCGAGGTGAAAATATTTTGCTGTAGGCTGTGTTCGGTCGCATGAAACTGATCCAACAGCTGCTCAAACTCCGCCATGTCGCGCATCAGCTGTAAAATTTGTGGAATATCGTCGGGCTGGGCGGCACGCAGCGTATAATTAGACGTATGAACAACGGGCATACTGAATCCTGTAGGGTTACCATCATAGCAAGCACTTATCATAAAGTACTTAGCCGGCAGTGCCCTAACTGAGTGTCCAACGATTAGGAGTAAGGAATGAAGTTTGCGTTTCGATCGGCCAGCCAAGCGGCTGTGTTAGCGGCCTTGTTAAGCCCCATCGCCGTATGCAGTGTGGCTCAAGCCCAAAGTCCCGAGGCCAAAGCCAGTGGCGAAGTGCGCCGTATTGATGCTGAGGCTGGCAAGATTACCCTCAAGCATGGCAATATTGATGTGCTGCAACTGCCTGCCATGACCTTGGTGTATCGCATTGAGCCGATACTACTTGAGGGGATTCAAGTGGGCGATAAAGTCAAATTTACCGCCCAACGTTTGAGCAACGAATACGTGGTGATCAAGATCAGCAAATGATCCTTATCTGGTCTTTGGGCCTTTAGGCTAAGCTTTGGTGGGTTGAAACTGTTTGCGTACCAGCACATAGCCCACACCCACCATGCCACCTAAGATCAAGCTAAGCAACACAATCAATACACGCTTGGGTGCATCGCGTTTAGTCGGGAAGGTTGGCTCCAGTTGAAAGCGTACCCCCACATTCTTAGGTAAGTCGTACTCTTTAATGCCTTCTAGCTCCACCAGGCGGCGCTGTGTTTCGCGGTATTCGGCGGGGTAGATCAACGGCGCATTTTTAGTGGTGTCTAACTCAGCAGACAAAAACTTCTCGCCCAGCATAAACAAACGATTGCTGTTGTTGAGCTCAATGACTGTACTACCGTCCACATTGCGTCCTACGGTGTAGTTGTTGAGTCCAGCCTTACGAGCGGTGTCTAAGGCTTCTTCGAGTACTTCAATGCGAATATTACGGTCGGTTTGTAGATTGGTCTCGATGTTTTTAAGCGTACGACGTCGCTGCAAGATATCCGTTTCCAAGTGGTCTTTATATTCGCTATCAAAAAGCTGCAACGCTTGTTTGTTGATCTTGTCGATAAAGAACTGCAAGGTCTCGTTGGCTTCGTCAGGGGTTTCTGCGCTAAAGGTTAAGGTATAAAAAGGAATCATGCCTTCCTTTTTGGGAGCTTCAATGTCGAATTGATTCAGTAAGTCTTCTAGCGCGATGCGGCGTGCTAGTTCAGTATCCAATTCTTCTATTTTCTTTTGATAATACGGCGATTGGCTAAAGATGGTGAGCTGATTTTGTCGTGAGTTCGCTAAGCTTAAAAAATTACCAAATAGGCCGGCTTCAATCGACGACGTATCCACACCACTATTGCTGTCTGCACGGTTTAACGCGCGACGGATTTCAGCATAGTTTTTAATTTCACCAATGCGCGGCGCAATAATATGGGCTTCAGAGGTCCACTTTTCTGTTGCTAATAAAGCATACGCTACGCCCAGTACGCCACAAAAAAAGGTAATCAACAGAATAGTGAGCTTATTTTGCCAAAGCGTAGCAAACAGCTCGGTTAAGTCAATTTCATCGTTGTGAGTTGGTTCAGC
>DWUQ01000086.1 GCA_019120675.1 Candidatus Paenalcaligenes intestinipullorum | reverse complement strand
AGGATTGAAAATCCTTGTGTCGGCGGTTCAATTCCGTCCAAGGCCACCACGGATTTAAAAGCCCAGTCCTCGGACTGGGCTTTTTTCTGCTCGGTCTCCGTCAGGCTTTAATGGATTTCAGGAAGCCCTCAACCCAACCTCTTTTATACGCGGTGGATACCAGCAGAAGCCTTTCAGCCGCGACCGGGTAAAGAATGCACCGAAAACATCTATTAGATGAAGACTACATCGTATATAAAACACACCCGATTAAGCGGGCCTAAAGCATAAGAAAGCGAACTTATAGGTCGCTTTCTTATACTAGTAAAACTTATACCTCAAACTCCACGCCATCAAATTCTGCTTTGACGGTGATCTTCCCAGCCAAAATTTCATCACGGTACTCGTTGATGCGTTTACGTACTGAGTCAGGGGTGTCTTGAGCAATAATTAGACGCACGGCCTCTGGTTGCTGCAAACCAACTTTAATAATTTGCCCCCCTTTGAACTCACCACTGCTGAGGTTTTTACAAGCATCGTAGACGCCAATCCCTACATCAGCCCATGCCGAGGCAATAAACACCTCAGGGTCTACGGCAACCCAATCTATACGTTACCGATCTCTTTAATGCCAAGCTCATGACATGCCTCAGTAGTGCCACTACGCCCTTTGTTGAGCATGGTATAGATAATATCAGCACCTGATTTAGCTTGTGCTTTAGTTACACGCTCCACCAATGCGATATCATCTTGATTGCCAGAGAAGTTAGTTAGTAGCTTAACATCGGGGTTAGCGTGTTTAACACCTGCAGCAAAAGAAGCTCGAGCACGTAAGCCCGGAGGGACGCGAATGCCAGATTGGTGTGCTACAACCCCTGCTTTGGTCATTAAAGCCGCATAAGCCCCTGCTAACCAAGCAGATTCCTCTTGATATACATCGTAACTACTCAAGTTTTCCGCAGTCACTGCCCCCTGAGTTAAAGCAACTAGGATATCAGGGTATTCCTTAGCTACAGTTAGAGCAGCATCTGTATTTTGCCCACCGTGAGCAATCAATAGATTAGGTTTGTATTGCTGCACTAATTCACGTAAAGCAGTAATTTGAGCCTGGGTTTCATTAGCAACTTTGTCTTTGTAGTGCGCAATGATAGGCAATTGAGTTTGCGCTTTTTGTAGGCCTTGATACCCAGCCCGCATGAAACCATTATCGTCCACATGTCCACAAAACAAGGCCGCCACCACAGGCTTGCTTCGCCAACACATCATTGATGCCATGGCTATCCCCGTTAATAAAATGCTGGTCACTATTAGAGACGCTTGTACCGCTCATTCAGTGCGTGGAGCATTGGCTGAGTTTGTGGTTACTTTGTTTTCGTGTGGGCGAGTGCTTCGGTTTGTGCCAAGCGTAGGGTGCGCTGGAGCAGCTGGTCATAAATAGGCTGCCCACCCAAGGCCATCGCCACGATCGCAGCGGTGGCTGCACACAATAGGCTGGGCATGAGTGCGGCGTGGGCGCCTGTGAGCTCAATAATCAGCACCACCCCCACCATCGGAGCACGGATGCTGCTGGCAAATAGTCCCGCCATGCCCGCTACCGCAAAGGCGACCATCGCGCCATCAGGCACGCTGACGAACAACGCCAGCACATTACCCACAAACAAACTCACCACTACGGCCAACGCCAAAATAGGCGCAAAGATCCCAGCGGGCGCGCCAGCGGCGTAACTGCTGGCCGTCATCACAAAGCGAGTCATCACCAGTAGACCAAGCATACCGATACTGAGTGGATGCTGCACCAACACCTCCACTAAATGCTCGCCCCCACCGGTGGCTTGAGGAAACCAGAGTATGAGTGGACCGATCATTATGCCCAAACAAGCAGGCAAAACATAAGGCGATACATGTTGACTCAGCCGCGCTGCCGCATCCAAACTGAATAAAATCACGCGATTAAACAGCACGCCCACTCCGCCCAAAAGTGCACCCAACAGCACAAACGCCCATAAAAACGAGACGGGCATGGTCTGCGCGTAGATGGCCATAAAGGGGGCACCGCCCTGCCACCAGATGGTGAGCACCCCACAGGCCGCAGCGGCGGCAATCACTGCATGGTAGGTACGCTTGCTGTAGGGAAAGGTGCCTCGCGCTTCTTCGATAATAAACAGCACCGACGCGACCGGTGCACTAAAGGCAGCGGTCAGGCCGGCCGCTGCCCCCGCGCCCAGCAAGGCTTTGGCGTCGGCACCACTGAGGCGAAAGCGCTCGACTAAGGCTTGGGCCAAGGAGGCCCCCATATGAATGGTTGGGCCTTCACGCCCCCCCACTAAACCCGCCCCTAGGCTCAGCAGACCGCCAATAAACTTAACCGGCAGCACGCGATGCCAGCGCACGTAACGCTCACCGGCCATGGCGCCTTCTACCTCTTGAACCCCTGATCCACTGGCCTCGGGCGCAAAACGACGCACGATGGCCACGGCCAAACAAAAAGCACTGGTCGAGACCAGTGCCATTAACAGGTACGACCATGGTGCGGCAAGCGTTAGCGTTTGACTGAGGCCAGCGTACACGCGTCCAAGTTGACTGACCCCCTCATGAAAGGCGCCCCCCACCAATGCTGTCAGGCCACCCAGCAACAAGGCAATGCCGATGTAGGCAACGTTGTTGAGCGGTGAAGCCATCTGCTTAGTAGGGGTATCCATATCGTAACATTAAAGAGCTTTAGTTGAGGCTAATCGACCATCTATTGCTGTTCCGTTCAAAGTAACGCGTATTGAAAACCTCTGCCTGCCAGGGCGATACGGCTGGATGGTACTGCACCATAAAGGTGGCTTTTTTGCCATCCACTAAGCGCTCAAAGGCGTCGCAGCGTTGCTTGGGTGGGTTGTCGCGCATCCAAGACAGCCCCGCGTTTTCGCAGAGTTGCTGCAACTCGGTGTGCATCGCTTTTTGCACCGCTTTGAGACGCTGCTTGGGATCGGCTTCCTCAGTGGTAGTCGGCAAAGCGTAGCGCGCGATATTGGCTTGAATACGTTGGATTAAGCCCTCATCCTCATACTGCAGACGGGTTTCGGACACTTTAAGGTTTTCAAACACTTCTCCCAGCATAAACAATTGGGCAAAAGGCAGATCGGCTTGATTGCCCAGCCCAAAGAACCCACCTTGTGAAGGCACGGTGCTGTTTGGGTTTTCAATAAAGCGCACCAGCGCGTTGACGCCTTGGTTGAGCGTCCAATTGATCTGCCCTTTGGCGGCATCCGGCAACTGGTACTCCAAATCCACGGTGCCTGAATCTTTGGCACGGTCGGCCTGCACTGTGAGCTCGAAACGTGCAGGTGGCAAGGGGTTGAGCCCGCCTGCGAGCACATAGCTAGCCCAATCAAAGCCGCGTAGATCGCTGTAATTCATTGCGAATTTGTTGTCGGTGCGCTGATTGGCAAAGTCCGTGACCTTGACCCGTAAGGTGGCTTTTTTATCGGTGAGCTTTGCATCACTGATTTCGAGCTTTTTGATGTAAAAGCTGTCGGCGATCACGACGTCGTTAAGGGTGGTTTTCCCAAACAGACTGTGTTTGACAGAGTGCCACTGTACGTAGTCTTGGGCACCAAATTCGCGTAAATAGTGATCAAGACGCTCTTCGGCTTTGTTGCTGGTGTAGGCGTTGACACCCAGCACGATGGCCACAGCCAGTAACACAACGACGGCTACCGCGGCTCCAATAATGATTTGCATTCTGCGGTTCATGCTTAGTTACCTTTTTGTTCAACGTCGTTAATAATGGCTTGGGCCTGCTCGGGCGTCCAATTGGGCAATTCATGCTGCATACGGAAGATCGACAGTGGGTTGGCTAAATCTGTACATAAGGCTTCCTGACACGCGTGCAAGGAGGCTTCACGCAGATAATGGGTGGGTAGCCCCGCTGCATCGACCTGTGTGGGGTCCAGCACCAAAGTACCTTGCATGAGATACCAGCCTTTTTCCTCGACCTCACCATCTAAAATCGTCAGCTCGAACGGCTCGTTGACCATCGCCCCCTCTTTGGTGATTTTGTGGACGTGTACTGGGAACCCGACTGTACGGCCTGAACGCTCATTGATCGGTGTCGCGGCATCACGCGAAGCACGAACAATGGCATTGACGTAATCACCGCCTCTTAAAGGCGAATACCCTAAGGTACGGAATTGCTCCGCCAACAAGGTATAGGGCTGCTCGGTACGCTCAAAACGCTGTTGCAATTGCTGGTAATCGTCCAATAAGGCCTGCTGCTGTCGAATACGCTCGGCGCGTTCGCGGGCGGCTTTTTCTCGTGCAGCCATCACACGGCTGTAAGCGTAGTTGGTGGCGCGGTTTAAGTCGTAGGTCCACTTGCCGTCTTTTTGACGTCCGCTCCAGAAACTGGACGGGTACACCGCATCAATTTGGTATTGAAAATGCGGCTGCGCCTCTTCAATATTCCAGCCTTGTGTATGCGCCTTAGCGCCTTTCTCAAAGTCATTAAACGCCAGTATCCGCAGGCGGCTTTGCACATCCACCCAAGGCTCCGCAGCGGCGAGCCCAGCATCTAACATCGCTCGCAGCTCTTTGACATTGAGGAAGCTATTCGGGTTTTCGTGCACCACAATCAGCTCAAAAGCTTGGTTATCGACAAAGCTTAATCCGTAGTTAGTCACCAAAGGCGCTTTGAGTAAAAACACAGACTGCGTAGCAGGATCATCACCCGCGTACAACCATACAGCCTGGTCATCGTGGCTGACAACAGGTGGGAGCTCCGTTTCGTGTTTGCGCCCAACGCCATTGGTGAAATGCAAATCAGCGGTGCGGCCAAGACTTTTGCCATCACTGCGTAACAGCTCAATGCTGCCCTTACCCTCTAAGAAACCCTGAGGGGAGCAGCGTACTTCACCGTGGCTTTGCACGGCAAAGTCCGCTTGCGTTGCCCCGCCTGCGTTGACGTAACCCAAGACCTTGCAGTCATTTTGATCGGAAAAGGTATCAAAAAATGTCCAATCATTTTGACTCAACTGCTCAGGGCTGACCTGCCAACCATTAACGGAAACCATACTACGCGGCTGCTCAGTTTGAGAGACGGTTGGAGTGGCGGCGTCTGGCTTAGATTGGCTCTCCGCTTCTGAAGCGGCTGACGCTGTAGAAGGCTCGGTTACGTGGGTGGGCTCAGGCTTAACCGGCTCAGTAGTGCTAGCGGGCGCTTCAGGTGCAGTGCCTTCATTGACTACTTCTGGCTCCGGTGCTGGCGGGGTAACAGCTGTTTCAGAAAAAGCCGGCTCCCACTGCTGTGCCGCGCTGGCGGTGCCTTTGGCAAATTGCTTACCGTCTTTGTGGTACGCCACCCAAGAAAACTCTTGTGCTTGGGGGCACTGTGCCCCGAGCAACGCGCCCAGCTTAGGGCTAATGGTTTGGATGGCGTCAAGGCTAATGGAAGCGTCGCTTTTTAAATGCAACGTAAGGGGTAACGCGCACCAATTTTGCTCGCTGTGGTTCGGCACAAACACCTCCAACCCTTCGGCTTTGGAGTAGGCCAAACGGTAGTCGGCAGCCCAAGCGGTGCTCGCAAGCAAGCTGGCTGCCAAGGGCAGCCCAAGTAAATATGGTTTCTTCATGATGATCCTAGTTCGTCTTAGCCGATTTGCCACGCACCGTTATTATCTTGGCAGGCATCCACTGTTTTGGTGTCGGAACCATTTTTGGTGTTGAGCTGGTACTCCATGGTGCGGCAGGTGGTGTGTACCGCCACGGTCTCGGAAACGGCCTTTTCGGGGGCAATCGCATCCAAGTCGAAGCCTTGGGCTTTGGCGCGGGCCACATTTATATTATCCAGATCAACGGCACTGTCGGCGCGGGCGACCGACACAGGCGCGACCAGTGGCGCATGCACGTAGCCAATGGTGACGCCTTTACGGCTGACCGCAATCCAGTTGTTGTCGGTACGGCCCTGAGCGGTAAAGCTCTGCCCTGCGGCCAAGCCACCGACCTTGGCCGCATTCGTAGACGGTGCCGCACGGAGGTTGGCGGAGGTTTTGGCTTCGTAGCTTTGATTGATGACAGCTAGATTTTTAGGCTGTGCAACGGTAGGTGCACGCTTGACTTGGGCTTGTTTTTCAACGGTACGGGTCGATACAGGGCGTACCGTAGCGGTAGCACCGCTGTGATCCGACGCCCATGTGGTGGTGCGACCGGTTTCTAGAGCCTGCTGCGTGCTGCGTGCAAGGGACTCTTGGTCTTTTTGATCCAGATTACCACCAATCCAATTGCCTAACGCGCCACCGGCTAAAGCACCGAGTATGGCCGCGACGGCTTTGCCACTACCACCGCCAATCTGACCACCGAGCAGCGCACCACCCACAGCGCCGATAGCGGTGCCTAACGTTTGCTTGTTACCCCATCCCCCACCACCATCTGTGGTCACGCAGCCGGACAAACCTAAGCTGGCCGCTAATAACGTAGCTAAAGCCGTTTTGCTGAATCGAGTCATGGATTTCCCCTTTTTGTTCAAATAGATGGCGGTAAAAGCAAAAATTAATTTTTAAATACGCTAAAAAAGAAATGCTCTCAATTCTATTACAAGTCAGAAAAAATGGGGGAGTTAAATAGAGTACTGTTTTGGTGCTAATTAACCCCCTTATTGTCCGCAACATGTACAGCACAAGAACAGAGCAAAAACCCGCGCAAACCCTTGTGCTAAAAGGCGGACACTAGACTAAAGATAAGGGGGATTAACCCTGTATCTTATAAAAAATGACATTCTTTTATGGTAGGCTGGGAAACAAACCAATTAAAATATGCAACATAGCACTAATTGCATGTTAATTAGTGGCTCTGTTATTTCATACAAGCACTATTTTTGGAGAGCCCCATGGTAAACATGAGCCGGCGCCAGTTCTTCAAAGTGACGGGAGCCACCTTGGCTGGATCAAGCATGGTTATGCTTGGTGCGGCCCCTAGTCCCGCCATGGCGGAAGTCAGACAGTACAAGCTGCTCCGCATGACTGAAACCCGTAATACCTGTCCTTACTGCTCCGTAGCCTGTGGTGTACTGTTGTACGCTCGTGGCGATGGGGCAATGAACGCCCATCAAAGCGTCTTCCATATCGAAGGCGATGCCGATCACCCCGTCAACCGCGGCACCTTGTGCCCCAAGGGTGCTGGCTTGGTGGACTTTATTAAAAGCCCGAACCGTCTGAAGTTCCCCGAATACCGTGCCCCAGGTTCCGACAAATGGGAGCGCATATCGTGGGACGAGGCCTTTAAACGTATCGCGCGGCACATGAAAGACGACCGCGACGCCAACTTTGAGACCGTCAACGAAAATGGCCAAGTGGTGAACCGTTGGTTGACCACTGGTATGTTAGCCGCTTCGGCCAGTAGTAACGAAGTGGGCTACGTTACCCACAAGGTCATCCGCAGTACAGGGATGCTCGGATTCGATAACCAAGCACGTGTTTGACACGGCCCAACGGTGGCAGGTCTTGCCCCAACATTTGGCCGAGGCGCGATGACGAACCATTGGGTCGACATCAAAAACGCGGACGTTATCTTAATCATGGGCGGTAATGCCGCCGAAGCGCACCCTTGTGGCTTTAAATGGGTGACCGAAGCCAAAGCGCACAACAACGCCAAGCTGATCGTGGTCGACCCCCGTTTCACACGCTCTGCGTCAGTGGCGGATTTTTACGCCCCGATCCGTACGGGTACCGACATCACTTTCTTAGGTGGTGTGATCAAATATTTGCTGGACAACGACAAGATCCAGCACGAGTATGTCGCCAATTACACCGACATGTCCTTTATCGTGCGCGACGATTTCAACTTCGAGGATGGCCTGTACTCAGGCTACAACGAGGAATCACGCAGTTACGATAAAAGCTCATGGGAATACGAGCTGGGCGACGACGGTTACGTCAAAACTGACCCCACCATGCAGCATCCACGCACGGTGTATCAACTGTTGCGTAAGCACTACGAGCGCTATACGCCCGAAATGGTGGAGCGCGTCTGTGGTACGCCTCAGGATAAATTCCTGACCGTCTGTGACATGCTGGCCAGCACGTCCACACCAGACCGTGCGGGCACGATCCTGTACGCACTCGGCTGGACTCAGCACAGTATTGGCTCGCAAATTATCCGTACGGGCGCCATGATGCAGTTGCTGCTGGGCAATATTGGTATTGCCGGTGGTGGAATGAACGCATTACGTGGTCACTCGAATATTCAAGGCCTGACCGACTTAGGCTTGATGACCAACTTGTTGCCTGGGTACTTAACCCTGCCCAATCAGCACGAGCAGAATTTCGACGACTACATTGCGTCGCGTGCGCCACAACCCATGCGTCCTAACCAGCTCAGCTACTGGCGTCATTATAAAAAGTTCCACGTCAGCCTAATGAAGGCGTGGTGGGGCGATGCGGCCACCGAGGACAACAACTGGGCGTATGACTATTTGCCTAAGCTCGACAAGCCCTACGACATGCTGCAAATGTACGAGCTGATGCATCACGGCAAGGTTAATGGTTATATCTGCCAAGGGTTTAACCCCTTAGCGGCTGCGCCCTACAAGAAAAAGCTGTTGGAATCGTTCTCGCAACTGAAGTTCATGGTCATCATGGATCCGCTGGTCACCGAGACCTCCGAGTTCTGGCAAAACTACGGTGAGCACAACGATGTGGATCCGTCTTCCATTCAAACCGAGGTGTTCCGCTTGCCCACCACCTGCTTTGCTGAGGAAGAAGGCGCACTGGTGAACTCCGGTCGCTGGCTGCAATGGCACTGGAAAGCGGCCGAGCCGCCCGGTGAGGCCAAGAGCGATATCGAGATCATGGCCACGTTGTACCAACACATCCGTGAGCTGTACGAACAAGAAGGCGGCGCGTACCCCGATCCGATTCTGAACTTGTATTGGCCGTATACCCACGCCAACGATCCGTCTGCGGCCGAGCTGGCCAAGGAGTACTCCGGTCGTGCTTTAGTGGATTTACATGATCCGAATGACCCCGATAAAGTCATCCGCAAAGCAGGCGAACAGGTGTCGGGCTTTGGCGAGCTGCGTGACGATGGCACCACCTTAGGCGGCTGCTGGATTTACGCGGGTGCTTGGACCGAAGACGGCAACCAGATGGCGCGTCGCGACAACAGCGATCCCACAGGTATTGGTCAAACCCTGAACTGGGCTTGGGCATGGCCGGCGAACCGTCGCGTGTTGTACAACCGTGCATCCTGTGACTTAGAAGGCAAACCCTTCGACCCCACACGACCTTTGGTTGAATGGAATGGCAAACGATGGGTCGGCGCGGACATACCGGATTACAAGGCTGATGAAAACCCCGCCGATGGCATGGGCCCGTTCATCATGAACCCCGAAGGCGTGTCGCGCTTCTTTGCTCGCAAAGGAATGGCCGAAGGCCCCTTCCCTGAGCATTATGAGCCGTTCGAGACCCCCCTAAGCTACAACCCGCTCAGTCCGGATCAACCCTTGTCGCTGAATAATCCTGCCGCGCGTATTTTCGCGGACGACTTAGCGTCGATGGGTAAACCCGATGAGTTCCCCTATGTGGGCACGACTTATCGCCTAACCGAGCACTTCCACTACTGGACCAAGCATGTGCGCTTAAACGCCATCCTGCAGCCGGAACAAATGGTGGAAATTGGTGCCGAGCTGGCCGATGAGTTGGGCATTAAAGCGGGGGATTACGTCAAGGTGTCGTCCAACCGTGGTTACATTAAAGCGGTGGCCGTGGTGACCAAACGCATCAAGAAGCTGACGGTGGATGGGAAGCCGCTTCACCAGATCGGTATTCCCATTCACTGGGGGTTTGTAGGCTTAGCCAAAAAAGGTTTCTTGGCAAATACTCTGACCCCACCAGTGGGCGACGGCAACACACAAACCCCAGAAACCAAGTCCTTCTTGGTCAAGCTGGAAAAGGCCTAGGAGTAAGAGATGGCATTACAATCTTTAGATATTAAGCGCCGCTCCGCCACCACAACGCCCTCGCCCCAAGTGCGAGAGCCAGTGGGCGGCTCCGTGGCCAAGCTGATTGACACCAGTAAGTGCATTGGCTGTAAGGCGTGCCAAGTGGCCTGTATGGAGTGGAACGATACCCGCGATGAAATCGGCAGTTGCCATGGGGTGTACGACAACCCTATGGATCTGACCGACAAATCTTGGACGGTGATGCGTTTTAGCGAATACGAGAACCCTATGGGGGACTTAGAATGGCTGATTCGCAAAGATGGCTGCATGCATTGCGAGGATCCAGGTTGCCTGAAAGCCTGCCCCTCGCCAGGCGCCATCATCCAATACACCAACGGTATCGTAGATTTCCACGAGGAAAACTGTATTGGCTGCGGCTACTGCATTACGGGTTGTCCGTTTAACGTGCCTCGTATTTCCGAGCAAGATAAAAAAGCCTACAAATGTACGCTGTGTTCGGATCGTGTGGCCGTGGGGCAAGAACCAGCCTGTGTCAAAACCTGCCCAACTGGCGCGATTGTGTTTGGTACCAAAGAAGACATGCAGCAGCATGCTTCCGAGCGGATTACCGATCTCAAATCCCGCGGTTTTGAAAATGCGGGATTATATGATCCAGCCGGTGTGGGCGGCACACACGTGATGTACGTACTGCACCACGCGGATCAACCCGAGCTGTACCACAATCTCGCCAAGGATCCGAAAATCAGTCCGATGGTGTCCGTCTGGAAAGGGATTGCTAAGCCTTTAGGGGTGGCGGCAATGGCCTTTACTGCCCTGGCGGGTGCGTTCCATTATCTGCGCAACGGGCCTTCCGAGGTTTCCGAGGAAGACGAGCGTCGTGCCGATGAGGAACTCAAGCGCACCGAAGACCACGAGGAGGTGCTCCATGACTAAGCCTACAACGTCTCGGCCCATGCTGCAGCGCTATACGGCTTCGCAGCGCATCAACCATTGGCTCACTGCACTTACGTTTATTTTATTGGCGGTGTCTGGTCTAGCTTTGTTTCATCCGTCATTTTATTGGATGAGTCACCTGCTGGGCGGTGGCCCTTGGACGCGTATTCTTCACCCCTTTATCGGGGTGGTGATGTTCATCAGTTTTACGATTTTTAGTATTCGTATGATTCCCCAGAACTTGTTTATCCGTCAGGATTTCATCTGGATGCGTCATGTGAAAGAAGTCTTAAACGATGAAGGCGACAAGATCCCCCCCGTAGGC
>DWUQ01000085.1 GCA_019120675.1 Candidatus Paenalcaligenes intestinipullorum | reverse complement strand
GTTGCGGTCGCGAGTATGCACGTACCCTTTAGTTTAGGCACGGACTCCGCTGGCTCCACTCGTATTCCTGCTGCGTTAAATGGCTGTGTGGGCTACCGGCCCAGCCTTGGACGCTACTCCACTGAGGGGGTCGCACCACTGTCCACCCACCGCGACACGGTAGGCGGCTTGAGCTCCAATGTGGTGGATATTGTGCAAATCGACAAAATCCTACGTCCCAACCCACCCAGTGCACAAAAATTCCAAGGCCCAATCCGCTTGGGGGTCATCAAGGAGGCATGGGCCCAGCTCGACAGCGAGGTCGAACACCATTGCTTAGCAGCCTTAGAGCGGATCAAACAGCAAGGCATTCAAGTGGTGGAGCTGCGCTTACCGCGTAGTTTTGAGCTTGCCGCTACCTGCAGTGCCGCGTTGATTCTTTATGACTTTCCCATTGAGTTCAGCGGCTATCTGAGCGCCTACGATGTGGGCCTAAGCTATGCCGACATCCAGCGTCAAGTGCGCAGCCCTGATATCAAAGCACTGATTCGACGTCTGATTACGCCCCAGCGCTTGCCCAGCGGAGCGGGCGGGTTTGAAGAGCTTGACCCCATTTACCAAGAGGCCATCAGCCATTGGCGTCCCGCCATGCTGCAAGAGTACCAAGACGCCATCAAGGCTCACAAACTACATGGTTTTTTATTTCCAACGGTCAACACTTTAGCACCCTTAGCCACGGCAGAAAGCAATGACCCTCAACATTTTGAGCGTCTCACGCGCAATATCCTACCCGGCAGTTGTATAGGACTGGCAGGCATGAGCTTGCCGGTCGCTTTTGCAGGCGATCAACTGGCGGTGGGCTTGAGTATTGATGTGATGCCCAACCAAGACGAGCTGCTGTTTATTATTGCCTCCAAGGTCGAGCAAGCGTTGGGCTTTGCCAAAGGCATCACCCCACCTACACTTTAAAGCTAAGCTTAACGATGCTAAACCCGCAAGGCCTAAGGCTCTTCATCAATTTCTTGGGTACGTAGTTGTGGGCTCATAGGCAGCAGTAGGCCTGGGCTTACGGGCTGAGTGCGCGCCTCTAAAACCCATTCCCGCCAAATCGCCACCAGTAAGGCCATCAGTACTGGCCCTACAAATAGTCCAATAATCCCCATGGTTTTTACGCCCCCGACTAAACCAAAAAAGGTGGGTAAAAAGGGCAGCTTGACAGGCCCCCCTACTAAGCGTGGGCGCAAGGTTTTGTCGACAATGAAAAGCTCGATCGCCCCCCATAAAAACAGCGCAACGCCACTAATGGTGCTCGTGTGGGGATTGCCAATCAGATACAAAGACACCAAAGTAAAACTAAGCGGTGCGCCCCCTGGTATCAGCGCCATAAAGCCGGTAATCGCACCCAGTAAGATCGGTGATGGCGCACCCGCCAAAGCGTAAGCAATACCTAATACCACCCCTTCGCCAATCGCGATTAGACCCATACCGGTGACCGTTGAGCTAATAGTGGCCGGCACTACGCGTGAAAAACGCTGCCAACGCTGAGGCAAGACTCGCTCTCCCACCACGTCTAATTGTTGAAGAATACGCTGACCGTCTTTATAAATAAAAAACAGTGTAATCAACAAAAACAATAAGGTGAGCAGCAACTGCACCGCATTGGTGGTGAACGAGGCCACCATACGGGAAATGCTCCCTAAATGCTCGCCACTGACAGCTTGCACCGCAGCGCCTAAGGCTTGGGGCTGCCCAAGTATGGTATCCCAGTACTCCACGATACGCGGCCCTACAAAGGGCAAAGCCAGCAACCAATCTGGCATGGGTACGCCCGAACGATCGGCCTCTCGGGCCCATTCAATTAAGCTGATCACTTCGCGAATGGTAAACGCCAAGCCATACGATAAAGGCACAATCAGCACCACAACCACAATCAGTATTGCTATGGTCGCTGCTAACGTATTGCGTCCGTCACAACGCCTCAGTAATCGTTTGTACAGTGGCCAACTGGCTAAGCCAATAATCAATGCCGCTAAAACCGGTACAAGAAAATCTTTAAGGAAATACAGCCCGGTTAGCAGGACAATCAGTAAAAGCCAACGCGCAAGTGAGGAAGCGGGAAACATGGGTTGCATGGACACGATCGTTTAATCCGCCAAAGGTCGTGGAGGGTGCGCGGGCATGTGGCGTTTATGCGCTGAGCCTAAGAAAAGCTGGATAATGCGCTCAGCTGCCTCAGGCTCAATGGATTTCCCCTCTAGAAAATCATCAATTTGTGTGTAACGGACACCAAAAGAGGCCTCATCGGCCTGCATGGGGTTGAGGCTTTCTAAGTCCGCAGTGGGGATTTTCTCGACCAAGTGCTCTGGTGCCCCCATATAACGTCCTAAGGCACGCACTTGGCGCTTATTGAGGCCAGTCAGTGGCATTAGGTCAGCCGCCCCATCACCATATTTAGTGAAAAAACCTGTCACCGCCTCGGCTGCATGGTCACTGCCGAGTACCAGACCATTTTCAGCCGCTGCACACGTGTACTGAGCAATCATGCGCTGACGCGCTTTGATGTTGCCGAGTATAAAATCACGGCGTTGTACCGTACTAAATCCCTGACCCGCTACCTCCAATTGATGCATTAAGGCATCGGTGGCTGGCTGAATATCGACGTTCAAGCAACGATCCGGCTGAATGACTTGTAGGCACGCCTCGGCATCCGCAGCGTCCACCTGCGTGCCATAGGGCAAGCGCATGGCGACAAAGTGGATGGTTTCCCCTTCGGCTCGCATTTGCTTGACCGCACGCTGTGCCAAGCAGCCCACCACTAAAGAATCCACCCCCCCGCTAATCCCCAGCACCAAGGCTTGTGCTCGTGCCGCACGCGCGTAGGCGCAGATAAAGGCGATGCGATGCTGGAGCTCGTGGTTCAGCTCAATCATCGGCTGTACACCGAGCTCTTGGATAATCTGTTGTTGGTGCTGCAAAATCGTGGTGCTGTTCATGGCTCTCGTCTTCGCTCTACAATTTCTCTAGGACTTTCGTATAGCCTAGCAGCAAAGCTTTTGTTACGCATCAATATAACTTAACCCGTTATGCTGTGTAATAAGCGGTTCACTGCGTGTAACGTATACGCTGGAGTTACATGCTGGTTTCACCAACTTTGTTGCAATGCTACCACCATACCTCTCAGCCCTTCCTATTTGACCGAATTTCTTCAATTAATTGCCGTACGCGACACCTTTTCCAGTACTCATCATAGTAAAGACTTATTTTCGCTCGCAGTGAGTATTTGCGCTCGCGAATTATGGTGATGGGCATTATTTTTTAATAATAGTGCCCTTCTGGACCTTGATGGGTTGTTTTTTACTGCCCAAACACAGTTTACATACGATTCTGATCGCCCGTGCGGTGATGGTTGTGGGGTTATTGGGGGCCATTTTTACGGCGCAATCAGGTGGTGCACGAGGATGCGCCAGCGGATCTTGAGGTGTCTGAGGAGGTTTTGCTGTAAAGCGATGTCGAGGCTTCTGAAGGCCTTCTGCTGTAAAGCGGGTCAGACTTTTTTAATGTATAAGGCAATTGACACACCCTAAACGGTGAGGTCTTTCGTGCAACCCAGAAATGAGATAACGCAAACAGTAAGCGCCCAGTAAATGAAAATTTACTGGGCGCTTAGTTTAAATAGCCCTCATCAATGTTAGACCACAGCGCCTAACGACGATACAGCTGATCCACATCGCGCACCGCACCACGGTCGGCAGACGTCGCCAAGGCCGCATACGCACGCAAGGCCTGGGACACCACGCGATCCCGTTGCTCCTGGGGTTGCCAAGCCTGAGCGCCACGCGCTTCCATATCGGCACGGCGTTGGGCTAACTCCGCATCGCTCACCGCCAAGTGAATACGACGATTGGGGATGTCGATTTCAATGGTGTCCCCCTCCTCGACCAAACCAATGGTGCCACCCTCAGCGGCTTCGGGCGAAGCGTGACCAATCACTAAGCCTGAAGACCCGCCAGAAAAGCGCCCATCGGTAAACAGAGCAGCCTTGGCACCTAAACCTTTGGATTTGAGGTAAGAGGTGGGATAGAGCATTTCTTGCATGCCGGGGCCGCCTTTGGGGCCCTCGTAGCGGATCACCACCACATCGCCTTCGACCACATCGCCATTTAAAATACCAGCCACCGCGCTGTCTTGGCTTTCAAAGATACGGGCACGCCCAGTAAAGGTAAGAATGCTGTCGTCCACACCGGCAGTTTTGACGATACAGCCGTTCTCGGCCAAGTTGCCATACAACACCGCTAAGCCCCCATCGAGGGAGTAGGCGTGCTCTTTGGAGCGAATGCAGCCTTGGGCACGGTCGGTATCGAGGCTTTGATAATAGCGGTCTTGGCTAAACGCCACCTGTGTGGGAATGCCACCGGGCGCAGCCATGTAAAACTTCTCGACAGCTTTGGTGTTGCTGCCCATCACATCCCAGTTTTCGATGGCCTGACGCAAGGTGCCGCTGTGAACGTTGGGTACATCTAAATTCAATAGATCTGCACGGGCTAATTCGGCCAAAATACCCAAAATGCCGCCGGCACGGTGGACGTCTTCCATGTGGTATTCCTCGACAGCAGGCGAGACTTTACACAAGCACGGCACACGACGAGAAATACGATCGATGTCCTCCATGGTGAAATTGACTTCGGCTTCTTGCGCAGCCGCCAATAAGTGCAACACCGTATTGGTGGAACCGCCCATAGCGACATCAAGGGTCATGGCGTTTTCAAAGGCCTCGAAGCTGGCTACGCTGCGGGGCAGTACCGAAGCGTCGTCTTGCTCGTAATAGCGCTTGCAGAGCTCCACGATCAAGCCGCCAGCCATTTCGAAGAGGCCTTTGCGGCGGGCATGGGTGGCCACAATGGTGCCGTTACCAGGCAGGGCCAAGCCCAGAGCTTCCGCTAAACAGTTCATGGAGTTGGCGGTAAACATGCCCGAGCATGAGCCACAGGTCGGACAGGCGCTGCGCTCGACCGCATCCACATCCTCATCGGAAATCGCATCGTCTGCGGCTTGGATCATGGCATCCACCAAGTCCAGCTTGCGCACCACGGTTTTGCCATCTGGGGAATACACTTTACCCGCTTCCATGGGCCCCCCCGAAACAAAAATGGTGGGGATATTGAGGCGTAAAGCCGCCATCAACATACCGGGGGTGATTTTGTCGCAGTTGGAGATACACACCATGGCATCGGCACAATGCGCATTGACCATGTACTCGACCGAGTCCGCAATCAGCTCACGCGACGGCAAGGAGTACAGCATGCCGTCGTGGCCCATTGCAATTCCGTCGTCCACAGCGATGGTATTGAATTCTTTGGCCACACCGCCCGCGGCTTCGATGTTGCGTGCCACCAGCTGCCCCATGTCTTTGAGGTGAACGTGGCCGGGTACGAATTGGGTGAAGGAGTTCACCACGGCAATGATGGGTTTACTAAAATCGCCGTCTTTCATGCCAGTGGCGCGCCAAAGGGCACGCGCACCGGCCATGTTGCGGCCATGCGTAGAAGTACGTGAACGATATTGCGGCATGTGACTAACCAAAAACAAGCTAAAGAAACTAATGATAGCAGAGACGTGGCCCAGACCGAGCTGTTAAGATAGTAAGTACTCTGAGTCTGCTTAATACTGTGGTGAAAATGTGTGGCAAGCCTTTTTAACGCGCCCAATCTGGCGTGCTTTTTTATTGTGCATTCCGCTATGGTTTGTATTGGATAATTTTGTGTTGGCTGCTTTGGCCGCAATTTTAGGCACCTTTTTAATCGGTATGCTGCGAGAACTATGGCGCTTACGCCAAGCTCAGTCGCCCACGCCCCCTACCGACGACTCTTCCACCCCCTCCTAAGCGTTACCGTATGCAACGTCTGACTTTTCCTGTTTTCCCTGCTGGGCTGCCCCAATTGGAGCCCGAGCTGCTGGCTCGCCTGAACCACCATCATGAGCAGCTGATTAATCTGGTCGCCGTCCAACCCGATGGTTTTTTGCCCTTTGATCAATGGATGCATCACACTCTGTATGCGCCGGATATCGGCTATTACAGTGGGGGCAGTACAAAGTTTGGCAGCCAATTGCCTATCGGAGACTTCACCACCGCGCCTGAGCTCACCCCTATTTTTGGTCACACCCTTGCTCAACAAGCGTTGCAAATTTTTGACCAAGGCGTGCCTCTGCAGATTTTGGAATTTGGCGCGGGCAGTGGGGCATTGGCGGAAGCCGTGCTGGGCTATTTTGCGCAGCTGGGCCACGCCGTTCAATACCAAATCTTAGAAATTTCGCCTAGCTTGCGTCATCGGCAACAACAACGCTTGGCGAGCTTTGGCGACCAGGTTTCCTGGTTAGAGGGCTTGCCGAGTGCTTTCGAAGGCGTGGTGTTGGCAAACGAATTGCTGGACGCCATGCCGACCCACATTGTGCGTCGTGATGCGGAATTAACCCTGCACGAAGTGGGGATTAGCTTAGCCGACACTCAAGCAGATCAGCGTTTACAAAGCCCTTTTCAGTGGACGATGCGCCCCCTTCAGGACACACAGCTTGCTGAGCTGGCCGAAGCGCGTCTGCCCCAAATCCCCAATTATCAGTCTGAATTAAACCTGCAAGCGGAAAGCTGGGTGCGTAGCCTTGGCGATTGGCTGGCGCGTGGTGCAGTATTGCTGTTTGACTACGGTTTTCCCCAGCACGAGTACTATCATGCGCAGCGTTCTGAGGGCACTCTCATGTGCCACTTCCGTCACCACGCCCATGGGGAGGCCTTGATTTTGCCCGGTTTACAAGATTTGACTGCACATGTGGACTTTACGGCGATGGCTGATAGCGCTGTCGAGGCGGGTTTGGACGTGCTGGGCTATACCTCACAAGCGCGCTTTTTGTTGAATTGCGGCATCACTCAGCTTCTGGATCAACCGCCGAGTGATTCCAGCAATACCATTGCCTTAGCAACCTGGAACCACACGATGGGTGCGGTACAAAAGCTGTTATCCGAAGCGGAAATGGGCGAGCTATTTAAAGTGTTGGCCTTGGGTAAAGAAGTCGATCCGCCGTTAATTGGCTTTCTGCAAGGCGATCGACGCGATCGTTTATAGGCAAGGAGTAGTTGGGCTTGAGGCTGCGGCTGGTGCTGTGGCTACAATCCCCCTTTAGACTTCCGCCCTTTATAAAGCCTGCAACGCGTCTAGGCGCGCTTGGGCCACCGCTTGTTTAATCTGTAGGCCTCCGCCGGTGCTCTGACGGGCGATTGCGCCCGCATCCACCGCCAGTACCGCCTCTAAGCGTTGCTGCCATAGCGTTATATTTAGTGTGCCTTCATAGCACTGCACACACTGCACAATCTGTATAAAACGCTCAGGGCGACGCAACGCATCCAGTTGCTCCAACGCTTGCCATTGCTGTTCGGCAGATTGGGAATGAGTTAATAACGCTGCATTGAGCGCACGGGCGACGGCCTCCCCTAAGCTAGCCGCCTCGCTGGTGGCGCGCAAACGCTGAGCCAGCTGACGAACGTGTGCAGTTTTCGCTACCAACACAGCAAAACGCTGAGCCAAGCTATAGTGCCGCTCAACGGCACAGATTAAGGCGTTGCGTACGCTGGGCTCATAGCTCAAGCCTGGCAACACCCGCTCTAAAGCCCCCACTTTTTTTAGCACCTCTACAAAACGCACAGGCTGGGGCGCCACTAAAGCTTTGGTGAGCTCTTGCCAAACACGCTCAGGCACCAGCGCATCCACTTCGCCTTCCGCCACCAAACTTTCAGCAAGCTGGAGGGTGTCGGGGGCAACGGTAAAATTGGGAAAGCGCGCGGCAAAACGGGCCAGCCGTAACAACCGCACGGGGTCTTCCGCAAAGGCAGTGCCCACATGACGTAAACATCGTTGTTGTAGATCGTTGAGTCCGTGTAACGGATCCAGAAGCTCACCCTGCGCATCCACCGCCATGGCGTTGATGGTGAGATCGCGCCGACGCAAATCTTCGCTGAGGCTAACATCGGTGCCGGTATAAAAGGTAAAGCCTTGATAGCCCCGCCCTGATTTACGCTCGGTGCGAGCTAAGGCGTATTCTTCCTTGGTGCGGGGGTGCAGAAATACTGGAAAATCACCCCCCACCGGTATAAAGCCACGCTGGTGCAGCGTTGCAGGTGTGGCGCCGACCACCACCCAATCTTTGTCGCCCGGGGGCAAGCCAAGTAATGCATCCCGTACCGCTCCGCCCACGACATAGCACTCTAAACCTTGGGTCAAGGGATCGTGAGCAGGCGTCAGTTGCTTTAACGCCTGCTGCTGAGCTGGAGTTAACAGCATCACGGCGTGCTCGCGGTTAAGCGATCCGACATTTGGATGGTGCCTAGGCGCTTTTTGAGTGACTGGGGTTGCTGACTAAACATCATGGCGTAGTAGGTAGCGTTGGACAGCACGTTTTTGACATAAAGGCGCGTCTCGGTAAAGGGGATGGTTTCGGCAAAGATCGCCCCCTCCATCGGTGCTGCCATGCGTGCGCGCCAATTTAAAGGTCGACGAGGCCCAGCGTTATAGCCCGCAGAAGCCAGCACTTCGGAACCATCCAGCTGCTGCAACACCATATTTAAGTAGTTGGTGCCCAATACCGTGTTGGTATCGAACTCATTCACCCGCGAAGGATGAAAATCACTCATACCGATTTTATTGGCCACCCATTTAGCGGTGTCGGGCATCAACTGCATGAGTCCGGAGGCGCCGACCCCTGAGCGTGCATCCGTGATAAAGCGTGACTCTTGGCGAATTAAGCCATACACCCATGCTGGATCAAGGTTAATGGCTTGTGCTTGAGCGGTGACCTTCCCCTCGAAAGGCGCGATAAAACGCTGGCTGAAATCGACTTCCTGCTTGGTCAACAACGAGGTATTGACCACACGATCGTAAACCCCAGCACGACGCGCCACCTCAGCTGTGGCACGGAGCTGTCGATCACTCATGCCCCGCAAGGCATACGCCCATTCCGACACCGCCTCGGAGCGCCAACCGAGATCAAACAGCGCCAAGGCACGGCGGATACCTGGACGCGACTGTGCATCCGCAATATCGGTTTCTGTAAGAGGACTGGGCGCAGGCGGTAAAGTGGGTAAACGACCCAACTCTTCGAGCGCCAACTGACCATAAAAATTCAAATCCCCGGTAATGGACTCAAAAGCTTGCGTGGCGGCGGCCGTTTGCCCTTGAGCTTGTAAAGCACGGCCTTTCCAGTATACCCAGACGGGCTCGGCGGCTTGGCGCGCTGACATTTTTTGAATGCTTTGCTGCACGCGCACCCAATTAATGTCGGGCTCGCGCAGCTCGGCACGTACCTCCCAAGCGTGGTTGTAATCACTCATTGGGGTCGCGCCACTGAGACGATACCAACGTGCCGCATCGGGCTCCACCCGCAGCGCGGCCACCAAACCAAACTGCCCCCATACCCAGTGCAAATTCGGTTCGCTCAGCTGGTTTTGCCAACGTTGCTGGATGTACTGAGCCTGAGCCGCTCGGTCGTTTTCTCGTCCTAAACGGGACAAAGCTAGAGTAACCAGCTCCTCGTGTGCGGTATTACGCACCGTAGGCTGCTGATCCAGCCACTTGCGTGGCGCCGCCATCAAGCTGGTGTAATCGCGCATCTCGGCGGGGCTATAAATAATGGCGGCTAAGCGCCTGGCTTCACCTGCCTTAGCCCCTTCGATGGCGGCACGTTTTAATTGAAGAATATCGTCGCGCGAGACAACCTGATCGGTATAAAACTGATCCAACATCGTCCAACACGCGGTGACCGGTGCAAACTGCTGCAAGGCTTTTTCCACATCGACAGACTGTTGGGCCATATGCTTTGCGTAATGCTGAGCACA
>DWUQ01000084.1 GCA_019120675.1 Candidatus Paenalcaligenes intestinipullorum | reverse complement strand
GCGTAATCGCGTGCTTCGCCGCCGTACTCTTTAGCCAAAACCGTGCAGATCGCAGCGGTCAATGTGGTTTTACCGTGGTCAACGTGACCGATGGTACCGACGTTGACGTGCGGTTTGGTCCGTTCAAACTTACCTTTTGCCATGATTTATCTCAACTTGTGTTTTCTAGAAAACAAATTTTAGCTAGCCCGCTAGAGTGCAGGCTAGCGCGTAATAGTAGTTTATTTTGCGCCGCGCTCGCTGACAACCTCGTCGGCGACATGCTTAGGCGCTTCTGCGTACTGCTTGAACTCCATGCTGTACGTAGCACGACCCTGGGTTTGGGAACGCAAGCTAGTGGAATAACCAAACATTTCAGCCAAAGGTACTTCGGCTTTAATGATTTTACCACCACCTGGCAGATCATCCATGCCCTGAACCATACCACGACGGGAAGACAAGTCACCCATAACTGTACCGGCGTACTCTTCTGGGGTTTCTACGTCTACAGCCATGGTGGGTTCGAGCAACAC
Organism: Candidatus Paenalcaligenes intestinipullorum; assembly: GCA_019120675.1. GTDB lineage: Bacteria > Pseudomonadota > Gammaproteobacteria > Burkholderiales > Burkholderiaceae_B > Paenalcaligenes > Paenalcaligenes intestinipullorum. Next base: position 7,325 of record DWUQ01000084.1, on the reverse strand, counting down.
AGGCTGCGCACGGCGCATCCCTTCTTTGAAAGCCATAGATGCTGCCAAACGGAACGCGTTCTCGTTGGAGTCAACATCGTGGTAGGAACCAAAGAAGAGTGTTGCTTTTACGTCAACAACAGGGTAACCCGCGATCACACCTGCGTGCAGGGTCTCTTGGATACCTTTGTCAACGGCAGGTATGTATTCACGTGGAACCACACCACCTTTAATTTCGTCAACGAACTCGTAGCCACCGCCTTGTTCGAGTGGCTCGAGCTTGAGGACCACGTGACCGTATTGACCACGACCACCGGACTGACGAACGAATTTACCTTCGACTTCGTTACATACGCCGCGGATGGTTTCGCGGTAGGCCACTTGTGGCTTACCAACGTTGGCTTCAACGCCGAACTCACGGCGCATACGATCGACTAAGACTTCTAAGTGCAGCTCACCCATACCAGAAATAATGGTTTGGCCAGACTCTTCGTCGCTGGTAACACGGAAAGATGGATCTTCCTGAGCCAGACGGGAAAGGGCCACACCCATTTTTTCTTGGTCGGATTTGGTTTTGGGCTCAACAGCCTGAGAAATAACCGGCTCGGGGAACTCCATGCGCTCAAGCAAAATGTGATTTTGCATATCGCACAAGGTCTCACCAGTAGTGACTTCTTTGAGGCCCACTACAGCAGCGATGTCGCCAGCGACCAGCTCTTTGAGCTCAGTACGGTTGTTGGCGTGCATCTGCAAGATACGACCAATACGCTCGCGCTTGCCTTTGACGGGGTTGTAAACGGTATCGCCAGAGCTGAGGATACCGGAGTACACACGTACGAAAGTCAGCTGACCTACGAAGTTGTCGGTCATGAGCTTGAACGCCAAAGCCGACATGGGGGCTTTGTCGTCAGCAGGACGAGTAATGGGGTTGCCATTGTCGTCTTCACCGGCCACAGGAGGAATATCTACTGGGGAAGGTAGGTAGTCGATCACCGCGTCGAGCATGCGCTGTACACCTTTGTTTTTGAAGGCAGTACCGCACAGCATGGGCTGGATTTCGCCAGCAATGGTGCGCAAGCGGATCCCTTTGTTGAGATCAGCTTCCGACAAATCACCTTCTTCGAGGTATTTGTTCATCAGCTCTTCGTTGGCTTCAGCCGCGGACTCAACCAGGTTTTCACGCCATTTAGCGGCTTCGTCAGCCAACTCGGCAGGAATATCGATGTAATCGAATTTGATACCGTAGTTTTCTTCTTCCCAGATGATACCTTTCATCTTGGTCAGGTCGATCACGCCTTTGAACTCGTCCTCGGCACCAATCGGTAAAACGACGGGTACAGGGTTCGCTTTGAGGCGTAGCTTGAGCTGTTCGTAGACTTTGAAGAAGTTAGCGCCAGTACGGTCCATTTTGTTGATGAACAACAAACGGGGCACACCGTATTTGTTGGCTTGACGCCATACGGTTTCGGACTGAGGCTGTACGCCGCCCACCGCGCAGTACACCATGACCGCGCCATCCAGCACACGCATGGAACGCTCTACCTCGATGGTAAAGTCCACGTGTCCGGGGGTGTCAATCACGTTGATGCGGTGCTCGGGGTAATCACCTGCCATACCACGCCAGAAAGCGGTGGTTGCGGCGGAAGTAATCGTAATCCCACGCTCTTGCTCTTGCTCCATCCAGTCCATGGTAGCGGAACCTTCGTGGGTCTCGCCTAGCTTGTGGCTTACACCAGTGTAGAACAGGATGCGTTCGCTCGTAGTGGTTTTACCAGCATCAATGTGTGCAGAGATACCGATATTACGATAGCGCTCGATAGGGGTTTTGCGGGCCATGATGTATATGTCCTTAGATTACCAACGGAAATGGCTGAAAGCTTTGTTCGCTTCGGCCATTCGGTGCGTGTCTTCACGCTTTCTCATTGCACCACCACGACCTTCAGCGGCATCGAGCAGCTCGCCAGCTAAGCGCAAATCCATGGATTTTTCGCTACGCTTTTTGGCGGCTTCACGCACCCAGCGCATGGCCAAAGCCAAGCGACGTACAGGGCGGACTTCGACGGGTACCTGGTAGTTGGCACCACCTACGCGGCGGCCTTTTACTTCGACCACAGGTTTAACGTTGTTGATGGCGTTGGTGAAGACTTCGATCGGATCTTTGCCGGATTTTTCCTGGATGTGATCGAGGGCGCCATACACAATGCGTTCTGCCACGGCTTTTTTGCCGGACAACATAACAATGTTCATGAATTTTGCGAGTTCGACATTGCCGAATTTAGGATCAGGCAATATTTCGCGTTTGGGTACTTCGCGACGGCGAGGCATAATTTTATCCTTGTAACTATTCAGTTGAACCGCGTTTCACGGTCACGGCCATTTAGTTAAATGACCACTTACATCCCTGGGCGTTGAGCCATCAGGCTGCAAGGACACGCACCATACTGGTTTGTGGAAACTTGTAATTCAGATTATTTGGGACGCTTGGCACCGTATTTGGAGCGAGCTTGTTTGCGGTCTTTAACACCTTGGAGATCCAAAGCACCGCGAACGATGTGGTAACGCACACCAGGCAAGTCTTTTACACGACCGCCGCGAATGAGTACGACCGAGTGCTCTTGCAAGTTGTGGCCTTCACCACCGATGTACGAAATAACTTCGTAGCCGTTGGTCAGACGTACTTTGGCAACTTTACGGAGCGCAGAATTAGGTTTTTTTGGGGTGGTGGTGTAAACACGAGTGCACACACCGCGACGCTGCGGGCAGTTTTCGAGCGCAGGGCTTTTGCTACCTGGGCGACCGACACCGCGTGGCTTGCGTATCAATTGGCTAATGGTTGGCATAACCTCGACGTATCCTTTTACGTACAATCAATCAAAATCCGCGCGAAGGGATTCGCTTGGACGAAGGTGCATAACACCGCCCAAGCACGAGTAAAAGCGTAAAAGAGCGGGGTTAGCAGGTAGGGGTAGTAGACCTTTTCAAGAAAAGCTATACATATCTACCGAACTGCTAGGGAAATACCGGCAAAGGATCCCTTGAGTAAGCCCTTAAATTTACCATGATACCGCCTAATTGGTCAACATTTGTTCAGGCTAGAATACACGGTGTATCTCGCTTTTGTGGGTTTACCATCACAAGAGAGGCCGAGAATGGTTTTTCTGCCCTTAGCCAATCGCTCGTCTGGGGTAAGGTGTTTGTAGCTTTTTTGTTATTACTTTGTGAGCTTTTGTAAATGAACATAGCAATTATTGAAGATGATGCGGTGTTGGCCGACTTCTTGACGCAAGCGCTGCAAAAACATGGTTACACTTGCATCACCTATCCAGTGGGGAAACCCTTATTACTTAAACTCGCTAAGGAGCCGGAAGCCTTCGATCTGTTACTAATGGATTGGGAGTTGCCGGATATTAGCGGTTTGGATGTGGTCCGATGGGTACGTCAGCATTTGGGCACTGCTCTCCCTATTATTATGGTGACCTCGCGTAATACCGAGGCGGATTTAATCGAGGGCTTGCACGCTGGAGCCGACGATTACCTAAGTAAGCCTGTAAAACTCGGCGAGCTGAATGCGCGTATGCATGCTTTACTGCGTCGCACTAATCCTGTGCAATCTGACAGTGAGGTGCTGAAGCTGGCTGGTTACGAGGTGTATCCTGCTGAGCAGCGCATTAGTCATGCAGGGCAGAATATTGAGCTGGCTCCCAAAGAGTTCGAGCTGGCGCTGTTGTTGTTTCGTAATCCAGGCCGGTTGTTTTCACGTGATGTACTCAGTACAGCGGTATGGAACCGGGAAATCCCCGCGACCTCGCGCACTTTGGATACGCACCTGTCTAATGTGCGACGCAAGTTAGGCTTACGACCTGAAAACGGTGTGCGTCTGACGGCATCGTATGCATTGGGTTATCGCTTGGATACGCTGGATGAAAAGTCGTCTGTTGAACATTAACCTTGTCATAGTGTGAGAATATGCGCCGTTTATCTGTTGTTGGATTGTGTGTGGCCAGCTTTTTTACCTCTATCTGTATGGCCCAACCTCGGGGTGCTGACGGCGACGATTTTTTATACCATGTCGTGGCGGGCGATACCTTATCCGATATTGCGGAACGCTATACCTCAGGCTCAAACAATTGGCGTTTGTTGCAGCAAAAAAATCAGGTCGATGACACCTTAGCCTTACCGATTGGCAAGCTCTTAAAGATTCCATTTGCAATGATTCCAGTCAGCGATGATAAGGCCACGATTCAACACGTGAAAGGCAACGCCACCATCAATGGCAATTTAGCGCATGCTAACGAGCCGATTCATGCTGGCGACACGATTATCACCAGCGACAACGGCTTTTTAACTGTTCAATTGTCGGATCACAGTACGATCAGTATTCCTCCAAATAGTACGGTGCTGGTGCAACAACTGAATCGTTTCACCAAAGCTCCTCTTACGGACTCGATCCTTAAACTGGAGGCTGGCAGTGTCGAAAGCCGTGTGGCCCCCGATGCCCGAGGGGTCGGCCGCTTCGAAGTGCACACGCCAACCGCGGTCACTGGTGTGCGCGGTACAACCTTGCGGGTGCATCACCAGACGAATACGGATCACAGCATTACAGAAGTCGTCTCAGGTCAGGCGCATTTACACACTCGAAACAACACCCAACATACGCTGGGTATTCAGCACGCGGCCGTCACCAACCCTACAGGACAGGTCGTAGCCACGACTCGCTTATTGCCCGCCCCTCTCCTTGAGCAGGCCGACCCCGATCGCACGCGCTCTCCTTTAATTATTCACCCTGTAACGGGCGCTCAGCAGTACTTGGTACAAGTTTCCTTGGATCAGGAAGGCGCGAATATTGTCAGTCGTGAGTGGATCGATGTCTCCCCCTATCCGCTGCGCTCGTATGCCAATGGGCCGCATTATGTGTGGGTACGCGCGGTGGATGAATATGGTGTGATGGGCGATGACGCACAACTACACTACACTGGGCTGCTTGGCGTGATCAGTCGTAATGGCCAAGGCGTACTCACCGATTATGGCTTGCCCCTGGCACTGACCCAGTACTAAGACCATGCAACCGCTCGGCACGGACTCAGCCTTCACCACGTATGCGTTGTTAACGCGGCAACTCAAACGCCAATGGTGGCTGATGCTACTGACTTTGGTAACGCTCAGTATGCTGGGTACCAGCTTTCGCCACGAGCTGCGTCTGCAACAGTTCGATAATGTGTTGTATGACTGGGCGATTCGCTTACAGCCCAGTGCCACGACCCCGTCTAATATTGCCATTATTACGATTGATGACGACAGCATTGCGCAGCTGGGCTTTTGGCCTTGGCGGCGCACCAAGCACGCTGAGCTGCTGCCCCATTTATCCGAGGCCAAAGCGGTGGGCTTTGATGTGCTGTTTTCCGAAGCCAACCCTAATTTCCCCCAAGATGACGACGCGTTTGCGCAAGCCATCGCCACCCATGGGAGAGTCGTGCTTCCATTGGTTATTGACCCGAACACTCAGACCGCCCTACCACCGTTTCGTCCGTTTGATGACGCCGCAGCCGCTACGGGCTACATCAATGTGTACCCCGATCATGACGGGGTGGTCCGACGCTTACAACTCGCACAAAAAACCAACCACCAAGCGCCTTATTCACATCTAATTGTGGCATTGTTACAGGCAGCAGGGGAGGCTCAGCAGGCGAGGGCTTTATTAAAAAACACGCACTCTGCAATGCGTTTACTCCCTTTTCAGGTGACGACCCAGCCAGCTTTTAAACTGTATCGCTATGCGGATGTGTTGGCGGGCGTATACTCGCCAGAAGAGTTTGCCAATCGCTATGTGTTGGTGGGGGCTTGGAGCAGTGGCTTGGGGGATTTGTTTTCGACCCCGCTCGCCACTCCCGAGCAACCGTTGCAACCGGGCGTCAGTATCTTAGCCCATGGTTTGCACAGTGCGCTTACGGATAACTGGATTCGTGTTGCCCCTTTATGGCTGCTGATTGTATTAAATGCCTTGCCAGTGGTGCTCGTGTGTGTGGCACTGCTAAAACGCTCTCCACGTCAAGCTTTGGCGCTCACGGCAGGGCTGTTGATGGCCTTATTGGGGTGCGCGTGGGTGGGTGTGTACAGCTTACACATTAAGCTATCCATCGTTCCCGGCTTAATCGCTACCATTTTGGCGTACCCGATTTGGCATTGGCGCAGTCAAGAAACCACCTTGCGCTATGTGGATCACGAACTCAACGTACTCAGCCAGCAAGACCCCAGCTTACGCACGGCCTTGAGTGCTCGGCATCAGGCGGCCACGTTGCCAGCACGCCTAAGCTTTTTACAGCACGGGATTGAGTTGTTGCGCGATTCTCAACAACGCCGCGAGCAGACCTTACGCTTTATTTCGCACGATATGCGCGCTCCCCAAAATGCTATTTTGGCATTGATCGCGTTGACCCGAGCACAAAACCACTCTAATTCTGCACAGACACTCGCGTCTGAGACCCTTCTCACTATTGAACATTACGCTCAAACCACCCTAAGATTGGTGGATGAGTTTATGGCGTTGGCCAAAGCCGAAGCCATTCAGTTAGAGTTTAACGAGTGCAACCTCAATGACTTGTGCGCTCAGTGTTGTGATGAGCTTTGGCCGTTGTCAGAACAAAAAAGCATTCGCATCGAATTCATAGAGCCCGATACCCCCATTTACGCCTTTATTTGCGAAGCCTTATATAAGCGCGCTTTACTCAACTTACTGGATAACGCCTTAAAGTACAGTGCCGCGCAGACTACGGTTCGTTGTACCTTAAGCGCAGACTCGACACACTTCTCTATACAGATTCAAGACCAAGGCTGGGGCATTCCCGCGGCCCAGGTCGCGACAATTTTCCAACCCTTCCAACGCGCCCACACGGATCGTGCTGAGGTGCCGCTCGGCAGTGGCATCGGCTTGGCCTTTGTGGAAACGGTGATCTTGCGCCACCAAGGCACCATCCACTGCTCCAGCCAAGAGCAGGTCGGTACCACCTTTAGTATCCGACAGCCGCTTCAACCTGTTTAACAGATTCCGGCTCTCTTACCTCGCCGTGTAGCAGGCAGCCTGACCGAATACGCACCGAGCGTATTGACGACGTTTTCTGTACGCCAAGCCTAACTCAATCGCGTAGACTACTTAGTAGCTAGCCGCTTAGCAGCGTACGAAATCCAACACCCCCATGAGCAAGGTGTTCAATGGGACTTATTGCGTGTTTACAGCTGCCAGGCAACCCCGAGCCCTTAGCGAATCCTTTATATACCGATGCTCAACGTTTATCAGGCCTGCCGCGTATTATTAGATACTGCGCACCGTAGCTTACGACCCGAAGCAGTCT
>DWUQ01000083.1 GCA_019120675.1 Candidatus Paenalcaligenes intestinipullorum | reverse complement strand
GCGTTGAGGCTTGGGGCTGGTGACTTGGACGAGGGCCGCAGGCTGGCGGATTTTTCAGGAAAAAATGAGCACTGTTTGAGCGCGCAGCGCGAGTTTGCGAACGACCTGAAAAATACGCCAGCCTAAAGGAAGCGCAAAGCGCCCCTCGGCCCGGAACCCACCCCAAGCCTCAACGCGCTACCCCCTCAACGAACCAGAACCTAACCACTCATTGACCCATATCTCGTCATCCTTCGAGAAGATATGGTATAAAGTCGAATCATTTGATAACGAATCATTGCAGGTCGAATAATGTCAAACACCAAAACACTATTAAAGCGTATGCGCAATGCCGCCGTGGCCACCTTAGCCAGCGTCGGCATTCTAAGCGCCGCCCCCGTAGCCGCCAAAGAAAGCAAAGGCACCGTCCACTTAGCCCTCGTAGAATGGTCCTCCACCGTAGCCACCACCAACGTGGTTCGCGTCGCGCTCGAAAAAGCCGGTTACGATGTCAAGCTCAGCAGCCTAAGCGGTGGAGCCATGTGGCAAGCCGTCGCCTCGGGTGATGCCGATGCGCTCCTAGAGGGCTGGTTACCCACCACCCACGAGGATTATTTTGAGCAGCTGGGCGATCAGGTGGAAGACCTCGGTGTGAACCTAGACGGCACGAAGCTGGGTTTAGTCGTACCGGCCTACACCGAAATTGACTCCATTGAGGAATTAAACGATCACGCTCGTGACCTGAACCGTGAAATTATCGGCATTGATCCCGGCGCTGGATTGCAGCGCTTAACCCAAGAGGTCATTGACGAGTACGGGCTAAAACTGCGTTTACGCGATGGCACCGACGCCACCATGACAGCCGCTTTAGGCAATGCCATTGCCAACAACGAAGACATCGTGGTGGCCGGTTGGACGCCCCACTGGAAATTTGCCCGCTGGGATCTGAAATACTTAGACGACCCCAAAGGCATATACGGTGGCGCTGAGCAAATTCATACTATTGTGCGCAAAGGCCTCAAAGAAGACATGCCCGATGCCTACACCGTGCTGAAAAACTTCCACTGGACGCCCGAAGACATGGGCGAAGTCCAGCTCATGAACGAAGTACCCGATACCGATCCGTACGAAAACGCCCAAAAGTGGCTGGCTGAGCACAGCGACTTGCTCGACGAGTGGTTAGAGGGCGTAGAGATCAACTAAGTGTTGTTGAAGCACTCCCCTTCCTTTTTTGAAGTGTAAAAGCTTGCGTCCAGGTTGGCTGAGTCAACGTTGGAGGCAAGCTTTTTTGATTGATTTTTCCATAGTGGTTCACACATGAGTACCGAAAAACCGGTAAAAATACGGGTACGCCAACTCAGCAAAGTGTTTGGCTCACACCCAAAACGCGCCTTAGAGCTGCGAGAAAAGGGGCTAAAACGCCCAGAAATTTTAGAAAAAACGGGCCAAACCCTGGGCCTGTACGACATTAACTTTGATGTCTTTGAAGGCGAACTGCTCGTCATTATGGGGCTGTCGGGTTCAGGGAAATCCACCTTAATCCGCTGCCTAAATCGTTTGATCGAACCCACACGCGGGGAGATCACCATTAATGATGAGGCCATCACTGGCGCGTCCGACAAAGCGTTACTGGAGCTGCGTCGTCGCCATTTTTCGATGGTGTTTCAGAATTTTGCATTGTTTCCTCATAAGACCGTGCAACAAAATGCCGAGTTTGGTTTAGAAATTCGACACACACCCAAAGCCGAGCGTCAACAGATCGCGGCCGAGGCCCTGACTCAAGTGGGGTTATCGGACTGGGCCGATGCCTATCCGCATCAACTGTCTGGGGGGATGCAACAGCGGGTGGGCATTGCCCGTGCGCTGGCCAATGATGGCAGTGTGCTGTTGATGGACGAAGCCTTTTCTGCTCTCGACCCACTCATTCGTAAGGATATGCAACAGGAGCTGCAAGAGCTGCAGTACCGCACGCAAAAGACCACCATTTTTATTACGCATGATCTGGACGAGGCGCTGAATATTGGCGATCGGATTATTTTGCTGAAAGATGGTGAAATTGTGCAGGTGGGTACACCTGAGGAAATCCTCACCAAGCCTGCTGATGAGTATGTGGCACGCTTTATTGAGGGTGTGGACATGTCCAAGGTGCTGACCGCACGGCATGTGATGCGTCCAGTACGCGTCACCGCGCGCCCGACCGATGGACCGCGCACGACCTTACGTAAAATGAGCGAGTTTGGCTTTGATGCCATTTATGTTACCCAGCGGGATCGCACCTTGGTGGGGTTGATTCATGTGAGCGAGGTGCGCAAGGCCATTGAAGACCAAGCGGACAGCTTGGACGCTTACATTGACCGCGACGTCCCCACGGTCAACCCCGAGGAGGCTTTAAGCAGTTTATTTGGCTTATTTGACGGTCGTAGTATTCCGATTGCTGTGGTCGAAGAAAGCGGCAAATTGGCCGGTGTGATTGTGAAAGGTGCGATTTTAAGTGAATTGGCGAAGCTGGGAGAGGACGCATGAAGCTGAGTATTTTTTCCTATGAGCTGGACATCCCTACCCTGCCTTTAAGCGATTGGATTGACCAAGGCTTAAAATTTTTAACCAGTCATTACTCGGGGGTGACGCGTAGCATTTCTCGTATTACCCAAGACGGCATTGAGGGCTTAAACGATGTGCTAATGGATGTGCCCGAGTGGTTGTTTATTGCGTTGTTTGCATTGATGTGCGCACGCATTGCAGGGAGACACTTGGCAATTGGCTCGGTGTTGGGTTTGGGGTTAATTTGGAATCTGGGCTTATGGATGCCTATGATTGAAACCCTTACCTTAGTGGTCATTGCTACGCTGGTGGCGATGGCGATTGCCCTGCCGATCGGGGTTATCGCTGCCCTATCCAGCCGCTTGTACCGTTTAGTGATGCCACTGCTGGATTTTATGCAAACCATGCCAGCTTTTGTGTATTTGATTCCAGCCATACCGTTTTTTGGCATTGGCTCGGTGTCGGCAATTTTTGCCACCGTGATTTTTTCGATGCCGCCCACCATACGGTTAACGATTTTGGGGATTCGCCAAGTGCCACCGCAGCTGGTGGAGGCGGCTGATGCCTATGGCGCAACGCGACGACAAAAGCTGTTCAAGGTGCAATTGCCCTTAGCGTTGCCAACCATTATGGCAGGGATTAATCAGACGATTATGCTGGCCTTGTCGATGGTGGTGATTGCCGCCATGATTGGGGCCGACGGCTTGGGCAGCGAAGTGTGGCGGGCCATTCAGCGCTTACGCTCGGGCGATGGCTTTGTGGCGGGAATTGCGGTGGTGATTTTAGCGATGATTTTGGATCGCCTAACCCAATCGCTGCAGCGCAATCAACAAAAGAAAAAGGAGTAAAGGCTGAGCCGCTTACACATTGGTGCTAAAGGTGGCTAGGCTTGAGGCCTTTTGAACGGTAGCCAAGTAACAGGCCAAGCCCTAGTCACGACCGATTACTGGCCAAACAGCCCTTCGAGCACCCCTTTGGAGCACGTCATGCCTGCGGCCATGAGGTCGTTGAGGCTTAGGCTGCTTTTATCGTGCTCGCCTTTAAGGAAGTGCTTGATGTCCTTGTCCGAGCTGCGTTTTTTGAGCTCATCGTACTGACATTCGCAAACATTTTGCGGCATCATGCTTTCATTGCGGCATTGTTTGATGAAATCGTCTTTGACGTTGCTACAGCCGCTGATAAGTAGAGCCGCGCCCATTACCGCCAGACCTTTTGCGTAAAGTTTCACTCGTTTCCCCTTGTTGTTAAACCTATTGCCCTGCTGTGGCCACGCGTAAACGTACAGCAAAGCATTTGTATAAGAATGTAAAAAAGCATCATACTGCGTACTCACAGCGCTGACTAGTGTTGTGATTGGCGTTAGGCATTAGGCGCGAGACGAGTGCAAGGTTTAAAGCAAAAACTGCCCGCTGAAGTGAGGGCATTTTCAACTTGGCGGGCTTCAATATGAGGCATAAGTAATGAGCAGTTCCAAGTAAGCAGCCTAAGCGTTAGCTGGCTCAATCCAGTACTAATTATGCCGTATAAAGCTTGAAGGCTTAAGAGGCAATAAAGACGTTATACCTTTGACTATTCTACGCATTTATTGACCCCGATACGGATCGCATTGTGCTGTCGCTGGTCGATAATGAAAATGGCGAGGTCATACGCAAGCTTCCCTCCGATGCCGTGATGGCCATTGTCAAAGCCTACAACAATGTGTTGGCCACAATTAAGTCCCAAACCAGCTACGATGTGGAAGCCCAAAAAGGCAGCGACTTGGTGGGCGACAGGTTGGCTCGACGCGTGCAGTCACAAGTGCGGGATACCCTTAATATGTTTGCGGCCGATGGCGATATTCGCTCATAGTGACTGTACGAGGTGCAGTTAAAAGCTCGGCTGCAAATGTAAACGTATCTGTCGCCATTGCTTGAGACGCTCATTCAACTGCGCCCAGGTGTACAGCTCTAACGCATGGGCTTTAGCGATCACCACTAATAAAAGCTCAGCCGTGACACTGGCATCGCCCAAGGCATTGTGACGCCCCACTCCGTCCAACTGAAAGTAATTGGCCCAATACTCTAAGGTGTTGTGGCTGTCGGCAGATTCATCCACCAGCATGGGTAAGTACTCAGCAATATTAATAATGCTTGGGCGCACCGACCAATTTAATTCCTGCCAAAAGGCATTTTGCAACAACTGCGCATCAAAACCCGCATGAAAACCGACCCAAAGCTTATCCTGGCCTTGCTCGCACAATTCGTGCAGCACCTGTTTGGATTCTTTGCCTTTGGCAAGCTCGCTGGGCGATAGCCCATGAATGAGCAGCGAATCGCCACGCAACTTGCCTCGATACAGCAACAGTCGGTAATAGCTGCTGCCGTACTGCAAACGCTGCTGCGCAACAGTGACCGCTCCAATCGACAGAATACGGTTTTTTTTAGGGTGTAAGCCGTCGCTTTCTAGGTCCAAGACCCAATACACGCTGTCCGCCAAGGGCTGCTCCGCCACGTCCAGCCAAGGGGTGGGACGTTCACTTTGCTCTTTACGCGCCCACCATTGTTTTACACGTGTCCACATAAGTATTGGCTCTAAATGCGGTAACGCAGTTTAATCATGGTTTGCAGCTGCCGAGCTTGGCGCAAGGACTCACGGAGCATGCGGTTATCGATGGGGTCGAGCCTACTGGGTTCCACATGATTAGAAAAGGGCTGGTCCGTTACGCGTTGCTCTTGGTGCTGTTGCATGCGCAGCAGTTGCAAATAATTAAAGGCTTGGCTATAACCGCGCGCGTCGGCACTACTAAACACGCCCTTGCGACGCAAGAACTGAATCCGTGCGTGGGTATTGCTGTCTTGGCAACCGATCGTCAGAGCCAACACACGCACCCCATTCACAAACGGATTAATCCCTTGGTATTTTAAATCCACGCTGGTTCGCGTACCTAAGGTGGCGCCTAAAATGCTTCGTAAGTGATCGACAGCGGGTGGTTTATTGAGTACGGCCACCCGTGCCAACGCCCGTTGAAAACGGGTGTGGGTGACGCACTCTTGACGTAAAAAAGCCCGAAATTGCTCAAAGGCATCGCCTTCGCCCCACAAATGACGAAGGTCAAAATAAATACTGGATTCCAACAAGTGCCGAGGCGAAGGGTTATTCATCAATTGCGAAAACTTATCTTGCCACTCTTGTAAGGATAAACACAGCTCGGGATTGCTGGCCATGATATTACCCTTGCACCACGCTAAGCCGCACGCATCCAACAACTGGTTGATTTCCTTAGCCAAGGGCAACAATTGGGTACGGCGCGCCTCAGCTTGATCCGGTCCATCAGCCTCAAAGAGCATGGCATTGTCTTGATCGCTAAACAGCGTTTGCTCGCCCCGCCCTTCGCTACCAAAAAGCATCCAATTAAAGTCAAAATCAATGTGAGGGTGATCCCGCAAACACAGCTCAATGGCTCGGCTACTGGTATGGTCATTAAGCTGGGTGACCACATCCATCAACTGACTGGCGCTGGCTCCGTGCGCCAGCATCATGGTGACTAGGGCGGGGATATCGTCGCGGGTTTCAATCAGCTGCTGCTTGTCGGTAGCGTAGCGTAATTGTCGTGAAAGCTGCACCAAATCCACACGCTGCAAGGCAAACACATCCCGCTCGGAGATGACGCCTTTGAGGGTCTCGCCATCCATCACACAAATATGACCAATATGATGCTGCGCCATCAGCATCGTGGCTTCGAAGGCACTGGCGTTCTCGCCTAAGCAAATCGGCTGCTCCGTCATAACCGCGCCCATTGGCCCTTGTAGTGCGGTCACATCGCTGGCCACAATACGGCGTAGATCACGCAGCGTAAAGATCCCTTCGGGCTTGCCCTGAGGGTGGCGGCTAATCACGATACTCGTCACCGCTTCGCGATGCATCAATGCCACCGCTTCGTGCACCACAATGCTAGGGTGGCAACGTACCGCTGGCCGCTGCACCAAGCCGGCTAATTTGGCGTTCAAACTGATGCTGGGGCTGCTTTGCTCGTATGCGGTCTGGCGGGCTTGTTCGTAAATCTGCCCAAACAGACTACTGACCCCCCTAAAGGCAAACAGACGCAGCGGTTCCGAGCGTTTTAAGATGTCTAAAAAATCACTCTTATCAATGATGATGCAAAACACATCCTCATCGGCGACGTAAAAGCGTTTAACGGCTTTTTCTTTGAGCAACGCATCCAAAGCAAACATATCACCCGGTCCCAAGTAAGCCTCGGAAACGGTTGAGGGCACGACAGGAGGAAGCTCCGTTAGAGGGGGAGGTATTTGAGTCGATATATTGGGCGTGTCGGCCACCGAGTCCGTAGCGCTGGTACTGACCACCGGCGCCACCACAGGCTGCTGTGGGTACACCGCCACCGAGCCTTGGCGAATAATATGGACGTGTTGCGATACCCCATCGTCCGGGCTAAGAATAGCGGTGTCTTTGGCATAAAAAGCCAAAGCGCCCCGACTAAGTAGCGCTTGAAGATTATCGGAGTGCATCCGATCAAAAGGCGGGTAGGCTTGTAAGAGATGGATCAAGCCTTGGAGATTTTGTTTGACCGCCTCTTGCCCGGCTTGAAGTAGATCGTGATCAATGTCGGGTTGAAGAAATCGGCTCATGGCTCTCCGCTTGGTGTTAAAAGTCGTTTGCCTTGTCCGCTTTGTTTTGAATATTTTTCTGTTTGACAACGCGCTGCAAGATACCGAGCTGGTCAAATTCGAGCCAGATTTCTCGATCTAAATACACGCCATCCGGAAACAAGGAGCGATTGTACCGCCAGATTTGCAAGCTGCTGCCATCGTGACGGTAATAGGTTTGATCGGGCTCGGCCTTGAGGTACACCTTGGCATCGCTCAGGGGCGTAATACCCGGCTGCAACCACGCCAAGCCATTCGATTCAAACTGGGTGCCTGCAGTATAGCATCCGCTGAGGGCCGCTAACACAAGGCAGGCGGCCGCCCAACGCACGGACTTTAGTCTAAGCAGCAGCTTCACATCCGCTGGCGCTTAAAGCGTCCAGCCCATTCCTTATGAATTAAGGTGCAGCCTAAGCCGTTTAGCTATAAGCAATATGCCAAGATAGATAGGGCAAACTCACCAAATAAACACGTAAACAGCCGCTTTTTGGCACAACAACCCATAAAAATTAGATTTTCAGATAGAGAGAATCACTTTTTTAGGCTAATTGATACTGCTGGCATAAGCTTAAAAACGTCTCCAACTGAGGGTCAGTGGCCCGCTCTTCGCGTAAAATTTCGGCCACCTGTGGCGCAACTTGGGCCGCTAAACTACTGTCCAAAAACAACAAACGATAGCGACGCGCCAACACATCCTCGACGGTAATGGCATACTCATACCGCGCTGCAAAACGCACCATAGCTTCAGTGAGCCCCAACGCCAACACTCGATCTGCCCCTGGCAACTGCTGAAGCAAAGCTTGTTCGTCGCCGTAGGCTTCCACACCGGACTGACTGACTAACGAGCGCGGTGCAGTAGCCGTACCTTGTGCTCCAACCAAACGATGCTGTGCGGTCGTAGCGGCAGGTAAATGCGGCAGTAAGCCTTCCTGTTGAACATGCTGCAGCACATCCTCCGCCATGCTGCGGTAGGTCGTCCACTTCCCTCCTGTCACGGTCACTAATTTGCTAGGGCTTATTAAAATGGTGTGCTCTCGACTCAGACGCTTGGTATCTTGACCAGAACTAAGTGGTCGCACCAGCGGCCGCAACCCTACCCACACACTACGCACATCGGCACGAGTGGGCGCTTTTTGTAGGTATTTGCCCGCCTCACGCAAAATAAAAGCGATCTCTTGCTCAAAGGCTTTTGGTTCGTAGCTCAGATCGTCGGTGGGGGTATCGGTGGTGCCGAGGATCACTTTTCCCAGCCACGGTACAGCAAACAATACTCGACCATCTTGGGTTTTAGGTACCAGCAAAGCAT
>DWUQ01000082.1 GCA_019120675.1 Candidatus Paenalcaligenes intestinipullorum | reverse complement strand
GATACCCACGAAAAGGCGGCATCGGTAGTCGCTCGCATTAACCAATGTGCCGAAGAACAAGGCACGCCCCCTTTGGTGTTTAGCACCTTGGTCGACCCTAAGATGGCCAAGACAATTGGCGCTGCCAATGGCATTTTTTTAGATTTATTTGGCGCGTTCCTCCGTCATATTGAGCGTGCTTTGGGGGTGAAGTCGAATCGTTCTGTGGGACGCTCCCATAGCAATGTACTGTCCGAACAATACAACCATCGTATCGAGGCCATCAACTTTAGCTTGGCCCATGATGACGGGCAATACGTCCAAGGTCTAGAGCAAGCGGACGTGATCTTAGTAGGGGTTTCTCGCTGTGGTAAAACCCCTACAAGTTTATATTTAGCCATGCAGTATGCAGTCAAAGCCGCCAACTACCCGCTGATCCCTGAGGATTTTGAGCGCGGTGCCTTACCCGCTACCTTAGCGCCACATCGTCATAAATTGTTTGGGTTATCGATTGCGCCTGAACGCTTGGCCGAAGTCCGTCATGAGCGCCGCCCTAACAGCACCTATGCTTCTTTGGGACAATGCATCCAAGAAGTAGCGGAAGCGGAGCGTTTAATGCGTATGGCAGGTTTACCATGCTTATCCACCACCACACGCTCTATCGAGGAAATTTCTACTAAAATTCTGGAAGAAGTCGGCCTAAATCGTCGTATTTATTGATGGTTAGTTGAGGATGACATCACTAGGACTTATGCAGGTAGAGCGCTTTTGTACCTACTCAGTGCTTTCCCACTGCTCTCAGTAAACGTAAAACCAAACGTCCCTACTCCAGTAATTAAGGGTAGCCATAAAAAAACCGGACTAAAGTCCGGTTTTTTAGTTCGATTCAACTCAACTATGATTATTCAGCAAGCTTCAGCTCGCCAGTCATCACTGCCCAGTGACCAGGGAAAGAGCAGAAGAAAGCATAGTCTTCGCCAGCTTGGAGTTTGGACACATCAAAGGTTGTGGAGGTGCTTTCGCCACCACCGATGACTTCGGTAAAGGCAATGACACGCTCGTCATCAGGCTTGACGTAACTGTTGTCTAAACCTGCTGTGGCGCCATCAATAGCAATGCCTTGCTCATCGGCTTTTTTGGAAACCACAACGTTGTGGCCCATGCTGGCTTTGGGCATTTCACCGGTGTGCTTGAGGTTAATGGTGAACTCCTTGCAGCTTTTGTCGACCACGATTTCTTTGGTGTTGAACTGCATGGCATCGTTGCCCTCAATATCCACTTCGCAGGTGGCGGCCATTACTGGCACACTGATCATTGCGGCCAAGGTCGCCAATACAATTTTTTTAACCATGATTTGCTCCGAAATTAAAATAAGGACAATAATTAGACTACGCTTCAAAGCATAAAATAACAATGCTTTTAACGCCAGCAGAAAATAACGATTCTCATTACATCTCGATTTTTTACACAAAATCGGTGTTTAGCCGCAACTCGCTACGCAATAAAACCTGCGCTTACAGTTTTGCAAACCTTTTATTTTAGTAACTCTTAGCTGGTTCGCTGCTGACGGTATTGCTCAAACAAACACACTGCTGCCGCAATGGCCACATTTAAGGATTCCACAGCAGCGCTTTGAGGGATGAAAAGCTGTTGAGCACATAACGCCTGCAAGTCGGGATGCACCCCTTGCCCTTCATTACCAAAAATCCAAGCGGCCTGAGCACTTAAAGGATGTTGATATAGCGATTGACTTTGAGGAGCTAAACTTGTGGCATACACCTCAACTGAGGCAGTCTGAATTAGGGCCGCTAGATCCACACCTTCATACAAGGCCAGAGCAAAGTGCGCGCCCTGCCCGCTACGCAATACTTTTTGCCCCCACACATCGGTGCACCCCGAGGACAGATAAACCTGCTCGATCCCAACGGCAGCTGCCGTACGCAGAAGTGTGCCTAAATTGCCTGGGTCTTGAATGCGGTCCAATAGCAATGCACGCTGCTGCAAAGAGCACGGCGCGTGCATAGGGCGTTGAACCACCATCGCGACTCCTTGGCTTTGCTCAACTTGGCTTAACTGCCGCATCAACGCAAACGGTACGCGCACACAGTGCTCTGCGGGTATCTGCTGGCGCAGCTGCTGAATTTCTGGACGATCTAGGTGCTCCTCAGAGAGCAGCAACGTATCAATCGCTTCATAATGCTGCAACCAGCTTTGGCACAAATGAATGCCCTCTAGCCAGATAAGCCCTTGCTTGCGTTGGTAACCGGATTTGTTTTGTGCCAGGCGAAGCCATTGTTTAAAGGAAGGGTTCTCGCGCGAAGCAATCTGACGCATAACAATTGACCGTAAAGTAAAGAGGAGCTTAAAACTGGTTCAGCAAGCGTTTAACGGGTGCAAAACTTTGGCGATGTTCAGGGCAAGGACCATGCGCCGTAAGCTGCTGCATATGCAAAGCGGTACCATAACCTTTGTGTTGATCAAAGCCATACTCCGGAAACCGTTCGTGCATACGCAAGCAGGCCTCATCCCGAGCGGTTTTGGCTAAAATAGAGGCCGCGGCAATCGCGGGGACTAAACTATCACCTTTAACCACGGCACGTGCAGGGCACGCTAAGGCGTCAGGAACCCGATTGCCATCAATCAACACATAACTTGCTGCAACGGGTAAGCCTGCACAAGCACGCTGCATTGCTAATAGTGTGGCATGTAGGATATTGAGCTGGTCAATCTCTTCGCGACTGGCGCTGGCAATGCACCACGCGTAGGCGTGCTCGCGAATTTGAATGGCTAAGGCGTCGCGTTTTTTGGGGCTTAGCTTTTTAGAGTCGGTCAGCCCTTCAATGCTCGGCTGGGTCGGATCAAGGATAACCGCAGCGGCAAACACGGGGCCCGCCAGTGGCCCTCGCCCAGCCTCATCCACGCCTGCTAAATGCGGATATTGAACCAGAAGTTGTTGTAAATCAGTACCCATGCTCTGCCACGTTTAAAATCACTTCTGCTGCCAATCTAGGGGTGTCGAGGCGTAGGCTTTGATGCAGCTCCACAAAGCGCTGCTTAACCTTTGTGCGCCAACTGTCATCACATAACGCTTTCTCACACGCTTGTGCCAGTTTGGCGGGCGTGGCGTCGTCTTGCAGCAGCTCTGGTACCACAAAGTCTTGGCTCAGAATATTCGGCAATCCCACCCACTCCAATAAGGGTTTGTCTTGACCGGCTTGCCACGCCATAATCCGTTTCATGAGCGGCGACAACACATAAGAGATCACCATTGGGCACTTATACAGCGCTGCTTCTAGGCTTGCCGTACCACTGGCCACCAACAGCGCATCACAGGCTTCCATCACTTCCCACGCGATGGGCTTCACGGAACCATCGGCTAAAAATGTTGGAGCAATGGAGTCGGTTTGCAATACATGAAGATGGTTGACCGGATACTGCTGCAACAAGGCTTGAAACTGCGCACAACGCGCCGGATTGACCATTGGTACCAAGAACTGCAAATCGGGATCACGTTGCTGGAGCTGTTGAGCGGTCTGTAAAAAGCGTGGGCCCAATAGCGCAACCTCGGATTGACGGCTGCCCGGCAAGATGCCTAATACGCGAGCGCCCTGTTCTACATTTAACCGGGTACGGGCGGCGGCTTGGTCCGGATGCAAGGGGATATGCTGTGCCAACGGATGCCCCACACAGGTGACAGGGATGCCCTCTTTTTCGTAAATCGGTACCTCAAAAGGAAACAACACCAGCATATGAGAGACGGCTTCGCGGATGCGGTGTATACGCTCGTAACGCCATGCCCAAATAGACGGGCCCACAAACTGTACGGTAGGGATCGTGTTCTGCCGTAGAATGTGTTCGATACGTAGATTAAAATCAGGCGCATCAATCCCTACAAACACATCCGGACGCTGCTGCAACAACTGCTTTTTTAGGCCATGATACGTGCGCAGCAAAGTGGGCAATCGCTTAAGCGCATCCACATAGCCAAATACGGACAACGCATCCATGGGGTACACGCTCTGAAAACTCGCCGCTTGCATCTGGGGGCCACCAATACCCGAAAACTGTATGGGGGTGGGCTGTTGCTGTTGAATGCCACGGAGGATTTGTGCGGCCAATAAGTCGCCCGAGGGCTCCCCAGCAACCATAGCAATATGATTTGCCCTTGATGGTACCCCTACGCTCATGGTCGCACGATACCCCGTGTCGCCTGTTGTAAAAAATCGCTCATGACGGGTGCGAGCTGAGCAGAGGACGATTGGGCCAACTGCTGGATTTGCTCTAAGGCCTCGTCGGTGGATAAGCCCCGACGATACAAAATCCGATAGAGCTCTTTGGCTTGGCTGAGGTCTTCGGCGCTATAACCCCGACGTCGTAAGCCTTCAGTATTGACACCAACGGGCTTGAACGGATCGCCGGCACCGATCACAAAAGGAGGAATGTCTTGGCGAATTGAGCTCGTGCCCCCAATCATCGCATGTGCGCCCACACGTACAAACTGGTGTATTGCGGACAAGCCACCAATAACGGCCCAATCGTCAATATGGATATGGCCAGCTAATTGCACCCCATTGGCCATAATCGTATGGCTGGCAATCTGACAATCGTGGGCGATATGCACATACGCCATAATCCAGTTATCGTCGCCCAAACGGGTGACCCCGACGTCTTGGGCGGTACCGGTATTGATGGTGACGTACTCACGAACGGTATTGCCATCGCCAATTTCTAAGCGTGTGGGCTCACCAGCGTATTTTTTATCTTGCGGGATGCCGCCTATGGAGCAAAAGCGATAAAAATGGTTGTTGGCACCGATCGTGGTATGACCATCAATAACACAATGGGGGCCCACACGAGTGCCTGCGCCAATGGTGACGTGAGGACCAATAATACTGTAGGCCCCAACTTCGACATCATCGGCCAGCTGAGCCCCGTCCTCAATGATAGCCGTTTTGTGAATGCGGGCCATTGTTATTCGTCTTCCAGAATGCGAATTGCACACATGATTTTAGCTTCGGCCACAACTTGACCGTCGACTAAGGCTTTGGCGGTGTATTTACAGATTGCACGACTAATGCGGTCTGCTACAACTTCCAAGCGCAATTGATCACCCGGCACCACAGGCTTACGGAAACGAGCACCATCCACCCCTACTAAATAGTAAGCGATCTTTTGGCTGGCGGGATTCACCCCACTGTCGTCTTCAAAAGAAAACAACGCGGCGGCCTGCGCAAGCGCTTCGATAATTAAGACACCGGGCATTACTGGATGATGAGGAAAATGACCGGTAAAAAATGGCTCGTTCATCGACACATTTTTGATGGCCACAATGCTTTTACCGGGCACCATTTCGAGTACCTTATCGACCAACAACATTGGGTAGCGGTGCGGTAAGCGCTCCATAATTTGGCGGATGTCGAGTTCCATATTTCGTCCTGCTTAAATATAAGTCTATAAAATAATTAACGCTCTAAGGCTCGCACGCGTCGGCGCAAAGCTCCAAGCTGAGAAATAACAGCCGCATTACGCTGCCATTGTTGGTGAGCTTGATACGGATACACGCCCGTGTATTGACCCGGCTCATGAATCGAAGAGGTAATCGCCGTGCCGCCTGAAATTTGCACATCATCCACAATGGTGAGATGCCCAGACAACATGGCCGCTCCGCCTACGATGCAGCGACTACCAATATGCGTCGAGCCGGCGATGCCGACACACGCTGCGATGGCGGTGTGCGCACCGATGTGCACATTGTGGGCGACCATGATCTGATTATCGAGCTTAACCCCATCGGCAATAATCGTGTCATCGAGAGCACCGCGATCAATGGTGGTGTTGGCACCGATTTCAACATCGTTCCCAATACGCACACCACCGATTTGTGAAATTTTAGCCCAAGCACCAGACTGACGAGGATCCGGTGCAAAGCCAAAGCCATCCGCACCCAGTACGGCACCAGAATGAATGATGCAACGCGCCCCCACCTGCACGCCATGATAAAGCGTAACCCGCGGATACAGTAGACTGTGCGCGCCAATATGCGAACCAGCACCGATTACACAACCGGCCATGATGTGCACGCCCTCATCCACCACTGCCTCCGCCTCAATGACCACATGGGGGCCAATATGAGCTTGGGGCGATACCTTGGCAGTATCGTGGATGATTGCCGTGTTGTGCCACCCAGTGGCTAAAGCCTGTAGACGGTATTGATCAAACCATTGCGCCAATAATGCATACATCACATACGGCTGGTTACACAATACAACCGCAAAATCAGGCTGAAACGATAAGGCTTCATAATCTTCAGCACGCAATATTACGGCTGCTGCCCCGGTGGATTCAAGCTGATCAGCAAGCTTAGGGTTTGATAGAAAACTCAGCTCAGAAGCACCAGCCGAATGTAAAGAGCCCAAGCCTTGAATAATAAGGCTGGGCTCTGAACCTGCATCCGCTAATTGACATTCTAAGCCAGCCTGATTCACCACGTCGATCAATTGCTGTAAGGATGGCGCCTGGTTGGGCGCTAACAGGATGGGCATAAAGACTTAACCACCTAAGGCTTTAAGGACTTCGTCAGTGATGTCGATGCGGGGGCTAACAATCACCGCATCTTGGATAATTAAATCGTAGCCTTGGGTTTCAGCGATCTTTTGGATAGCGGCATCGGCTTTTTCGATAATGGCAGAAAGCTCTTCGTTGCGACGACGGTTGTAGTCTTCTTGAAGTTCACGGCGCTTGCGTTGCAGGTTGGCATCCAGATCGGCTAGTTGGCGCTGACGCGTAATCCGATCGGACTCAGACAAGGCAGGTGCGTCTTTGTCGAATTTTTGTACGTCAGAACGCAACTTGTTGGATAAGCTCTGCACCTCGTCTTCACGACGCTTGAACTCAGATTCGATTTTGTTTTGAGCGGCTTTAGCGGGTTTGGAATCGCTAAGAATGCGCTCGGTGCTGACAAAACCAATTTTTGTTTGAGCCTGAGCAATAGCTGGCGTTGCGGCTAAAGCCGAAATGCTTAACGCGGCGGCAACCGCCACAGCGCGATTACTGCGAACCACCTGACGGGCCAATGTGGAAAGTTGTAGTGTGAATTTAGACTTCATACAAATTTACCTTGCTAATAACGCTGCTAAAGAAATTGAGTCGTAGGGTAGACGCATTAAAATGCGGTACCAATTTGGAACTGAAAGGCTTGCTTTTCATCACCTGGTTTGCTCTTTAAAGCACGACCGTAGGATAACTGAAGCGGACCTAATGGGGATTGCCAAGATAAGCCTACCCCAGCAGAGTATTTCCAACCACATGGGTCTTGTACGGAATTGTTAACGCCATGCGCGCAGCCCCCTTTGGAATTATCCACACGACCGGCATCGGTAAACACAAACCAACGCAAGGTACGATCACGTGTCGCGCCTGGAAAAGGTAAGTACAATTGGACGTTACCGACAATACGTCGTGAGCCACCCAAAGCGTCGTTAGTGCGTCTATCGCGTGGCCCAAGCGAAGCCCCTTCGTACCCACGTACTGAGCCAATGCCTCCAGCGTAGACCGTTTTAATGACCGGGAAAGCCTTGTTACCAAAGGTATCGCCATAATCGGCCATACCGTTAAAGGCTAAGGTAAAGGCTTTGCCTAAGGGCAAGAAATACTGCTGCTGAGCACTCAGCATGTAGTATTTTAAATCAAGCGTTGAGAAATCCGCAGAAAGCTGCGTAAAACTACCACGCGTTGGCGCAATGGCGCTATCACGCGTGTCTTTGGACCAGCCCACGTTAAAGATTAAGGCATTGGTGCTTTTGCCGTACTCGTCCATAAACTGTTCGTAAGCAAGCGGCAAGTTGGCACGATGATAACGACCAATAGCATTATGTTCGTAGTTGGCGCCCATAAACACGCGATCGTATTCGGAAATGGGTACCCCAAAATTTAACCCAGCCCCATAAGCGGTGACTTCGTAGTCCCCATTCGACTCACTGAGATCGTACGGGGTGGTGCGGCGGTAGTAAATGGATGTGGTTTTGCTGATGCCGTCTTTGGTCCAATACGGATTGGTGTGCGCAATGACCGCAGCACGGTTGGTCTTGCTGGTATTGACCTGCAAAGACAAGCTGTTGCCACTACCAAAGATGTTGTCCTGACTAATACCTGCCGACAGCATGACCTTGTCGGTGGAGCCATAGCCTACCCCTAAGTTGATCATGCCGGTCGGTTTTTCTTTGACATCCACGTTTAAGTCGACCTGATCGGGCGAACCCGGTACTTGCTGGGTATTGATATCGACTTCGTTAAAGTAACCCAAACGATCGATACGATCACGCGAGGCCGCAATGCTGGTAGCATCGTACCAAGCGGCTTCGTTTTGACGCATTTCACGACGCACCACTTCGTCACGGGTACGCGTGTTACCGCCTACTTGAATCCGGCGTACATACACGCGACGGCCTGGATCAATATAAAAAGTTAGATCCGTAGTGTGATCATCACGATTTAACGCAGGGTGTGGGTTTACGTTGGCAAAAGCATAGCCCAAGCTGCCCAAATAGTTGGTGATGGCCTTGGCGGTTTCGTTGGTTTTTTCAGCGGAAAAAGGCTGACCCGTTTTGACGGCAATGAGGGGTTCGAGCTCATTTTCTAAGCCTAACAACTCCCCAGCAAATTTGACATCCGTGACTTGATAGGGCTCACCCTCATGAACGGTGAGGGTAATGAAGATGTCTTTGCGATCGGGCGAGATGGTGACCTGAGGGGCCTCGACATCAAACTCTAAATAGCCACGGTTCAAGTAAAAAGAACGCAACCGCTCTAGGTCGCCCTCGAGTTTTTCGCGGGAGTATTTGTTGGTGCCGGTATACCACGTCATGAGCCCTGAAGTCGTCAGCTCCATTTCACCCAGCAGGGTGCCGGTACTAAAGGCTTCGTTACCGATAATTTTGATTTCTTTGATTTTGGCTAAATCGCCCTCAAACACATCAAAGCTGATGCCGACGCGATTACGCGGCAAGGGCGTAACGATGGTCGCTACTTCGACCGCGTATTTGCCTTTGTTGAGGTACTGCTGCTTGAGCTCGAACTCGGCCCTTTCAAGCATGGCGCGATCAAAAATACGCCCTTCCCCAAAGCCCACTTGGGATAAGGACTTAATGATGGCCTTGGAGTCGAATTCGCGCATGCCATTAAAACTAATGGAAGCAATCGTTGGGCGTTCGACCACATTCACCACTAAGACATTGTTGTCCGTGGTGACTTGCACATCACTAAAATAACCCGAAGCGTACAAACGCTGAATGGCCTCACTGGCTTGCTGCTCGGTAAATTCTTGGCCGACTTGTACCGGCAAATAACCGAACACAGTACCGGGATCCACACGCTGTATGCCGTTAACTTCTATATCACGTACTACAAAAGGCGTAAATGCTTGCGCCAAGGCGGGCGCAAGTACTGCCGCCAACAACACCGGTAAACGGCGCAAAGCAAATTTGGTTTTCCGATTTAACGACATCCTAGGGCATCCTCGGTCGATCAAAAATTAGATAAATGTCTTAACCAATAATTCTTAAGAAATCATTGGTAAAGGCCAGCAGCATCAGCGCACCCAGAATAAACAAGCCTATGGTACGCCCACGCATTTGCCAGGTTTCAGAAAGCGGCTTGCCGCGAATCGCTTCGACAGCATAATACAAGAGGTGGCCGCCATCCAGCATAGGAATGGGTAATAAATTTAATAATGCGATGCTAACACTGATTAGGGCCAAAAACTGCAAATAAGCAATTAAGCCAAAACGTGCTGTTTTACCAGCATAATCTGCAATTGACACTGGCCCGCTGATGTTTTTGACGGAAACTTGACCCGTCACCATTCGCGCCATCATTTTCAGTGATACTGTAAACGTATCACTAGTGCGTATCACCGCATTGGTCAAACTGCCTATTAAACCATAACGTACTGTGGTCGTGGGATAATCC
Organism: Candidatus Paenalcaligenes intestinipullorum; assembly: GCA_019120675.1. GTDB lineage: Bacteria > Pseudomonadota > Gammaproteobacteria > Burkholderiales > Burkholderiaceae_B > Paenalcaligenes > Paenalcaligenes intestinipullorum. Next base: position 14,532 of record DWUQ01000082.1, on the reverse strand, counting down.
GCTTGAAGTTGTAACCCGACACGTCCTATTGACTCACCTGCGGCATTAGTGTGCCGATCAATCGTAAGCGTTAACGCCTGAGGCTCGCCGTTACGCACCACGGTTAACGTTACTTCTTTGCCTGGATGCGTTTGCACATAGTTCACAAATTCGCGGGCATTGGGCTGCTGGATGTCATCGATAGCAATAATCTGATCCTCGGCCTGCACACCTCCACGCTCAGCCGCACTACCAGGCAAAACCTCTTGAGCCAATACGTTTGGCACTTGCAACGCAAAACCTGCCGCCCCCATTGGATCCGGCCCATCAGGGTGCAACTCAGCTGGCGGTAATTGAAACTGCAGCGCACGCAAACCGGCGCGCTCATTAGCTTGTACCTGCAAGTGCACCTCGCCTCCTGCAGTACTGAGATCAAGCAATTCCCAATGAAATTGAGGCCAAGATTGTATGGCTTTGTGATTCACGGCTACGACCTGCTCGCCTCCTTGCAAGCCAGCCTTCGCTGCTACCGACCCGGCTGGCGGAGACGCCAAAATAGCCCTGGGCTCGTTGACGCCAACTAAGCCAATTACGGTATACAACACAACCGCTAAAAGTAAGTTCGCAATGGGCCCAGCAGCAGTAATGGCCGCACGCTGAGCCAGGCTTTTTTGGTTGAAGGCTGTGGCAGCAGCCTGGGGGGGCGAATCAGGCGTCGGATCTTGTTGCATCATCACATAACCGCCCAACGGTAAGGCGGATACGGCCCACTCACAGCCGTGCTTATCGGTGCGACGCCAAAGCACAGGCCCAAACCCTAAGGAAAAACGCTCCACATGTACGCCACAGCGACGTGCTACCCAGTAATGCCCATATTCGTGGATGGCCACCAAAATGCCTAAGGCGACGACAAAGGCGATAACAGTGAAAATCATGCGTGATTGCGTTGCGTAAAACTAAGGCTAATCTGGTTTGCCGTATGGCGAGCTTGCTGATCAAGCGCCACCACATGCTCAATACTTTCAATCACAGTCGTGTCGTGCTTTAGCATGGCATCAATGCTGGCTTGAATCACTCGTGGAATATCCAAATAAGCGATTTGACCGTTTAAAAATTGCGCGACCGCCACTTCGTTGCTCGCATTTAAAGCAATACAAGCGGCTTGTGAGGTACGCAAGGCATCAAAGGCCAAGGCCAAACAAGGGAAACGCTCCAAACTGGGTTCTTCGAACTCTAATTGGCTTAATGCACTAAACGATAAGGGCGGCACGCCACTCTGAATGCGTTCGGGAAAGCCCAAACCAAAAGCAATCGAAGTGCGCATATCGGGCTGGCCCATTTGTGCCATAACGGAGCCATCAATGTACTCCACCATCGAATGCACAATGCTTTGAGGATGGATCAGTACTTGTATTTTGTCAGCAGGCATGGCAAATAGCCAATGCGCCTCAATCACCTCTAAGCCTTTATTTAACATGGTGGCAGAATCGACCGAAATTTTCTGTCCCATGCTCCAATTTGGATGAGCGCACGCTTGCTGAGGCGTAATCGTTGCGAAGTCATCGAGCGGCCACGTACGAAAGGGCCCACCTGAAGCCGTGAGCAATAAACGTAGAATACTAGGATGAGCCTGCTCGGGTATGGGAGCGCGAATCGTTTCCGGTAAGCACTGATAAATAGCATTATGCTCGCTATCAATTGGTATCAGTGTCGCGCGGGATTGCTTCACCGCATTTAAAAACAAGGATCCCGCCGCCACTAAGGCCTCTTTGTTGGCAAGTAAAATGCGTTTGCCCGCTTGGGCAGCTGCCAAAACGGGGGCTAAACAGGCTGCCCCCACAATGGCTGCCATGACGGTATCCACCTCGCTGTCTGCGGCCACCGAACATAAGCCCTCCGTGCCCAAACGGTACTCAGGCGTCCAACTGTCGTGGTAGTGATTAAGGAAGCTTTGTAATGTCGCGGCATCGGGCAACACCACAACCCGTGGTTTAAACTGTTGAACCTGCTTGGCCAACAAAGTAATGTTTTGGTGCGCGGTCAGCGCGTACACGCTAAGCTGCTCAGGATGGCGAGCCACCACATCTAGGGTGCTGCAGCCTATAGAGCCTGTCGAGCCTAAAATACAAATGCGCTGAATAGTCATAATACAGAGAGACGCTTTAAACGCCCGAAAAATCTGGGCTTACCCAAAATAAGCCCCAAAATTCCCACCCACTAATAACGCCACAGGAGCAACCGGAATTAACGCATCAATGCGATCGTAGACCCCCCCATGCCCGGGTAAGAGTTGGCTGGAGTCTTTGACGCCTGCCCGACGCTTGAGCAAGGATTCAAACAGATCCCCCATGACAGAGAGTACAGCCAACAGCACGGCAATTAATACAGCAATGGGCCAAGACCAATGTTGCAGCAAGTGCGCTGCATAGCTCTGCTCCCACTGCGCAGACAACAGCACATAAGCCACCACCCCCATTACCCCACCGACCAAACCCGCCCACGTTTTACCCGGACTAATGCGGGGCGCTAGTTTACGTTTACCCAAGGCGCGTCCAGCAAAATAAGCGGCAATGTCCGCCACCCATACAATCGCCATCATGGAAACCAAGTACGCTGGCCCTTGGGCTAAAACCATTTGCACTAAACTTGCCCACGCCAAAAAGACTGCTGCCACACCAAATAGACTAAGTGCGACGCGTGTTTGCGGCGTTTGCACTTGGGCGAAGGCCAGCATTAAGCTCACCCCAACCACCCACACCAACACTACTAATGGCAATAAAACTTTAAAAACCAAAGGTAAAAGAGTGGCCACCCACGGTGCGTACGTGGTAACTTGCCAACCATTCAGCATGGCTAGCATTAAACAAAACATCAGTACCGCTACAGTGGGCGCAAAAAAGCTGGCCTGCTCAGGCCAGCTTAGACGTAACCATTCCCATAAAGCGCAGGCGGCCGCCACGCTCAGCAAAACATTTAAAGGCCAGCTCGAAGGCAGCAACATCGCGCCAACTAAAATGGTGATTAACACAACCGCAGTGAGGACACGCTGCTTTAACATAGGCTAAATGGTGAATTAGGGTTGAGAGAGTTGGGCACTAGTACGACCAAAACGACGCTCTCGTGTGGCGTACCAATCAAAGGCTTCTTGCAAATGCTGCGCATTGATGTCTGGCCAATACCGATCCGTAAAATACAGCTCGGTATAAGCGAGCTGCCAGATCAGAAAATTCGAGATGCGTTGCTCGCCCCCCGTACGAATGAACAGATCTGGCTCGGGGGCAAAGGCCATCGATAAATAAGGCGCTAAGCTTTGTTCGTTAATTTTCTCAGGGTGAGCGGCCAACTGCGGCTGCGCTTTGAGCATGTGTTGAGTTGCTTGCAGTATATCCCAACGCCCACCATAGTTTGCCGCAATCGTTAGGTGCAAGGTAGTGTTTTGAGCGGTACGCTCTTGGGCTTGAAGAATAAGATCTTGCAAACGTGGCTCGAACGCGTCCAAATCACCGATGACACGCAAACGCACCCCTCGCTCGGAAAGCTTGTCGATTTCGCGCTCTAAGGTTTGTACAAATAAGCGCATCAACAAGGAGACCTCCTCTTGGGGGCGTCGCCAGTTTTCGGAGCTAAAAGCAAACAAAGTTAAATACTCTACTCCATGCTGACCGCAAGCTTCGACCACGCGCTTTACGGCTTGCAGACCCCGCGCATGACCGGCCGTGCGGGGTAAAAAACTCCGAGTTGCCCAACGACCATTGCCATCCATAATAATGGCTAAATGGCGTGGTATAGCCGAAGCGCTCGGCACACTCAGAGTAGAGCTTAAGGTCATGATGCGTACACCCAAAAAGACGGCTTAGACCGTCATAACCTCGTCTTCTTTGGCGGCAACGACCTTATCAATTTCCGCAACAAATTTATCCGTTAGTTTTTGGATGTCGTCTTGGAAACGACGGTCATCGTCTTCGGAGATCTCTTTGTCTTTGAGTAAGCGCTTGGCACCATCGTTGGCTTCACGACGTAAATTGCGTACCGCTACTTTGGCGTCCTCGCCCTCGGAACGCACAATACGAGTCAAGTCGCGACGACGCTCCTCGGTTAAGGCGGGCAACGGTACTCGGATGTTTTCGCCCATCGCGATGGGGTTTAAGCCTAAGTCCGATTCACGAATGGCTTTGTCGACGACTGGGGCCATTTGCTTTTCCCAAACTTGCAGACTCAGGGTGCGAGCATCCAAAACGGTAACGTTGGCGACTTGCCCTACCGGCACTTGGGAACCGTAGTAATCAACCGTCACGTGATCAAGCAATCCCGCGTTGGCTCGCCCCGTGCGTAGTTTACTTAGACTCAGCTGCAACGACTCCAAAGAGCGTTTCATACGGGTTTCAGCTGAATTACGAAGATCGGCTAAGCTCATAATAATTCCTGTATTAAACGTGTACCAACGTGCCTTCGTCTTCGCCGCAGATTGCGCGGGTCAGAGCTCCAAGCTTATTGATGGAGAAAACTTTAATGGGGAGTTTACGGTCGCGACAGAGCGCAAAGGCGGTAGCGTCCATAATTTCAAGTCGACGCACAATGGCTTCATCAAAACTGATGCGCGAATAGCGCGTGGCGGTAGGATCCTTGTTGGGGTCGGCACTATAAATACCATCCACTTTGGTGGCTTTTAAAACGATTTCCGCACCCACTTCAGCACCGCGCAAGGCGGCGGCAGTATCCGTAGTAAAAAATGGGTTGCCTGTGCCCGCTGCAAACACAACCACTTTACCTTCTTCAAGATAGCGCAAGGCTTTAGGACGAATGTAAGGCTCAACCACTTGCTCGATATTGAGCGCAGACTGTACGCGCGCGTCTAAGCCTTTGTTTTTGAGGGCATCTTGGAGGGCTAATGCATTCATAACCGTCGCCATCATGCCCATATAGTCGGCCGTAGCACGATCCATACCTTGGGCACCTGCTGCAATACCACGGAAGATGTTACCCCCACCGATCACAATCGCTACCTGTACCCCTAACGCAGCGACTTCAGAAATTTCCTCGGTCATGCGCACGATGGTGGCACGATTGATACCAAAGGCATCTTGGCCCATCAGAGCTTCGCCAGAAAGTTTGAGTAAAACACGCTTGTAAAGAGGGGTATGCATGGCAAAGATCCGAAAAATAATACCGTAAAAAATAGCAGACAGATAAAGTTTAGCTGGTATTCACTTTACAGGCGAATACCAGCTCAGCACTACATAAGCAAAGACTTAGTTACCAGCTTGTGCCGCCGCGACTTCGGCTGCAAAGTCTTCATTGCGACGCTCAATGCCCTCGCCCACTACAAACAGAGCGTAACCGGTGATTTCGGCATTGTTGGCTTTGAGCATTTGCTCAACCGTTTGCTTGTCGTTCTTTACGAAAGGCTGTGACAGCAAGGTCACTTCCTTGAGGAACTTCGCTACCGCACCGTCGACCATCTTTTGGACGATATCGGCAGGCTTACCAGACTCCGCTGCTTTTTGCTGAGCAACGGAGCGCTCGGTTTCAATTTCGGCCGCGTCGACACCGTTGGCGTCCAGTGCTTTAGGACGGGTAGCGGTAATGTGCATGGCCAAATCCTTACCGACCTCTTCGTCACCGGCAAACTCAACCAAGGTCGCAATACGACCACCGTGCACGTACTGAGCTAAAGATTTATCGGTAGCAAAGCGCTTGAAGCGACGAATGCTCATGTTTTCACCAATGCGGCCGATGAGCTCAGTGCGCACGCTTTCAACTGTGCCTTCACCTAACGGCAACGCTGCAACGGCTTCGAGGTCGGCAGGATTGTGCTCAGCAATCAGCTGGGCGATGTCGTTCACGAACTGGATGAACTCGTCGTTTTTAGCAACGAAGTCGGTTTCGCAGTTCACTTCGAGAATAGCACCCGTCTGTTTGTCGTCGGCAATATATACCGTCACGAGACCTTCGGCGGTGACTCGGGAAGCGGCTTTGCTGGCTTTACCACCGAGTTTGACGCGCAATAGCTCTTCAGCTTTAGCGATATCGCCATCGGTTTCAACTAATGCTTTTTTGCATTCCATCATGGGCGCGTCGGTTTTCTCGCGCAACTCTTTAACCATTGATGCTGTGATTTGGGCCACGGTATTCTCCAATCTGTAGGGCAGACCAGGCAAGAAGCGCCTGGCTGAGATAAATTCTATCGCGGCGCCTGCCCAAGGAAAATCGTGGGCAGGCACCACCTGTTTAGAACAGGGTTTGTGAGGTGGAGGATTACTCCTCGCTAGCGGCCTCGGCTTCAGGCTGCTCGTCCACTTCGACAAAGTCCTCGTCGGCGCGGACTTCTTCGACTAAGCCATTTAGAGCTTGATTACGACCTTCGAGTACGGCGTCGGCCATACCACGAGCGTACAACGCAATGGCTTTGGCGGAGTCATCGTTACCAGGAATAACTTTGGTTAAACCATCGGGAGAGTGGTTGGTATCGACAACTGCCACAACGGGGATACCCAACGTACGGGCTTCGGCCACGGCAATTTTGTGGTAACCGACGTCAATCACGAACAGTGCATCAGGCAGCTTGTTCATGTCTTTAATACCACCGATGGATTTGTGTAGTTTCTCTAGCTCACGCTCAAACAACAGACCTTCTTTTTTGGTCATGTTTTCCAACGCACCGGCTTCGACCTGTGCTTCCATCTCTTTGAGGCGCTTGATGGAGCTGCGTACGGTTTTAAAGTTGGTCATCATGCCACCCAACCAACGGCTGTCGACATAAGGCATACCGCAGCGCTCGGCTTCGGCGGCTACGATTTCGCGTGCGGCGCGCTTGGTGCCTACAAACAACACACTGCCGCCACGAGCGGCAAGTTGGCTGATGAATTTTTGTGCGTCAACAAAATTAACAACGGTTTTTTCGAGGTTAATGATGTGGATGCGGTTGCGTTGACCAAAGATGTATTGCTCCATCTTTGGGTTCCAGAAACGGGTTTGGTGACCGAAGTGGACACCGGCTTCTAACATTTCACGCATTAAAGACATGGTTTGCTCCAAGGGTTTGGTCTTGCATTCATAAAATATCCGGTAAGAACTATCGCTAAACGATAGCCAGACACCCTGAGATGTATGAATGCGAAATTTGGCTGCAAAAGTCACAAGTGCAGCCTACTTGTTTAAAACTCGATTTCGCTAAAGTAGCCAGCCTAGCTTGAGCGTATTACACTGAATACCTAAAGCACATACAATGTATGACTAACGCTGATTTTGCAAAATCCCACTATTATATTATTTATATCCAACTAAACTCAAGCCTTTATGAGCATTATTGTTAGCAACCCCGCTGATCTCGACAAAATGCGTGCTGCGTGCCAAGCCGCTGCCGCCACTTTGGACTACTTGGATGAGCATGTACGTGCTGGTATTAGCACCGCCGAGCTGGATCAGCTGTGCCTCGACTTCATCACCAATACCTTAGGCGTTAAATCCGCCACAGTTGGCTACGCCCCACCTGGCTACCCCCCCTTTCCTGGCTCCATCTGCACCTCGGTCAACCATGTCATTTGCCATGGTATTCCCGGCAATAAGGTATTAAAAAACGGCGACATTTTAAATATTGATGTCACCGTCATCAAAGACGGGTGGTTTGGGGATACCAGTCGTATGTATTATATTGGCGAGCCGTCTATCCTCGCTAAGCGTTTAGTCGAAACCACGTATGAATGCATGTGGCTTGGTATCGAACAAATCAAGCCCGGGGCGCATTTAGGGGATATCGGCCATGTCATTCAGCAACACGCCGAAGCTGCACACTTTTCTGTGGTGCGCGAATACTGTGGTCACGGCATTGGCCAGCAATTTCACCAAGACCCACAAGTGCTGCATTATGGCCGCCCTGGAACTGGCATTGAATTAAAGCCTGGGATGATTTTCACCGTTGAGCCCATGATCAATGCTGGAAAACGCGATATTCGCACACTACCGGATCAATGGACGGTGGTGACGCGCGATCGCAGTTTGTCGGCACAATGGGAACACACCGTTTTAGTGACCGACACTGGTTATGAGGTGCTTACTGTCTCGCCGAAAATGCCTGCGCCCCCTGCCTTCGTAACCTCTGCCTAAAGCGTTCGTCCTTAGACTGCCCATGACGCTCTCCACGTACCTTCAGTCTAAAGCTCAGGCTACAGAACGCTATCATGCAGACCAGCGCCCTGAACGGCTGCTCTATCGGCTCAGCCAAGCTGCGGATCGCTGCTGTTTGGACGTGCTGGCGTCCTGTGCTTTACCTCAAGGAGCCGCTGTAGTGGCGGTGGGGGGCTATGGGCGTCAAGAGCTCTACCCTGAATCCGATGTGGATGTGTTGATCGTCTTGGCTCACCCCCCCACTGAAGCCGATACGCAGCGCATTCAGACGCTCATTGCCAAGCTTTGGGATCAAGGCTTAAAGCTGTCTCATGCGGTACGCACGGTTGAGCAATGTCTGGATGAGGCGAGACTAAACATCGCCACCCAAACCGCCTTGCTTGAGCTTAGGCATCTTTTTGGCGAGGTAAACTTAACGCATAGCCTTCAACAGCGTTTACAGGCCGCCTTAGACCCTCAAGCGTTTTTTCTCGCTAAACGCGTCGAAATGCAGCAACGTCACCGCCGCTACCACGACACGCCCTATGCTTTAGAACCCAATTGCAAAGAATCCCCAGGCGGCTTACGTGACTTACAGGTCCTATTGTGGCTCGCCAATGCTGCGGGCCTCGGTCACTCTTGGAAGGACATTGCACAATCCGGTTTACTGACAGAAGCCGAACGGCGTGCCGTGCATCGCAGTGCCTTGGCGTTTATGGGTCTGCGTATTGAGCTACATTTGTTGACGGGTCGCGCCGAAGACCGTGTGCTATTTGACCTGCAGCCTAAGCTTGCTGAGCGATATGGCTTTGTGGATCAATCCCACCGGCGTGCCAGCGAGTTGCTGATGCAACGCTATTACTGGGCCGCCCGTTTAGTGTCTCAGCTCAATTTAATCCTGATGCAGGACTTAGAAGAGCGTCTATTTCCTGCCGCAGCAGCGGCACCACAACCGATCGATGATGATTTTATTATTCTCAACAATCGACTGGAACTGCTCGACACCGAGCGTTTGCACGCTCAGCCCGGTTTGATTTTTCAGTGTTTTCTGCACCTACAAGCTTTTCCTCAGCTGCAAGGCCTATCCGCCAGCACCTTACGAGCTTTATGGCATGGACGTCGCCTCATCGACGCGCATTTCCGTGCCCAGCCGGCGCATCAAGCGTTATTTATTGAACTGTTTAAAGCCAAACGCGGTATTGTGCAAACCCTACGGCTGATGACGATGCTCAATATTTTGCCACGCTATTTACCTGCTTTCCGTCGGGTCGTGGGCCAAATGCAGCACGATTTATTTCATGTGTACACCGTTGATCAGCACACCCTCATGGTTATTCGTAATTTACGACGGTTTACCATGGCCGACTACGCTGAGGATCACCCCCTGGCCAACCAGTTGGCCCCGAGCTTTGACCGTTATTGGGTGCTGTATTTAGCGGCTTTATTTCATGATATCGGCAAAGGCCAAGGCGGTAACCACTCTGAGTTAGGTGCCCAAGCGGCGGCGCAGTTTTGTGCTCAGCACCCTATTTCTCCCGAAGACACCGAGTTGATTGTGTGGCTCGTACGCGATCATTTGCAGCTGTCTCATGTGGCCCAAAAAAAAGACATTCGTAACCCAGAAGTGATTGCTGCTTTTACCGAAGCGCTTCCCTCCACACGTGCGCTCACAGCGTTATATTTGTTGACGGTTGCAGATATTCGCGGTACCAGTCCGACAATTTGGAACTCATGGAAAGCCAAGCTGTTGAACGACTTATATCAAATTAGTTTGCGTGCACTCGGTAGCAATGACTACCAAACCAGCACCGTACTGGCACAACGAAAAAGCGTGGCGCGCAGTCAATTATTACAGCTCGGACTGACCGATAGCGCCATCGATAATTTTTGGTCGGTGCTGGATATGGACTACTTTTTACGCCATGACAGCGAAGACATCGTTTGGCACACCCAGCATCTGTATGGGGCGCTTTTACACGCTCATCCTATTGTGGAGTCACAAGAGCTAGGTCGTGATGCGACGCGTCAGGTGTTGGTCTATGCCCCCGATCGCACTGAGCTTTTTATGCAAATCTGCTATTACTTTGATCACTTTGATTTGAGTATTCAAGATGCGCGTATTTACACCACAGCCCATGGCTGGGCATTGGACAGCTTTATTGTGCTGGTGCCAGATTCCCTCCAGGGCGTTCGCTCCATAGCCAGCACGCTTAAAACGCATTTTGAAGCGTGGCTGAATGACCCTCCCCCACTACCTGAGCCACTGAACGCTGCAGCACCTCATATAAGCCGCTCGGCCCGTGCCAAAACCTTTCCGATTACGCCAAGTTTTAGCCTCGAAGCCAATGCCAACACGGGTATATGGCGTCTAAGTGTGGTCACTGCAGACCGTAAAGGGTTATTATTTCAGCTGGCACAGCTCTTTTCCCACTATGCGCTCAACCTGCGCTCAGCCAAAATCATGACCTTAGGCGAGCGTGTTGAAGACAGTTTTTACTTTTTTGGCACTCAGCTTGATCAGCCTACTTGCCTGCGTAACTTTGAACGCGAGCTGGCAAGCATTTTGGCTTAATCTTTTTACCCTGTCTTTTTATGTCTTCTTCTCGACTTTCTCTTGCTTTAGTACTGCTAAGCATCGGTGGTCTGGCCTTAGCGTTGTGGTCACAACATGTTTGGGGTATGCGCCCCTGCCCTTGGTGTGTGTTCCAACGCCTGCTGTTGATTTTAATTGGTAGTGCAGCGTTGATCAGTCTTTGGGCTCGCTCTTTACCCAAGCTTCGCATCGCGTCGCTAATCACAACCACGCTTCTAGCAATCGGCGGTATTGCGAGCGCCAGCTATCATTATCTGGTTGCCGCCAACGACCAAGAGGCCTGTGTACAAAGCTGGGTCGAACAGCTTATGGTGCAATCGGGCCTAGAAGGCACGCTACCTTGGCTGTTCGGAATTTACACCAGCTGCATGGATGGCAAGGTTGACTTGTGGGGCGTGGATTATACCCTTTGGGCACTGACTTTGTTTGTGGTGCTGCTGGTTATAAGCGTGCTGGCCCTTAGACCAGCCCGCAGTTATTAAATCAGCCTCCTTGCAGCGCCTCACTCATCGTCGTGACGGTCTGCTGCTTTCGCCTCTAAAGCGCTTAAGGCTTCTTGCTCTAAACGGTTTAAATACCCTTCATCCACATCATTCGTAGGATAGCAGCCATTAAAGCATGAGGCCTCAAAATCGCCAATGTTGGGATTTAAGTCTTTTAGAGCCTGCTGTAAATCAGCCAGATCTTGGTAAACCAACCCGTCCGCACCAATCTCTGCCGCAATGGCGTCCACCTCCTTTTGGTGGGCAATTAGCTCGGTATGAGTAGGCATATTAATCCCATACACATTTGGGTAGCGTACAGGTGGCGCTGCTGAGGCAAAAAATACTTTACGCGCCCCGGCACTGCGCGCCATTTCCACAATTTCACGGCTTGTCGTGCCGCGGACAATGGAATCATCGACCAGCAAGACGTTTTTCCCTTTGAACTCCATGGGGATGGCGCTGAGCTTTTGGCGAACGGATTTTTTGCGGGTGGCTTGACCAGGCATAATGAAGGTGCGGCCAATATAACGGTTTTTGATAAAGCCTTCGCGGTAATTTAAATTGAGCGACGACGCCAATTGCATCGCAGACTGACGCGAAGAGTCCGGTATCGGCATAACCACATCAATATCACTTAAACGCAAGGTTTTCGCGACTTTTGCGCCTAAATACTCCCCCATATTTAAGCGTGCGTCATAAATGGAAATCCCATCCATAGTGGAATCGGGACGTGCAAAATAAACATACTCAAACAAACAAGGGATTAAACGTGGGGCTTCGGCACATTGGGCGGCTTGCATGTGCCCGTCCAAATCAATATAAATGGCTTCACCGGGTGCTACATCTCGCACCAGCTCAAAACCACAGCCAGTGAGCGCCACCGACTCTGAGGCCAGCATCCATTCGAGACCTTGCTTGGTTTGACGCTTGCCTAGGCATAAGGGACGAATACCATGTGGATCACGAAAGGCAACCATACCGAAATTAGCAATTTGTGCAATCACAGCGTACGCTCCCCGAGCGCGCTGGTGTACCGCTTGAACCGCCGCAAAAACCTGCTCAGCGGTAAGGGCTTCGCGTGAGGCCACCTGCTGCAATTCATGGGCAAACACATTCAGCAGAATCTCAGAATCTGATTGAGTGTTCATGTGGCGTCGGTCAATCGTGAAGAGCTCTTCACGTAACTCACGCCAATTGGTTAGATTGCCATTATGCACAAAGCTAATGCCATAGGGAGCATTAACATAAAATGGCTGCGCCTCATCGACATTGGTCGCTGCACCAGCAGGCGGATAGCGCACATGCCCAAGGCCACTGTTACCCACTAAGGCGCGCATATTGCGGGTGCGGAACACGTCCCGGACCAAACCTTGATCACGATGCGTATGAAAGAAATGATGATCCAGTGTGGTGATACCAGCGGCATCTTGCCCACGGTGTTGCAGCAATAATAAGCTATCGTAAATCAACTGACTGACCGGACTGCGTCCCACAACCCCTACGATTCCACACATAAATTTCCCGCTGTCGCCACGCGACGTTAATAAGGTAAAAGTTGTGCCACATCCTGAGGCACAAATTGTTTAAGTTGCTGTACGGCTTGGACGCACGCATTGGATAACCGTGCGTCTTGCCACCAAGGCTCTAAGGGCAGTTCGGTATAGCCAGCCAACACAACCAGCACAATCACAAACACGGCCCCACGCAAGACGCCAAACAAGGCTCCTAAAGCATGATCAGCCGTGCCTAGGCCGGTGAGATCCACCAACCTAGATAAAAATAAATTTATCAGCCCTAAGCCCAGTAAAGCAAGCGCAAAGACACTGGCGTACGCAATGGCCAAACGTAAGAGATCATTGACCACCCAGCCTTCTAGTCCGAGACTGAGCTTTGGTGCTAACCAAATGGTCAGCACAAACGCCGCAATGTAAGCGACTAAGGACAGGACTTCCTTGATCAAGCCTCGAAAAAGCCCGAGCGCTGCGGACACCACCAAGATGCCCAGCACTAAGTAATCAAACGCGGTCACTGCTTGGCAATAAAGCTATCGGAGTGGCCTAAAGAGCGTAAGCGCGTTTGCGCGGCCTGCGCAGATTCGCGACTGGAAAATGGCCCCACCCGCACACGATACGTGGTACGGCCATCCACATTGCCTTTCGCGACAAACGCATCGGTGATGCCCGCTGCGACCAACTGCTGTCGACGCGACTGGGCTTCGCTTTCCGAGGCCAAAGAAGCAATTTGCACAATAAAACGTGTACCGCTATCGGCAGCAGGCGCTTTCTGGGTAGGAGGCGTGCGGCCTTCAAGCAGAGCCAGCGCGACAGACCCATCGTCCGTGCGTTCTTTGATGGTCTTTTGGACGGGCTTTTCAGCAGGTTTAGGTTTGGGCTTTTCTGTGTCAGCCTTAGCTTGTGGCGGAGTCGGCTTATCAGCGGGCTTGGGTTCTGGTTCTGGCTCGGGCTGAGGGATAGGATCGAGCATCAATTCAGTCGGTGTATCGTCCTCAACCACAGAAGCTGAGCCATTAGCTTGAGCGAGCTCATCGCTAGGGTTGAGCATCTCTGGACTCTGAGCCGTACCATCGGTAGCCGCAAACAGGTCGGATGGGCTGTCCGCAGGGGCTACGATTTCAGGGGCCGCAGGAGGCACAATAAATGGACGCACCGGCTCAGCCTCCTCGGGAGGGGTGCTGGTCAGCCAAGGCACCACAATCACCGCAGCCAATACGACAATACATGCACCAATTAAACGGTGACGTGACTTACGTTTATGATCTTGTAGCTGCTCTTCACTTGATTTCATAGTATATGCGGATAGCGAAAATAAACTGTCGACTTAATGTTGGAGGCTTAAAGTATTGAAAGCGTTAAAGCGTCCTGATTCTTTAATTTAATGCCGTTGTAGGGGCCGTATTTAAATAATGCAAAATTGGCCCTACAGTGGCGAACGATCCGAACACAACGATGCGATCAGGAGGCGTGGCGATGTGTTGGGCGTGTTGAAAGGCCTCCACCACCGTGGCGCACGCTGAAACCTTGACGTGCAGAGGATCTTTTTGTTGCACGCGTATTTTAACACTAGGTGTATGATCCGTGTGCCCTGTTGACGATTCAGTCGGAACACGATCGGCATGAGGGTGACAACTTGCTTCCTGCAAGGCCAAATCGAGCAGCCCTTTTAGAGCGTCTGCCGAAAGACCACGTGGCTGTGACTCTAGGCCGCCAACAAACCATTCATCGATGGAGGGCAGTAAATGCCGCAGCACACTCGGAACATCTTTGTCGTTCAGCATGCCTAGAACAGCATAGGTTTTGCCTTGAGTCGGCATCTGTGCCAAATTTTGCGCTAAAGCGGCGGCAGCATGTGGGT
>DWUQ01000081.1 GCA_019120675.1 Candidatus Paenalcaligenes intestinipullorum | reverse complement strand
CACGACCAAGAAAATCTGTAGACCCGATGTAGCAATATTTTTTTGATTGAGGGCTACGACCGCTGCCACAATGGCCACAATCGCAACGACCGACACCAAGGGTAAGACCTGCACACCTGCTTTGACCCGCTCGCCCAATAAGCTCTGCACCACAAAGCCTAAACCAATCGGGATAATCACAATTTTCACGATGGACCAGAACATCGCGGCTGCATCGATATCAATCCATTGGCTCGCAAACACATAAATTAGAGCAGGGGTAACCAACGGTGCTAAGAGTGTCGTCACCGAAGTAATGGCAACGGATAACGCGGTATCACCCCGTGCTAAGTAGGTCATCACATTTGAGGCAGTACCGCCTGGGCAGCAGCCCACTAAAATTACGCCTACGGCTACTTCAGCCGGCAGCTTTAAGAGTGTCGCCAACAGCCACGCCAAGCACGGCATAATCACAAATTGCGCCGCCACACCGAGCAACACGGTACCGGGACGCTTAAACACTTCCGCAAAGTCTTCTTTGGAAATGGTCAAACTTAAGCTTAAGGTTCTGACTTGATGTCATGAAATTGCCAGATCTTGCTCGTAACCTAAAATTTAAGCTTCAGATACGCATAGTAACATCGTCTTTTGCACATGAGTGCGGTATGCTAATGCCTCTAATTTCTATTTAGATGTGATACAAGATGAGTGCGGTGCAAGGGAAACTTCGAAATCATACGGTCTGGAGGTTAAGCCTCTCTATAGTGACCGCTTGTTTGTCACTGCCGTCGTTTACTGTGCACGCGGCTACGCATGGCAAACCACTAGTAGCCGTAGAAGAGGACACGTCGCCTACGGTGCACACAGCTGCGCATTCGTTTGAGAAGCTTTCACGATACTATCGCTTTGAAAGTGTCGAGATGACGGCTCTAGATGGCAGCCATCATTATCGCGTTACTATTGGGCACCCTTTAGTTGCGTCATTTATTCAGCCTGACAATAGATCTGCAAAGCCTGTCATCTATATGCTGGATGGCACAGCGGCGTTGCGTGCGTTAGATGAAACTACCTTGCAAGGCTTGCATCCAGGTGCACCGCTTCCTGTTATTGTGACTGTCGCGCACGATCCCGAAAAGCGACAACAAGATCGTGCCAAAGACTACACCCCTCCAGTGGCCAATACTGCGAGCCCAGAAGATCAGCAACGCTATGGGGGAGCCAACAATTTTTGGCATTTTTTAGAGGTGGCGGTTAAACCTTATGTCGCACAACGCACCTTGATTGATCCTCAGCAGCAAACCTTATGGGGCCATTCTTTTGGGGGCTTGTTTGCGCTGTATACCCTATTCAACCATCCACAAAGCTACCAACGGTACGTTGCGGCCGACCCGTCCTTATGGTGGCAGGATGGGGCCTTACTCCAAGATGAAGCAGCCTATCGTCAGCGCAGCCAACGTCCTACAGGGGAGTTGCTGGTTATGCATAGTTCCTCACGACGTAGCAGTGATGATTTAGGCGATGATGCAACGCGTCGTTTGGCGGAGCGTCTAAGTGCCTTACCTGAGCTCTCTGTGCGTTATCATGATTATTTCGAGCTGCATCATGGCAGTGTTCGACCGGCTTCCATACCGTCTGCGCTCAGATTGGCGCAAGGCTTAAAAAATTAAAATCAATTTTTGCACTAAAGCCAATGAATGAATAGGCTCTTTTATTACCTACCTGAGTTGTTAGTATAAAAAATGGACGTTGTCTATTTGAGTTGTTAGCCTAGAAAGCCAACGCTGCCTACCTGAGTGAGTTGTCAGCCTAGAAAACAAACCGTCTTAATGCAGCCATTGCTCATACTGTCGGCGTGTTTGTTCTGATACCGACGCCAGCACTTTTTTGTAATCCACCTGATGGCGCACCAACAGCCGTGCGTCAGCGACGGTTTTGGATTTACAGAACCAATGGCAGCTGTGTTGAAACAAGTACAGCTCAGCCGATAAGTGAAAGGCCCGAGGTTTGATTTCCAGCTGATCGTCGTTATCAACTAAACGTTTGATGCCTGCTGCATGCAGCGCCACCAGTTGGCGAAAGTCGCGCGCTGCCGAGGGGAGTACGCGCTCCACAAAAGGCACACAAATTGGCCACACCCCAAACTGAGTGATTTTAGGATCGAGCTTATCTAAGGCTTTGGCTAAGCCTTGTAATTGTGCGGCTACCGCATATTCAGTCTGATGCAAGGTGTCAAAAATTTGTAGCTGACGGCTTTCTGAACTATCTTGAATAGCTCGGGTGTAGCCACTGGTTAGGGTTTCCATGTGCTTTTCAAGCTGAAACTGAGCCAACTGTTGCCCTAACAGCGCAATATGGGCCCGTTGATAGCGTACGCGCAAGACCTGCCATACAATGAAGAGTGTTAACAGAATTAATGTGAAGTCCATTGCGTGATTTCCTCAGTTTTGAAGCAAGGATGCCGAAGCGTCGGCAGAATTCTACCATTACTGAAGGGTCACCATTCGCAAGTTAGTGCTGATTTGCTGATCGAAGGGCTAACATTTTATTTAAGTGAGGTCGCTGTGGAAGGTCATCCAGAAGTTATTGAGTGTCTAATCGAACTGTTACGAGGCGAGTTAGCGGCTCGTGATCAGTATTTTGTACATTCGCGTTTGTATGAGGATTTAGGTCTTACGCACCTCTACAACCGCATCAACCATGAAATGGAAGAGGAAGCCCAACATGCGGATGCTATTTTGCGCCGCTTGATTTTCTTGGGTGGTACCCCAGATATGCGTCCGCATGCCTTTGAGTACGGTACCGAAGTGGTCGAAATGCTGCGCAAAGATTTGGATTTAGAATACAGCGTACGCCAAAATTTAGCCGATGCGATGGCGCTGTGTGAGTCGCACGGAGACTACGTCACCCGTGATATCTTGCTGGCTCAGCTTCGTGATACCGAAGAAGACCACACCGACTGGCTCGAAAAGCAGCTGCGCCTCATCGATATGATTGGCCTTGAAAACTACTTACAATCTCAAATGGGTGTAGAAAACTAAGACAGTGCGTTACGAGTTTGTCAATCTCTTACAGTCTTGCAACGTTGTATACACGGTGCAATCCCTGCCATGAGTGCGTTATTTTGCTTTCATCCTTGTTTTAGAGGGCTATAATTCGGTTGGTTTTTTAAGCATGCAGAAGTATTCGCATGCTTATTTTTTATACGGCCGCACCGTGTTGTGAGTAGGCTCACAGGTGGAGCGGCAACTGCTTTACTACAACAAGGGCATATACATGTCGCAGACAGATACGGTGAGTGCTACGCCGCCACCAAGCAGCAAATGGTGGCAATGGCTTGGCGTGTTGGCGCTCATTTATCTTTTAATTTGTGCAGTCGGCCTGATTGGCACCGGTTTTGAAGAGGCGACTGGCGGTCGTGCTAAAGAGTTATTCAGCTTTGCCACGAACCCCTATGTGGGTCTAGTCATCGGGATTGTCGCTACTGCTCTGATTCAATCGTCCTCAACGGTGACCTCGTTAATAGTGGGGATGGTGGCTGGGGGCTTACCGGTTGCGATTGCAGTACCAATGGTGATGGGCTCCAACATTGGTACCACGGTTACTAATACCTTGGTCAGTTTGGGCCATATGCGCAAAAAGAACGAGTTTCGACGCGCTTTTGCCGCCGCCACCGTGCATGATTTCTTTAATCTACTGGCGGTGGTGATCTTTTTGCCGCTGGAAATTATGTTTGGGCTGCTGGAAAAAAGCTCGGCTTACGTAGCACATTTGTTAGTGGGCGGCAGTAGCTTGTCAATGTCTGGGGTCAACATTGTTAGTAGTTTGACCTCTCCTGTGGTGAATGCCATCGAAGCATCTGTTCGGCTAGTGCCCAATAGTACGGCTTCGGGGGTGGTATTAGTGTTGGTTGGGTTGGCGCTAATTTTTTTCTCCATCACGTATGTGGGTAAGCTTCTGCGCGTGCTGATGGTCGGCAAGGCTAAAGAGGTAATGCATCGTGCGATTGGTAAAGGACCCTTTACAGGTATTTGTTCAGGTACGCTAATTACTGTGTTTGTACAGTCCTCCTCGACAACGACTAGTTTAATGGTGCCATTGGCAGGAGCAGGGACGTTTACCTTAAAACAAATTTATCCGTTTATGCTGGGGGCGAATATCGGCACCACGATTACAGCGCTGCTTGCGGCCACTGCGGTGAGTGGGCCCATGGAAGTGCCGGCCATGCAAATTGCCTTGGTTCACGTGCTGTATAATTTCTTTTCGGTCGCTTTAATTTACAGCTTACCGTTTTTACGTGAACTTCCACTTCGTGGCGCAGATAAGCTCAGTCGCTTAGCATCCAAGAAAAAATGGTATGCCGCGGTGTGGATTTTTGGTGTATTTTTATTGTTACCCTTGTTATTGATTGCTCTGACTACTTTATTTTAAGGAGTGGCGATGCCTAATGATTTTTCTGGGTTGTCTCGCAAAGAACTCAAACAAATCCTGGATGATGCGCAAGAGCAAATTACCGCCATTCGTGCTGAGCTGGACCGTCGCCAGCAAGACAAACAGCACAAAGCGATTGATCGCTTGCGCTTACCTGAAAATCGCACCGGTGTGCAGTGGCATCAGGTAAAAGGCTTTTTTCAAAATTTGCTCGAAGAAGTCAAACGACGCGATGATTAAGTGATTGGTGTTTTGCTATACAAAAAGGCGTGCTTTAGTTGGCACGCCTTTTTTATGTTCTGCCTTATCTGAAAGCGGCTCGGCCCAGAACCCAACCTAAGGGACAAGGCGCTTTTGTTCAAACGAAGAACGTTTTATTTAACAAGGGCTTTACAGCATTAGGAATGCAAAGCCTCTAAACGCGTAAGCGCCACCCCTATATCGGCGGGCGGCCCAAAATACAAGCTGCTGGTCACTAAAGCATCGACGCCTGTTTGAGCATAAGCCACGACATTATCCGCTCGAACGCCGCCCGCATCCGCATACTCATCCTTAATTTTTGAGTAAAAGCGATTTAATATACCAGACTATATAGCGGAGAGGTGTTTAGTATTTAATAAATGCCAAATAAGCTGCTTTGTGTGGAGGTTAACGCCTGCTCATGTTGCAACAACCAACGTTTGCGCGCGAGGCCGCTCGCGTAGCCCACCATGCTGCCGCTGCTGCCAATGACGCGATGGCAGGGCAGGACAATAGCTACTGGGTTCAAACCATTGGCGGTACCCACTGCACGGCAGGCCTTGGGGCGTGAAATAAAAGAAGCCAGATCCTTGTAGCTCCACGTTGCTCCCACTGGAATATGGCGCAATGCTAACCAAACTTGCTGCTGGAAATCTGTACCGCCTAACTGCAAAGGTATGGCCTCTAAGGCATGCAGATCCCCATCGAAATAACGCGTAAAGCGTTCATGATTGAGGTGGGCTTTTGTGGTGACATGAGGCTGTATCTTAAGGTCGATGTCACGATACTGACGCTGTAACAGCGCCGGTAACCGTGCAGCGTACTCATCCCAGTCCGCTGCACGTAAATTCCCTGACTCGTCATGCATCAAGATCAACTTACCTAAAGGTGTAGAGAGTTCAGATTGCAAGAGTAGTAGGGTGGTCATGATTTTTTAATACGCCATAAAAGCGTTACGCCTTGACCTCTTTTGGAGGCGTGTGAGCGGAGGCGGAGCCTGTAGAAGAGGAGGTGGGGACCTGAATGGTTGGTTCCTCCGTGGCCACGATCAGATCGGTCACTAATTGTGCGGTAGCGGCCGATAGTGTCCAGCCCAAGTGGCCATGACCGGTATTATAAAATACACCAGGCTTTGAGCCTGCTTTAATGCGCGGCATCATGTCAGGCATCATTGGACGCAACCCTGCCCAAGGGATCACATTATCGGTGGCGGCCTCGTGAAAGTTGCGACGTACCCAGTTGGTGAGGGGCGCAATCCGATCGGCACGAATATTGCGGTTTTCACCGTTGTACTCAGCGGTACCCGCTACACGCAAACGGTCCTTGCCTAAGCGACTGGTAACGATTTTAGCTTCTTCGTCAAGCAGGCTGACCCAAGGTGCTGCGGCTTGGCTGGCTTCGTCTTCTAGGTTAACGGTAATCGAGTAACCTTTGACAGGGTATATATTGATACGATCCCCCAGCATGGCCGCTACTTTGCGGCTGCCTACCCCTGCACACACCACAAGGGCATCCACACTCAGGGCGGAGTTTTGGCCGCTGCTATCATGGGCTAAAGATTGGTAATACAAAGTATGGCCATTGCCTTGCTGTTTGATGTCTTTAAGCTCAGCTTCCATGATGAATTTAGCTCCTAAACGCTCACACGCTTTGGCTAAACCACGGGTGAATTTGTGAATATCGCCTGTGGCGTCACTCGGTGTAAAAAAGCCCCCATAAAATTTACCCACCAACGTCGGTTCAATGGCGCGAATTTCCTCTGGCGTAACAGTGCTACGCTCTAAACCGGCTTTGGCGAGCATCTTGCTCACCGCTAGGCCAGATTCAAAACCGGCTTTACTTTGATACACATGCAGAATACCGCGCTCTTCGAGGTCGAAATCAATATGCTCTTCGTTAGCCCATTTGAATAAATGCTCTCGTGCTGCAATAGCCAAGCGAGCGGTCTCAATGGTATTAGTTTCGTAACCACGGATGGCGTAGAGGAATTCGCCCATCCATGAATACTTGTGCCAAGAGGGCAGGGGATTGACCAATAGGGGGGCGTCTTTTTTGAGCATCCACTTTAGGCCTTTCATAACCGTGCCGGTGTTGTTCCAGACTTCGGCATTGCATGCTGACAGCTGACCGCCATTAGCAAAAGAGGTATCCATAGCAGGATAACGGTGGCGATCAAGGACCACCACATCAAAGCCGCGTTTTAGTAGAGAGTAGGCCGTCGTGATTCCGGTAATCCCGGCGCCGATCACAGCAATAGTCGTCATAGTGAACTCCGAATAAATAGGTCACAGACACCACGTGGTGTCCGCACCCCATCTGTCCGGTTACCTGAGAGCTTGATCCATGTTGTCGTGATTGCATTGTGTGCAGGCACAGCAACTGGTCCCCTTCGGTGGGCGTTAAATGCCTCTCTCCAGATTGGTCTGATAGCTAGGATCCTTTTGCCTGAGAGTTTCCGGGGTGGTTGCTCCGTCGGCGCTTCAGTAAAGAAGTCTCTTTCCTAGTATGTGATCGACTATTGATACTGTATCAGACTTTTAGGTATTGACCATCGGTACTAATACGAGGTATCTAAGAAATTTTTAAATGAAAAGGTTGTCAACGCA
>DWUQ01000080.1 GCA_019120675.1 Candidatus Paenalcaligenes intestinipullorum | reverse complement strand
GGAAGCTACTGAAATCATGCTCACCAATAAAATAACTGGCCGCCTGACGCATCGCGTCCACATCCAGATCTCGAAAAACCCAGCCCACTTTGGCGTGTAATAACGGGGAGCGGATGCGATCCTGACGCAATACGTAAAAGTAAGTCCGCTGGCGGGCAGAAAAACGTGCGTGAAAATTCTGATCGACAGGCTGTGCCCACTGCACCGCTAAAGAGGATGGCAGAAAACTATTTAAACCGTTTACCCAAGCTTGAGGACTGCGAACTGCTGTCGTGTCTAAATGCACAATTTGATTCAGTGCATGTACGCCTTTGTCGGTACGCCCAGCACAAACGACCTCGGTCGGCTGTGCCAAAAAGCGACTTAAAGCCGCTTCAAGCTGATTTTGTAGGGTATGCCCATGGGGCTGTCGTTGCCAACCATGCCAGCTGCTACCATCGTAGCAAAGGCCCAGTACCATGCGTTGTAAAGCCATCGTTTAGGTTTTGTTTTGGGGATTTTCTTGAGGCTCGTCCGAAGGTGGCACACCCAGATCGAGGTTAATTTTCTCGAGCTTTTCGCGCACCATGTCTGGTGTAATAGGAGCGGGCGACGCATGGTTGCTCGAACCCTTTGATTCGCGACGAAACACCCAAACCATTAATAGCAATACTGCTACGCCTACCGCAGCCAAGATCAATAATATATGCTCTTCAAACCAGTTCACATTGGTATCCTTATACCCTGCTCACTAAGGGCTGAGGTCTACCCTTAGTGAGCGGTTCAACATTGCTGTGTTTAGAGCTTGCCCAAAGCAATGAGCAACATGCGTCGTAGCGGCTCTGCAGCCCCCCAGAGCAACTGGTCACCTACCGTAAAGGCGCTAATGTAATTTGACCCCATAGCGAGCTTGCGTACACGACCGACTGGGATATCCATCGTGCCCGTAACAGCGATCGGTGTGAGCTGCTGCATAGTCGCCTCGCGTTGGTTGGGGACAAATTTTGCCCAAGGCGTGCCCTCGGCGATAATTTGATTGATTTCATCAAGCGGGACATCTTGAGTCAGCTTGATAGTCAGCGCTTGGCTATGGCAGCGCATTGCACCGATGCGTACGCATAATCCATCTATAGGGATATGGTTTTCGCTGGTGCGGCCTAAGAGCTTGTTGGTTTCAGCGCCGCCCTTCCACTCTTCACGCGACATCCCATCGCCCAAATCACTATCAATCCAAGGGATCAGACTGCCACCTAAGGGGACACCAAAGTGAGCTTGCGGTAAGGCTGGATCTTGCTGGGTGGTCAGCACACCGCGATCAATTTCTAAAATAGCGGAAGCGGGGTCTTCAAGTAATGGCTTAACCGCTTGGTTTAAGGCACCGAACTGCGTGAGCAGCTCGCGCATATGCTGGGCACCACCACCCGAGGCGGCTTGATAGGTCATGGAGGTCATCCATTCCACTAAATCGTGCTTGAATAACCCGCCTAGCCCCATCAACATACAACTCACGGTGCAATTACCGCCGATGAATTGTTTGATACCTTGTTTTAAGCCTGCATCAATCGCGTCGCGATTGATCGGATCCAATACAATGATTGACTGCTCATCCATACGTAAGGTGCTGGCGGCATCAATCCAAATGCCTTGCCAGCCTGCATCACGCAACTGAGGATACACCTTGTTGGTGTAGTCCCCACCCTGAGCCGTCACAATAATAGGTAGCTTTTTTAGCGCCTCAATATCAAACGCATCTTGGAGCGCGCCAGCTCCCTCCGCCCATGCGGGGGCGGCCCCTCCAGCGTTGCTGGTAGAAAAAAACACCGGTTCGAAATGTGAAAAGTCTTGCTCATCGCGCATACGCTGCATGAGGACTGAGCCCACCATGCCACGCCATCCGATGAGGCCTACTGCTTGTGTCATGTAAGTCACCTATAAAAAGAAGCGTTAAATTAGTTTAAGGCCTGAATGACCGCATCGCCCATTTCTTGGGTTCCGACTAATTGCGTGTTCGCTTCATGAATATCTGGGGTGCGTAATCCTTGCTCCAGCACCTGTTGTACGGCGCGCTCAATGCGATCCGCTTGCGCCCCTTGGTTGAGAGAGTAACGCAACAACATCGCAGCCGAAAGGATCGTGGCCAAAGGGTTGGCCTTGTTTTGCCCAGCAATATCGGGAGCCGAACCATGGCTGGGCTCGTAAAGCCCTTGGTTGGACGCATTCAGTGAGGCGGAAGGCAGCATGCCAATGGATCCGGTAAGCATCGCTGCCTCATCGGACAGAATATCGCCAAATAAGTTGCCAGTAACGATGACATCGAACTCCTTGGGTGCACGCACGAGTTGCATCGCCGCGTTGTCAACGTACATATGGCTGAGACTGACATCTGGGTATTCCTTGGCTACCTCAATCATGATATCGCGCCAAAACTGTGAGGTTTCGAGGACATTCGCTTTGTCGACACTGCAGAGCTTTTTCTGACGTTGTTGAGCCGCCTGAAACGCGACGTGTGCAATGCGCCGTACTTCGGTCTCCGCATAATGCATGGTGTCAAAGCCTTGGCGATCCCCTGCAAAGGGCCCATCGCTAAGCGTCTGCACCCCTCGTGGTTGACCGAAATAAATATCACCGGTTAGCTCACGGACGATCAGAATATCGAGACCCGATACCACTTCGGGTTTGAGAGACGAGGCGTTCGCAAGCTGAGGATACAAAATAGCTGGACGCAAGTTTGCAAACAAACCCATGGCTTTACGTAAGCCTAAAATGGCTTGTTCGGGACGAAGCTCGCGCGCCAAACTGTCGTACTTCCAGTCACCAACTGCACCAAACAAGACTGCAGCAGAGCTTTTGGCTAAATTTAGGGTGGTTTCGGGCAAAGGATGACCGTGTAAATCGTAAGCGGCGCCCCCTACGGGTGCCCACTCTAACTCTAACTCCAAACCTAACGCGGTGAGGACACGAGCCGCCTGCTCGGTAATCTCTTGACCAATCCCATCACCAGGTAACACTGCAATTTTGTTCGACATAAGCGCTCAACTCAATGGATACACCGTTATTATGGCGTACTTAATTTAAGAAATTCAATAAAAAACGGGCTTGTACAGCCCGTAAAGCCAATAAGCCTACTTGGGCTGTGCAACCAGCCAAGGATGTTCTGCAAGACGTTTGGCCTCAAACTCGCGGATTAAATCGGCTTTTTGAAGCGTTTGTCCGATTTCATCCAAACCTTGTAGCAGGCTGTGCTTGCGGGACGCGTCCACCTCGAAAGGAAAACGATCGCCACTGGGGGTGATCACCAGCTGCTGAGCCAAATCAACCTCGAGCTCGTAGCCCGGCTGTTGCGCCACCTCGTCGAACAGCTGCGAAACCTGTGCTTCGGTAAGCGGAATCGGCAATAGGCCATTTTTAAAACTGTTGTTATAAAAAATATCCGCGAACGAGGGAGCAATAATGGCACGGAAACCATATTGCAGCAGTGCCCAAGGGGCGTGCTCACGACTGGAGCCACAGCCGAAGTTTTTGCGCGCCAGTAAAATCGTCGCATTTTGATAGCGCGGTTGATTCAATACAAAATCAGGATTAAGCGGCCGAGTGCTGTTATCCATGCCTGGCTCACCATGATCCAAATACCGCAACTCATCAAATAAGTTAGGGCCAAAGCCGGTGCGCTTGATGGATTTCAGGAATTGCTTAGGGATAATCAGATCAGTATCAATGTTTTCCCGATCCAAGGGAGCAACCAAACCCGTGTGTTGAGTAAATGCTTGCATGCTTAGGCCTCTACTAATTTACGTACGTCTACAAAATGCCCCGCTACGGCAGCCGCAGCGGCCATGGCTGGACTCACCAAGTGGGTACGCCCACCTTGGCCTTGTCGGCCTTCGAAGTTGCGGTTAGAGGTGGAAGCGCAGCGTTCGCCCGGCTCAAGTCGGTCCGCATTCATGGCCAAACACATTGAACACCCTGGCTCACGCCATTCAAAGCCTGCATCAAGGAAGATCTTGTCGAGCCCTTCTTGTTCGGCTTGGGCTTTCACCAATCCTGAACCGGGCACGACCATGGCTTGCTTCACGTTGGCCGCTACTTTGCGCCCTTTAGCGACCACGGCCGCAGCACGTAAATCCTCGATTCGAGCGTTGGTACAGGAGCCAATGAAAACCTTGTCGATCACGATGCTTTCTAAGGGCTGGTTAGCTTCTAGGCCCATATACTGTAACGCTCGCACCACACTTTCACGCGCCACGGCATCAGAAAAATCTTTGGGATCAGGAACCTTGTCGTGAATGGGCAAGACCATTTCTGGCGAGGTACCCCAAGTTAATTGCGGCACGATCTCGCTGGCATCAATGTTCACGACCGCGTCAAACTGTGCGCCTTCGTCGCTGTGTAATGTACGCCAATACTCAACCGCTTGATCCCATGCCTCGCCACGAGGCGCATACGGGCGACCACGGAAATACTCGATGGTTTTATCATCCACAGCGACCAAACCAGAACGCGCACCGGCCTCAATGGCCATATTACAGACGGTCATACGTCCTTCCATGCTCAGTGCTTGGACGGCTGGCCCACCGAACTCAATGGCGTAGCCTGTGCCACCGGCTGTGCCAATCACACCAATAATATGCAAGATTAAGTCTTTGGCTGTGCAGCCAAAAGGCAGCTCACCTTGTACATTGATGAGCATACTTTTGCTTTTTTTCATCAATAGCGTTTGCGTGGCAAGCACGTGCTCAACCTCGGAGGTGCCAATACCAAAAGCTAACGCTGCCATAGCCCCGTGCGTGCTGGTATGCGAATCGCCACAAACAACGGTCATACCAGGTAAGGTCGCCCCTTGTTCAGGGCCAATAATATGCACAATACCCTGACGCAAATCATTCATATCAAACAAGGTGATATCAAATTTTTCACAATTTTCATCTAAGGTATCGACTTGCAGTTTGGAAACAGGATCGGTAATCCCTTGGGCACGCGAAGTTGTAGGAACGTTGTGATCCGCCACCGCGAGGTTGGCACTGATGCGCCAAGGTTTGCGACCCGCTAACTCAAGCCCCTCAAAGGCTTGCGGACTAGTCACCTCGTGCAAAAGCTGACGATCAATATAGAGCAAACAGGTGCCATCTTCGGCTTGATGCACAATGTGCGCATCAAATAATTTATCGTAAAGTGTTTGGGCCATGATGCATTCTCGAACTAAAGACAAACGCAACTAATGCGTGAATCGTCTTATTATGCCAGTCTTAAACAGGGGTACCAGACCATCCCGTATACTAGTATTCATACTACTAGGCAAAAAACGACTACTGCCAGCCTTTGTTTTCTAAGGCTGGCAGTGTTAAAGCGAAAAACGCGATTAGGGTTTGGCGGCTGCTTGGTATAACGGCAACACTCGATCTGACATCACTTGCAGATCTTGAATACGTGACGCTGCAGAGGGGTGAGTAGACAAAAACTCAGGCGTTTGGCCTTGGCCATCAAGCTGGGCCATTTTTTGCCATAGGCTTACCGCCGCACGTGGATCATAGCCTGCGCGTGCGGCCAGTTCGACACCAATCCGATCCGCTTCGGTCTCATGCGTGCGGCTATTGGGTAACGTGAACATAACCTGGCTTAAATTACCACCCAAATCTTGTACCGCCGCATTACCAGTCACCATACTTAATACGGACAAACCGATGTCTGTTGCCATTTGCTGGGACACTTGCTCACGAGCATGTTCACGTAAAGCATGCGCCATTTCGTGGCCAATAATGGCCGCCAGCTCCGCGTCGGTAGGCTTGAGCTGATTAATTAGGCCAGAATAGACCGCGATCTTGCCACCGGGCATGCACCAAGCGTTTACATCGGAAGATTGCAAAACATGCACTTCCCAATTCCAGCTTTGGGCATCGGGTCGAAACGCCCCCACCTGAGCAATTAGACGATTCGCGATGGCGCGCACTCGTTTGGTCTGTGCACCATCGGTATCGAGCTTTTTCTGATTGCGCGCTTGGCCAATGACGTCCGCATACTGCTGCGCTGCGGTTTGATTGAGCTGTGCTTCGGAGACTAAACCAGACATGTATTGCTTGCGCTGCACGCCCACTGTGCCACCAGAGGTGGTATCCACCGCCGCACACGCGGTGAGCGCTACCGTAGCCGTTACACACAATACTTTAGAACAACGCAACAGGATTGCTTTCATAGGTTTTCCCATAAAGATTACATAGCGGTTTTACCAATGGCCACATTGACCACGTTGGCGTAGGGCTTGATCCATTAAAACGATCGCCATAAGCGCTTCAGCAATCGGGGTCGCACGGATGCCAACACAGGGATCGTGGCGCCCTAAGGTCTGAATTTGTAACTCTTCACCTTGCTCGTTGATCGTGGGGCGCTGGATTCGAATGCTTGAGGTTGGCTTAATGGCTAAGGAAACTCGAATCGGTTGGCCGGATGAGATCCCACCTAAAATCCCCCCAGCATGATTGGTTTCAAATCCTTTAGCCGTAATGGCATCACCGTGCTGGGAGCCTTTTTGCGAGACACTTTCAAAGCCATCCCCGACCTCAACCCCTTTCACCGCATTGAGCCCCATCATGACGTAAGCAAGCTCGGCATCTAAGCGCCCGTAAATCGGCTCACCTAGACCTGGGGGCACGTGCTCGGCAACCACTTCTAGCCGCGCTCCGATGGAATCACCCTCTTTGCGTAAAGCATCCATATATTGCTCGAGCTCGGGGACCATACTGGCGTCGGCGGCATAGAAAGGATTCGTTGGCACATCATCCCAGCTTTTAAACGGAATCAAGATGGGTCCTAGCTGGCTCATATAGCCACGAATGACCGTTCCAAAGGTATGGGAAAGCCATTTTTTAGCAATGGCACCAGCCGCTACGGTCGGTGCGGTCAGTCGAGCTGACGAACGACCGCCACCACGTGGATCTCGGTGCTGAAATTTTTTCCAGTAGGTGTAATCGGCATGCCCTGGACGAAAGGTCGTTAAGAGATTGCCGTAATCTTTGCTACGCTGGTCTGTATTTCGGATTAATAAGGCGATAGGAGTACCTGTGGTACGCCCCTCGTAAATACCCGATAAAATCTCTACTTGATCTGCCTCTTGGCGCTGCGTGACATGTCGCGACGTGCCTGGACGACGGCGATCCAGCTCGATTTGTATATCTTCAGCGCTCAAGGGTAAGCCTGGTGGGCAGCCGTCAATCACCGCCCCAATCGCGGGCCCATGAGATTCGCCAAAATTCGTGACACGAAAAAGGGTGCCTAAAGTATTCGCAGACATAATTTAACGGTAAATGCAGAACCAAAAAAAGGAATTATTACATTAAACGAAGCTTTCGCCTAACCCACTCATCGCTGCGGTATTAAGAGGAACAGCTTAAAGGAATAGAGGCCGCGCCATGCTGAGGTGGCTCAGCAAAAAACGCATAACCAGAATGCTCGGTATAAGGCTGCGTAAGCACCATTAATAACTGATTAAACACGGTCATATCCCCTTGCTCCGCCCCTTCGATCGCCTGTTGAGCAAGATGATTGCGCAAGACATATAAAGGATTGTTTTGCTGCATCAACGCATGACGCGTGAGCGGTGATTGCGCATCACTTTGCAAACGCTGATGATAGCGCTGCAGCCACTGCCGAGCGGGCTCAGGCTGCTCAAAAAGCGCTAAAAACCGTTCGGGATGCGCCGCACTGTCCGCTAAATAACGAAAGCTCAGGGTAAAATCCGCACGTGCTTGATGCAGCAAACGCCACCAGCTGTCTACGAGCAAATTATCGTCGTCTTGCCATTCTAGTAAGCCAAACTTTCGACACATAATATGCTGATAATGCCGTAAAAACTCGGCTTCGTACTCCGCCATGGCCGCCTCGAGCTGCTCAGGCGTAGCGCCTAAGGTCGTCAAGGCACTGGCCAAACGATATAAATTCCAATGAGCGATTGAGGGCTGATTACTCCAAGCATACCGACCTTGTTGATCGGTGGTATTACAAATGTGATTCGCTTGAAAGCCATCCATAAAGCCATAGGGGCCATAATCCAGCGTTAACCCAACGATCGACATGTTATCGGTGTTCATCACGCCATGACAAAACCCGACCGTTAACCATTGCGCCATCAACTTTGCGGTTCGTTTGGTGACCTCATTCAGTAACGCCAAGCTCAGCTCGTCATCAGCGAGCTGGGCATCCAACTCAGGATAAAAATGCTCCACGGTATAGCGTAATAGCTCGCTCATTGCTTCGGGCTGGTTCAACCAATGCTCGAAAGAGCCAAAACGAATAAAGGTGGGCGCAACACGTGTTACCACCGCCGCGCGCTCAATCCGCTCACGATAGACCGGAACCGGCGAGCTGACTAAGGCTAAAGCACGTGTCGTGGGGATACCCAACGCATACATGGCCTCGCTAGCTAAGTACTCACGTACCGAAGACCGCACCACCGCACGCCCATCCCCTCGGCGCGAATACGGCGTCATGCCTGAGCCTTTAAGCTGTAATTCTTGTGGCCCAAGCGGACTATTAATCGCGCCAAGCAAATGCGCTCGACCATCCCCAAGCTGCCCTGCCCAAACGCCAAATTGATGACCACTGTAAACCGCAGCCAGAGCTTTGCCCCCTGGTAATTCAGTATTTCCTGCAAACACCGCAAGCATGGCGTCGCTGTGCAACAACTCTGAGCTTAACCCCAACTCATTGCCTAAGCGCTCGTTGACATGCAAAAGCTTGGGCTCGCGCACACCACTGGGGCTCAACCGTGTGTAAA
>DWUQ01000079.1 GCA_019120675.1 Candidatus Paenalcaligenes intestinipullorum | reverse complement strand
TAAGTCCGCCTTGTCTCCGACTTGTAGACAGCCATTGACACCCTCTAAGCCCAAGGCTTTGGCTGGGTTGGTGGTGGCCCAACGTAAGGCTTCTGGCGCTTTGGGTTCTTTGCCTTTATCAAGGATTCGAGCGGACACCAAGGCCAGTCGCATGGCTTCGAACATGTCCGCTGATCGTGTGTCGGTGCACAAGGTAATATTGGCCCCAGCCTTTTGTAGCTTTAATATGGGGGCAATATTGCCTACCCGCGCATTTTGGTGCGGTGCGTGCGCCACATTCATGCCTGAGCGCCCCACTTCTGTAATGTCGTTATCGTCCAAAAAGACACAATGTGCACTGATTAGGCGTGGATTCAATAACCCGACCTCGTCAAAGAGTTGATGAGGTTTCATGCCGTCACGCGTTAGCACGTGCTGTACTTCCATCCTACTTTGAGCCAAATGCGTATGGATGTTGCCTTGGTAGGTCTCAGCCAGCTTGGCGACTTCTTCGAGTAGCCATTTGCTGCAGGTATCCGCCGCGTGTGGGCCTAAATCACAGCGGATGCGTACATCGCGCTCCGCATCTTGGGTGTCGAACAAGTCCATGGTTTCTTTGAGCATGCTTTCACCGACGCTGTTTTTATGCTCATGGCTGCCATTGGCCAGTTCCGCCATGTCGACATCATGAATACGGCCGCCAATGACGCCACGTAATCCGACCGTATTGGCCGCGTCACGCAGCGCTTGGGGGTGACGATAAAAATCCACGACAGTGGTGCAGCCGCTGCGCAGCATTTCAAGGGCGCCGAGACGGGAAAGTGCCAGTGTTTGGTCGTGTGTTAGGGAATGCACTTTAGGCAGAGACTTCGTGTAAGCGGGGGCGAAGTTCATATCTTCGATCATGCCGCGCACGATCATGAGCGGGGTGTGATTGTGTGTGTTGATAAAACCGGGCATGGCGATTTTATCGTCCGCTTCCACAATCTCTGTGGCATCGAATTGACGTTCCATGTCGTCGGTGTCCCCAAGGCCGACAATGGTGTTGCCTTTGATCGCAATTGCCCCTCGTGCGTAGGTGTCCTGTTGGGGGTTTAAGGTCAAAATCAAAGCGTTACGGATTAAGGTGTCACACTGTTGTTTAGACTGAGTCATAATGGTCTCACTAAAAAAATAAAATCACACAGAAGTGGTTATTGACGTGGGGCAGGCGTGTTTTTGCCAATGCATGGCGATTGCATCGCGTCGGGCGATCCATGTGGCTTGACGTTGCTGTACATACCGTAAAAAAGTACGCAAGCCTTGTATGCGGGCGGCTTTGCCGATAATGCGTAAGTGCAGGCCTATGGAAAGCATTTTGGTGTGGTGCGCGCCTTCGTCCCAAAGCTCGTCGTAGGCCGCAATGCAGTAGTCGCTAAAGTCTTGGTGGTGCACAAAACCGCCTCCAGGTTGAAAGCGCATGTCATTCGTATCAAAGGCGTACGGTAAAATGATGTGTGGTCGGGCAGTGTTGGCAGCGAAGTACGGCACATCGTCGTTGTAGGCGTCTGAGTCATAGAGAAAGCCGCCATGTTCCACGAGCAGTTGTCGGGTTTGTAGGCTGGAGGCCGATCGCGTGTGCCAGCCTTTGGGCGGAGCACCGGTGATAGCGTGAATTGTTTTGAATGTCGAGTGAATAATTGCTTCCTCTTCTGAGGGCAACATCCCCGCATGACTTTCCCAGCGGTAGCCATGGCAAGATATTTCATGACCTCGGGCAAATGCGTCCTGAATCAACGTAGGGGAGCGCTTA
Source organism: Candidatus Paenalcaligenes intestinipullorum (assembly GCA_019120675.1). Classification (GTDB taxonomy): domain Bacteria; phylum Pseudomonadota; class Gammaproteobacteria; order Burkholderiales; family Burkholderiaceae_B; genus Paenalcaligenes; species Paenalcaligenes intestinipullorum. The sequence goes on along the minus strand of DWUQ01000079.1, from coordinate 2,492 downwards.
GCAGCGCGGGCGCAGGCGCTTACTGTTACGGGAGCGTCAAATTCCTCAAGCAGCGTCATGATGCGCCAATAGCCAGCCCGTGTTCCATACTCGTAATGGGACTCCATGCATAAGTCGGGCTGACCGATTACTTCCTCTTTGGCTTCGTAAACGCTTTCATTGCGCTCATCACCATCTGCAATAGAGAGTTCCGACCCTTCCTCGAAATTCAATACGAAAGATAGCGCCACCCGTGCTTTATTTGGCCAGGGGATGGTAGGCGGATGGGCGCCATACCCTAAAAAATCGCGTCGTTTGTTCACTCCAAGCTCCTCCAAAGATGAGGGTTTAACCCCATTTTTCTAAAATTGTTCTTAAATCGTATACGATCTTCTGATACGATACAAGCATATATCGCATTCTATAAAAAGATGCGATATAGTCATACGAACCGTAGCCGAGACATATATTCATAAAAATACGGTTTTTTGCTCATACGAAGGACCAAGGAGACAACCATGCAGGTCATTAAGAAAAGCTTTACTACCACTGCTTTGAAAGCGGTATTTGGTGTTACGGCGTTGAGCTGTTCACTTGCTGTCACGAATGTTTCCGCCACCACGTGGATGATGGCGAGCGGGTACGCCGACGATAACTACATGACAGTGAATTTGCGGGAGATGATTGATGACATCGCCAAAGCGAGCGATGGTAAATTTCAGATTTCGTTGCACTCCAACGGCACATTAGTGGCCTTGGATGGCATACGTCGTGCGGTGCAAACGGGTCAAGTTCAAATGGGGGAAATTCGGTTAGGCACCTTTGGTAACGAAGATCCTATGTACATCTTGGACGGTATCCCCTTTTTGGCAAACGGCTACGATCGCGCTTGGCAACTGATGACGTTGCAAAAGGATTATTTCGACAAATTGGCGGATCGCCAAGGGATGAAAGTCATTGCATACCAGCCTTGGCCAGCTCAAGGGTTTTACTCGCGTACCCCTCTAGAAACCGTCGAAGATTTTGATGGAAAAACCATGCGTATTTATTCTAAATATACGCAGCAAATGGGGGATATGCTGGGTTCACGTACGGTTACCTTGCCTTTCTCAGAGATTCCACAAGCCTTTGCTACGGGCATGATTGATACCTTGTTTACGAGCCCTCAAATTGGAATCGATATTCAAGCGTGGGACAACACCAAGCACTATGTGGTGGTGGGGGCGCTCAATACGAAAAATGCCATTGTGGTCAATAAGAAAGCCTTTCAGAAGCTCAGTGAGGCAGAGCAAAACGTGTTATTGGAGGCTGGCGAGCGCGCAAGTAAGCGAGGGTGGCAACTCAGTGAGCAAGCGTTTAAGGATCAATTAAAAGTGCTTGAGAGCAATGGTATGGAGGTCAGCGAAGCCAGCCCAGAAATTATTGCTCGTCTGGAGGAGATTGGTGAGACCTTAACGGAGCAGTGGCGTAAAGAGGCTAAGCCCGAAGCGGTTGAGGTGTTGGATCTTTATTTGCAGCAACAAAAGCAATAACCATACGCCGTACAAACACGATGCTTAAAGGAGGCACGTATGCTTAGACTGATGTTGAGTCGGCTTTATACCGCTGGCGCCTATTTGGCTGCAGCGATGATGGTCTTGTTGGTGTTGCTGGTGTTAACGCAAATTGTGGCGAGAAACGTAGGTGTACTGGTAGAAACCACCGAAATCAGTGGTTTTAGCTTGGCGGCCATTACATTTTTATCGCTCGCGTACACCCTTAAACAAGGTGACCACATTCGGGTTTCGCTATTAATCCAAGGGTTAGGTCCAGTGAAACGACGATTGATCGAATTGTGGTGCACGGGTGTGGCGCTAGGCATTATAGCGATGCTCGTCGTTCATACTGGTGTGATGGTGTATGAGTCTTGGAGCTTTCAGGAGGTTTCGCCCGGCTTGATGGCCATCCCCGTATGGATCCCTCAGCTGGGCATGCTGATCGGTGTGACGCTACTTGCTATCGCTTTACTGGATGAGTTTGTGCTGATCGCCAGCGGGAAACGCCCCAGTTATGCGGTGTCTAGTGAGGAGGAGGTCGCTGAGTTGCTCGAAGAGGCAGGGGTCGAGGATGAGCCAGTCGTACGCCCAGCAACCATGCCCTTTACACGTGGAGAAGCCGTATGACCGCGCTAACTATTGGCTTAATACTTTTCGTGATTTTACTGATATTGCTCGCTTCCGGCTTATGGGTAGGGGTGTCTCTACTATTAGTGGGGTTCATTAGTATTGCTTTCTTTACCCCCGCGCCGGCGGGCTCCTTATTGGCGACCACGCTTTGGGATAAAAGTTGGGCTTGGCCACTGACCGCGTTACCTCTATTTATTTGGATGGGGGAGATTCTGACTCGTTCACGGCTGTCCGAGTATATGTTTTCTGGCTTGGCACCATGGATGGGGCGCATACCTGGAAGGCTATTGCACGTGAACCTAATCGGTTGCACGATGATGGCCGCGGTTTCGGGTTCGTCGGCCGTGA
>DWUQ01000078.1 GCA_019120675.1 Candidatus Paenalcaligenes intestinipullorum | reverse complement strand
TGAATGCGGAGCCACTGTACCTGATTTTGTGAAGACGTGCAGCGTATGTGGGCAACGCTCCTGCCGTGGGGTTGAGGGACGTGGCGCACGACAGCCAACATACCGTATCGCTACCGTTGGTGTGCAGTCTGTGAAATAATGGTTTCTTTTGTATAGATTCAGTGTGGAACCACAAGCTTATGTCGACGCAGCGTTCGGATTTTGTGCGCTTTGCCTTAGAGCAAGGTGTCTTACGTTTTGGTGAATTTACCGTCAAATCAGGGCGTCTCAGCCCTTATTTTTTTAATGCGGGGCTGTTTAATACGGGCGCATCGGTCGGGCGCTTGGCGCAGTTTTACGCCCAAGCCTTGGTGGATTCTGGCATCGACTTTGATATGCTTTTCGGGCCCGCCTACAAGGGCATCCCTTTATCTACAGCGACGGCGTGGGCTTTGGCGGATCACTCGGGGCTAAAGGGACGCGATGTCCCCTTTGCTTTTAACCGCAAAGAGGCCAAGGCACACGGTGAGGGCGGCAGCCTAGTGGGTGCTCCGCTGGCAGGTAAGGTAGTGATTATTGATGATGTGATCACTGCGGGCACCTCGGTGGGCGAATCGGTAGAAATCATTCGTGCAGCAGGGGCCGAACCTGTGGCGGTACTGATTGCTTTGGATCGTATGGAGCGTGCAGGCCCAGATGGTCAATTGTCGGCGCATTCAGCCGTACAAGAGGTGGAGCAGCGCTACGGCATGCCGGTGGTGAGCATTGCAAACTTGCAGGATATTTTGCAGTACTTGGGTCAGGATGCTCAGCTGGCTTCGCACCGTGAGGCCGTGCAGGCGTATCGTGATCGCTATGGTATCTAAGGTGTGTGAGCGCAATGAACGAGAACGTTCTCTACCATAGCGCTAACAAATAACGTTATTGCAGAGTCTGATCTGCTCCCCAAGGTTGGAGAAACGTTTCTAGCCTAAAGCTGAACTAAAACGTTATGGCTGTAACGGAACCGCCCCCACAAGCTTGAGTCATGGTCTAACTTATGGGGGCAGTGCCTAGGCGTTAGCGTGGTTTTTTATGCCGATAACATAACACTTAGCTTTCAGCGTCCAGCTTTTGACGCAACAGCGTATTGATTTGCTGCGGATTGGCTTTGCCGCGCGCCGCTTTCATGACCTGCCCCACTAGGGCATTAAAGGCTTTATCACGACCCGCACGGTATTGTTCAATCATCGCGGGGTTGGCGGCCAAGACCTCATCCACCATGGCTGCAATGGCCCCCGTATCGGTGATTTGTTTGAGCCCTTTGGCGTCGATAATGGCATCCGCTTGGCCGTCGTGTTCACCCTCCCACATGGCTTGGAACACATCCCGAGCGATTTTGTTGGAAATGGTTTGGTCGGCAATACGAGCGATCAGACCGGCTAACTGAGTGGGGCTAACCTTGGCCTGCTCGATATCGAGCTCTTCACGATTAAGCGCACTCGCCAGCTCGCCACTGACCCAGTTGGCGGCTAATTTGGCTTGGGCGGCACCAACGGCATCCACCACGGCTTCAAAATAGTCCGCTGTTGCGCGGTGCGTCGTGAGTAACGCGGCATCGTAAGCGCTCAGCTGCAATTCACTTTGGTAGCGCGCTTGTTTGTCGCGTGGCAGCTCTGGCATTTGTGCCCGTACCCCATCGATTTGCTCGGCACTAATATAAAGCGGTGGCAAATCGGGATCGGGGAAGTAGCGGTAGTCGTTGGCGTCCTCTTTGGTGCGCATGCTGCGCGTTTCGTCCTTGTCGGCATCGTAGAGGCGGGTTTCTTGGGTGACTTTGCCACCGTCTTCGATGAGCTCGATTTGGCGACGCGCTTCGTAGTTGATGGCGCGCTCTAAAAAACGGAACGAGTTGATGTTTTTCAGTTCACAACGGGTACCTAGCTTGGTTTCGCCTTTGGGGCGTACGGATACGTTGGCATCCACTCGAAAGGATCCCTCTTGCATATTGCCATCGCAAATCCCAAGCCACACCACTAAGCTGTGCATTGCACGAGCGTAAGCGACCGCCTCGGCGGCAGAGCGCATTTCAGGCTCGGAGACGATCTCTAAAAGTGGCGTACCCGCGCGGTTTAAGTCAATCCCCGTTGACGATTCACCATGTGGGCCGGTGAAGTTTTCATGTAAGGACTTGCCCGCGTCCTCTTCGAGGTGCGCACGGGTTAGGTTCACGGTGTGCGGCGTATCCCCCACCATAAAGCTCAGCTGGCCGCCCTGTACCACTGGTAAGTCGAACTGACTGATCTGATAGTTTTTGGGGAGGTCAGGATAAAAATAATTCTTGCGCGCAAAGATGGATTTGGGGGCCACCGTTGCGCCAACGGCCAACCCAAAACGTATGGCTTTTTCTGCAGCCGCGCCATTAAATACCGGTAAGGTACCTGGTAAGGCCATATCCACGGCGCTGGCTTGGGTGTTGGGAGCAGCGCCAAAGCGGGTGCTGCTGGCAGAAAAGATTTTTGACTGTGTGGACAGTTGGGCGTGGATTTCCAGCCCAAGGACGATTTCCCATTCCATTATTTTGATTCCGGTCTACGTTGGTGCCAATCGGTGTGTAATTGGTAGCGCTCAGCCAGCGCCAGCAATTGGCCTTCGTTGAAATAATTGCCAATGAGCTGCAAGCCAATAGGCAGTGTGGCGGTGCCTGAGCTAAAGCCACACGGCACCGACATGGCGGGTAAGCCTGCTAAGCTCGCGCCTACGGTGTAAATATCGGCCTGCCAGTCGGAGGTCGGGTCGGCCTGTGGTGTGTTTAAAGGGCGTGCTAAGGTCGGGGCGACAGGGCCGACGAGGACATCGCATTGACTAAAGGCTTGTTGGAAATCTTCGACGATCTTGCGGCGCACGCGTTGCGCTTGTACATAGTAAGCGTCGTAATAGCCTTCGGAGAGCACATAGGTGCCGACAAGAATACGGCGAATGACCTCATCACCAAAGGCTTCCGCACGTGAGCGGCTAATCATTTCTTCGAGGTTGCTGTACTCGGCAGCGCGGTGGCCAAATCGTACCCCATCAAAGCGTGATAGGTTACTGGAGGCCTCGGCAGGGCTAATGACATAGTAGGCCGCAACGGCCGCCCGAGTAAGGGGTAACGACACCGAAACTCGCTGGGCACCCAGCTTTTCGAGTTGCTGCAGGGCCTGCTCAACGGCTGCCCCCACATTTGATTCCAGCTCATTTGCGAAAAACTCCTGAGGCACTCCGATGCGTACCCCCGCTAAAGGCTGGGATGTGTTGTGTTGGAACTGTTCGTGCCAGTGCGTAAAGCTCTGACGGATGCGTTCACCGTTATTGGGTTGGCCTGCACATTGCACCAAGCTCGTCGGGTCGCGCTCATCAAAGCCACTCATGGCGCTAAGTAGCTCCACCAAGTCGCGTGCTGAGCGTGCCATCGGTCCTGCTTGATCCAGACTGGAGCCATAAGCGATCATGCCATAACGGGAGACCGTGCCATAAGTAGGCTTGATCCCACTAATCCCGCACAAAGCAGCAGGCTGACGAATTGAGCCACCCGTATCCGAAGCCGTGGCGGCCATCACTAAACCTGCTGCAACGGCTGCGGCTGAGCCCCCCGAAGAGCCCCCTGGGCTGTAGTCGGCATGCCAAGGATTGTGTACGGGGCCAAAGGCGGAGCTTTGGTTGTCGGAGCCCATCGCAAACTCATCGCAGTTGAGTTTGCCAAGAGATACCGTCCCCACTTGCGCCAAGCGCTCAACAACAGTGGCGTCAAAGGGGCTAACGTAATTGCGAAGCATCTTGCTGCCTGCGGTGGTGCGCCACTGCTGGGTGACGAACACATCCTTGTGAGCAATAGGAATGCCCGCAAGCACCGGGGCATTAGGTTGAGCCAAGAGCACATCCGCGGCTTTGGCTTGCGCTAAGGTGTACGCGCTATCCAGCTGTGTAAACGCATTAAGGGCGTGGGCGCTTTGAGCTTGTTTGAGCTGCTCTTGGGCGAGCTCAGTGGCGCTGAGTTTTTTGCTCGCTAACGCCGTTTGCAAGGCGTGAATCGAATCGTATTCAGAAAGTAAGGACATGGCGGTTACTCAATAACAGTAGGCACAAGAAATAAGCCTTCGTCTTGGGCGGGGGCGTTTGCCATCAGCGCGGCACGCTCGGCCTCTGTGGCGGTAGGGTTGGCGTGGTCGTTGCGTTGGCGTAGCGAGATTTCTTGAATAACTTCTAAGGGGTGGAGCAAGGGCTCGACACCGGTGGTATCCACATCCTTTAGGGCATTGATGACCTCTAAGATATGCGTGAAATCACGTTCGCCCTGAGCCGTCTGCTCGGGCGAAAGGTCAATGTGCGCCAACTTTGCAATGCGGGCGACATCTTGTTGAGAGATTGCCATAGAAAAATCCGGACTAGAAAAGGTCGTACACGACGACAGGTAAAAAAGCGTAAACTCTGATTTTAGCGTGTTCAGATCAGGTCGGCAGCCATTGTGCTCAAATAAAGCCAATTCTGCATAAATTGCGTTACAGGGTTTAACCAAGGGCTAATTCAAGCAAATGAGCCGCTAATAATACGTTATCATTACGGTTTTGGCTTTTGGTATAGGGTGTGTTCGCTGCTTAGGCCTGCTCAATGCAGTGGCGATGGCGCCAAATCTACCGTATTTTCTCTTTCCCTTATTTCTACAACGCGCCCATGTTCGGATTTCTACGCAGTTATTTCTCCAGCGATATGGCGATTGACCTTGGTACCGCCAATACGCTCATCTATGTGCGGGGCAAAGGCATCGTGCTGGATGAACCCTCGGTAGTTGCCATTCGTCACGATGGCAGTGCCAGCGGTAAAAAAATTATTCAAGCGGTTGGCCAAGAGGCCAAGCAAATGCTCGGTCGCGTACCAGGCAATATTGAAGCCATTCGGCCCATGAAAGACGGGGTCATCGCTGATTTCACGGTTACCGAGCAAATGCTCAAACAGTTTATTCGCATGGTGCATCCGCGCAATATGCTCGCGCCGAGCCCACGGATTATCGTATGCGTGCCGTGTGGGTCCACTCAGGTTGAGCGTCGGGCGATTCGCGAGTCTGCTTTAGGCGCTGGAGCTAGCCAAGTTTACCTTATCGAAGAGCCCATGGCCGCAGCCATTGGTGCAGGGCTGGCGGTATCGGATGCCAGCGGTTCCATGGTTGTGGATATCGGTGGCGGCACCACCGAGGTGGCCGTGATTTCCCTCGGTGGCATGGTGTACAAGGGCTCCGTGCGAGTGGGGGGCGACAAATTCGACGAAGCCATTATTAATTATATTCGTCGCAATTATGGCATGCTGATTGGTGAGCCCACTGCTGAACGCATCAAAAAAGAAATCGGTTCCGCCTTTCCCGGTACCGAAGTGCGTGAAATCGAAGTCAAAGGCCGCAACCTTTCTGAAGGGGTACCGCGTAGCTTCACGGTATCGTCAAATGAAATCCTTGAAGCGCTTACCGACCCGCTGAACCAAATTGTGTCCGCGGTCAAAACCGGCTTAGAGCAGACCCCTCCCGAGCTTGGAGCCGATATCACCGAAAAAGGTATCGCGCTCACAGGTGGTGGTGCTTTAGTGCATGATTTAGACCGCTTGCTCCAAGAAGAAACCGGTCTGCCTGTGGTTGTGGCCGAAGACCCACTCACGTGCGTGGTACGGGGCTGTGGCGAAGCCCTAGAGCATCTGGAAAAATTAGGTGCCGTGTTTATACACGATTAATGATTAATCTGACCCGGTTTCTTGTCTGTAGCCGGGTTTCATGTTGGTTCCAGCATGCAAGGACAACGTCCCATCCGGCTTTTTAAGCGCGGAACCTCAGCCGAAGTTAAGCTCACCATTCTGGCTATTCTAGCGGTTGTGCTACTGGTCGTGGATGCGCGCAGCACATGGCTCGACCCCATTCGTCAAGGGCTGGCGACCGCGCTGTACCCGTTGCAGCGCGCGGCGATGGCACCGGGCGATTTGGCGAACTATTTAAGCAGTTGGACGGATTCCGCCGCACTGGTGCGCTCAGAAAAAGAAGCCTTGCAACGTCAGCGCATTGAGCTGGCACAGCTGTCTACCCATGCGGCTCAATTACGTGCGGAAAACGAGCAGTTACGTCGACTGTTGCAAGTTAGCGATACTGTGAATCAGGCTTCCGTAGCGGTCGAAGTCTTTTACGAACCCCCCAATGCCTTTGATCGTCGTTTGATTTTCAATAAAGGCGCTGCAGCCGGTATTCAGCCGGGTATGCCGGTAATTGATGATGGGGGCGTGGTCGGTCAAATTATTCGCGTAACGACGCGTACAGCCGAGGCTGCACTCATCACCGATGATCAAGTCTCCGTACCCGTACAAATCTTGCGTAATGGCGTACGCTTAATCGCTTTTGGGAGCCCAGATGGGTCAAAGGTCGAGGTTCGCTATTTGACCAATGATACCGATATCGAGGCTGGCGACACGCTGGTCACGAGTGGCATTGGAGGGCTCTTCCCAGCGGGCTTACCCGTTGCGAAAATCACCTCGGTGGAGCGTGATTCCTCGACCGGCTTTGCCGTGGCGCACGCGACACCGTTATCGTATCCAGAACGTTATCGCCATTTTTTAGTCTTACTCGTGGATGAGCCCGAGTTTATGTTAGGTAGCGACGATGAACCCACCGACCAACCCTGATTCCGCTAACCGAGCGGCGCTACCGATTAAGCGCAGCTCTTCGCTGAGTTCCTTGCAGCCTATTGATGCGGCACCGTTTAAAAGCAGCAATAGCGGTTGGATCGTATGGGGCAGCCTGCTGTTTGCACTGGTCATTTCTTTATTACCCTGGCGCCACTGGGTGCCCGCGCCGGATGTGTTGTTGCTGGTGTTAATGTTTTGGTGTCTGCATGAGCCCCGACGTATTGGTATATGGGTGGCCTTTGTATTCGGGTTGGTACTGGATGTGCACGATGCCGGGTTACTGGGGGAGCATGCACTCAGTTACACCTTAGCCACCTATGGGGCCATTGCCTTGTCACGGCGTTTATTACTATTCGGTCCATGGGTACAAGCCATGCATTTATTCCCAGTAGTGGTCGTGGCCATGGCAATTCCCAGGTTTTTGCATGCATGGCTAACGGGCGACTGGGCGGGGTGGGAGTGGTTATGGTCTGCTGGCCTAACGACTTTATTATGGCCACTTGCCGATTTCCTATTCTTTTTACCACATCGGCGCTTAGATGAGGCCGATGATGGCACCAGCTAGTCCGCATGTTTGAGTTCAAAAAAACATCCTTACTGCATCGTCGGCGCATTGTCATACGTGCGATTGTAGCGGCGTTTTTGGTGCTTGGCTTATTAACGATACTTGGTGCACGGCTTTGGTACCTGCAAGTCGTGCGCTATGAGGGTCTAGCGGCACGTGCCGACCGTAATCGTATCGCAGTGGTGCCGGTGCCCCCACGTCGGGGCGAGGTTGTGGATCGTAATGGCGTGGTGCTCGCCCGTAATTATCGCGATTACACTATCAATGTGGTGCCGGCGCAGCTTAATCAAGATGTGGAAAGCGTGTTGCATGACTTATCCAGTGTGATTGCCTTAAGTGAGCGTGAGCGCCAACTCTTTCTCCGAGCCCTTAACCAAAGTAGTCGCTACGCATCGGTGGTGCTACGCAACAACATCACGGATGATGAGGCCGCTTGGTTTGCGGCGCACTCTTTTAAGTTTCCGGGAGTGAGTTTGCAGGCCCGATGGGTACGAGAATACCCCCAAGGTGAGGCGGCCGCACACGTTATTGGTTATGTGGGCCGGATCTCCGAGGACGACGAAAGAAAACTTGAAGCCACCGATCAGCTGGGTAATTATCGCGGCACCTCCGTTATCGGCAAAAAAGGCATCGAAAAGACTTGGGAAAGCGCCCTGCACGGTAAAACAGGGGTCGAGGAGGTGGAGGTCACGGCAACGGGACGTCCAGTACGTGTCCTAAATCGTATTGACCCCATTCCAGGAGCCAATCTACGCTTATCTTTAGATATTGAGTTACAAAAAAAAGCAGAGGCTTTATTTGAAGGGCGGCGAGGAGCGCTTGTGGCGATTGAGCCCAAAACAGGCGAGGTGCTCGCCTTTGTGTCGGCCCCTTCCTTTGACCCGAACTTATTTATTGATGGGATTGATGTGGCCAGTTGGCGCGAGCTCAACGAGTCCCCCGACCACCCTTTAATTAATCGCCCTTTGACCGGTACGTATCCGATCGGTTCGACTTACAAACCCTTTGTGGCGCTGGCCGCGCTCGAACTGGGTAAACGCGACCCCAATAAACGCTTTCCAGATCCCGGATTTTACGAGTTTGGTGGCCAACGTTTCCGTAATGCAGGGAATGTTGCCTATGGTATGACCGATATGCGCAAAGCCTTACGTGTATCTTCAGACACTTATTTTTATTCATTGGGGCCAGAAATTGGCGTCGATGCGCTGCACGACTTCAGTGCGCAATTCGGCTTTGGCCAGATTACAGGCATCGATTTGGATGGAGAGCACCGTGGCATCCTGCCATCACGGGATTGGAAGAGTAAGGCGTTCAAAGACCCTGCCCAACAGCGTTGGTATGCGGGGGAAACTATTTCTGTTGTGGTCGGTCAGGGTTACAACTCCTTTACACTGTTGCAACTCGCGCAAGCCACAGCGGTCTTAGCCAACAATGGGGTCTATATGAAGCCCCATTTAGTGAGCCATCTTATGGAGGCTCTCGGAGGGAAAACGACCCCCACCGTTACCGAACCTAGCCATATCTTGCCCTTAAAGCAGGAGCACATTGATATTGTCAAAGAGGCGTTGGTTGAGGTCACCACAGTCGGGACGGCACGCCGCGCCTTTGCAAATACGCCGTATTTAGTTGCGGGAAAAACGGGAACAGCGCAAGTGTTTAGCCTACGAGGGGCGAAATACCGTGCGGACGCCATTGATGAACGGCTGCGCGATCATGCTTTGTTTATGTCCTACGCCCCAGCGGATGACCCACAAATAGCCATTGCTTTGATTGTGGAAAATGGAGGCTGGGGCGGCTCGGTGGCGGCACCTATCGCACGTGAATTGTACGACTACTGGCTCATCGAGCGATTGAATGCGGAGCCAGACTTATGAAACGTTTTCTAGTGTTGGCTTACCGTGCGATCATGGCCTTTGACTGGCCGTTGTTTGTGCTGCTGTGCATGATGGCTGCGGTCGGCTTAACGGTCATGCACTCTGCAGTGGGTAACACCGATTGGCGTTTTGCCGAACAAGCCCGCCATTTTTGGATCGCTCTGTTTGTATTGTGGGGAGTGGCCTTAGTGCCGCCTGTCTGGGTCATGCGTGTCACGCCTTATTTATATGGCGTATCCATCCTTTTGCTTTTAGGGGTAGAGTTTTTTGGAGAATCTAGTAAAGGCGCGACACGGTGGTTAAATTTGGGGGTCGCCCGTATCCAGCCCTCCGAGATGCTTAAAATTACCGTGCCACTCATGCTGGCCTGGTACTTCCATTTACGCCAAGGCTCGCGTTTACGTTTGGTGGATCTGTTGGTGGGCGGCGTCCTATTATTGATTCCTTTTTTACTGATCGTGCGTCAGCCCGACCTCGGTACGGCCTTATTAGTTTTTGCAGCGGGCTTTGCGGCCATGTACTTTGCTGGTCTATCCTTTAAGCTCTTGGTGCCCCTACTGCTACTCATTGTTTTAGGTGTGGGAGGATTGTTGTACTACGAAGACCTCGTTTGTGCACCGGAGTTTGATTGGGTGGTCTTACGTGATTATCAAAAACACCGTGTGTGCACACTGCTGGACCCCACACTCGATCCCTTAGGACGAGGCTTTCATACGATCCAATCCATGATTGCTGTGGGTTCAGGTGGTCTTTATGGCAAGGGGTATATGCTGGGTACTCAGACGCACTTGGATTTCATCCCCGAGCGTACGACCGACTTTATTTTTGCCGTCTTTGCCGAAGAGTTTGGTTTATATGGTGGTCTGGCCTTGTTAGGCTTGTATGGTTTGATTATTTTACGTGGCCTGTATATTGCCATGATTGCGCCCACTCAATTTACTCGTTTGGTCGCTGGCTCCATGTCGCTCATGTTGTTTGTCTACGTGTTTGTCAACATTGGCATGGTGACGGGCGTGCTGCCCGTTGTGGGGGTGCCTTTGCCGTTTATGAGCTACGGCGGCACGTCTTTGCTGACCTTGGCCGTGGCGTGTGGGCTGTTAATGGGCGTTAAAAAGGCGCGTGTCTTGCGCAGCTAACGCCAACGCTGCAAACACTTTCTTGACTGGAGCTGGCAAGGCTGCCTTGGAAATCGCCTCGCGAGGCAGCCAAAATTGAGCATCTTCCACTGGCCAAGGCTGGTTGCAACTCAACAAGTAGGGGTGGATATGCAGCTTAAAATGGCTAAACACATGCCAAAAGGGTTGCAGTACCTCTAGCGCATGCGTTGACGCTTGGTGAGTGCGCAGCATCTGCTCTAAATCACCCTTGGTTTCGAAAAGCAAGGGCACCTGCAAACCACCCCAGATCCCTTCCGAGGGGCGCTGAGTCAGCAGCACATGGCTCGGGGTCTGCACGATCAACATCTGCACGCTACGTTCGGGCTTGCTCGGGCGCACTTTAGGCGTGGGCAAGGCCTCCGTCAGCCCATGCGCGAACGCGTAACAGTGCGCCTTTAAGGGGCACGCTTCACAAGTAGGGCGACGTCGTGTACAGATCAGCGAGCCTAAGTCCATGAGGCTTTGCGTATAGTGCGCCATATTCAAGTCCGCAGGGCTATAGGCTAGGACTTGCTCGGCTAAGGCCCACAGTTGCTGCTCGACAGCGCGCTGTTGCGGGTGGCCCTCCACCCCAAAAAAGCGAGTGAAAACACGTTTTACATTCCCATCCATAATGGGGGCACGCTCGCCAAAGCAAAACGCGGCAATGGCTGCGGCCGTAGAGCGCCCAATCCCAGGCAGGGTGGCTAAAGTTTGGCTTTGGCTAGGAAATTGTCCACCATACTCCGTACAGATGATTTGAGCGCAGCGGTGCACATTACGAGCACGCGCATAATAGCCCAAACCGGCCCAATACGGCATTACCTCGTCTTGCGTGGCATTGGCTAAGGCTTGCACGGTTGGGAAAGCGTGCAGAAAGCGCTCGTAATAGCCAATAACGGTCGTTACTTGGGTTTGTTGCAGCATGATTTCCGACAACCAGACTCGATAAGGGTCCTGAGTGTGTTGCCAAGGTAAATGCTGTCGCCCATGCTGGCGCTGCCAAGCGACCAACTTAACCGCCAAATCCCAACCGTGAAAGGAGTGCTTTGTCACAGCCTACGGATTAAAATTGTGTGGTGCGCGACACCGACCATCGGGCAGCTAAAGCGGCGATCGCAGCAATAAACAACACCGCCACGAACAGCTCAGACAGCACAGGTAAATGTAAGTGCACGTGTAGGTCATAGCTTTGGGCTAAGCTGTTTAAGGCTTGATTTAAAGGCCCCAAGCTTAGCCAACCTAATCCACACGCCAGTGCGCTAGCAAGCGCTCCCGTTAGAGCTCCTTGATACAAAAATGGTCGACGCACAAAGCTTTCTGTCGCGCCCACCAAACGCGCCACACCGATTTCCTCGCGTTGGTTGAGGGCTTGGAGGCGAACCGTATTGAACACAGTGGCCACCACAATCGTCGCCACACTTAAGCTTAAAAAGCCTAGGGCGATGCGTATAAAACGCAATAACGCCTCCAGCCGTTGGACCCACTCACTGTCTAACTGCACGCGGTCAACCGCCGTTTGTGTGCGGAGCTCCGCAGCGAGATGCATAGCCGTGGCCGCGGAGTCCGCCACCGTATCGGCCAACTGAATGACTAAGGCGTGAGGTAATGGGTTGGCGTCTAAGGTGTCGAGCACCTCTGTCCAGAGTGGGTTCGCATGCAATGCCTCGTAGGCTTCATTACGGTTTTGCAGATGTATACGGGCAATCTCATCCGGCCATTGAGTGATCCATTGCTGTTGTAGCGTTTCAGCGTGCTCTTCGCTTTGGTCCATCTGTAGAAACACAGTCAGTTCGGGATTGACGGGCAAGCTTTGTGCTAAAGGCTGAGCGGAGACCAATAATGCCCACCCAATTAATGGCACCGCTAGGGTTAAGGTCATCACTAGCAGATTGGATAACGAGGAAAAAGGTTGAGCCACTAAGCGTGCTACAGCGGTGCTTAGCGCATAACGATGTTGGCGTACCCAGCGTTTCATGCGTGTACTCCTGCAAAATCCACAAAACGGCCGTTATCAATGAGCATCGTGCGCCGCGCGTAATTCGCCATCAGCTGATGGTCGTGCGAGGCAATCAGTGTGGTGACCCCCACACGATTAAAATCCAAAAACACATCCATAATGCGTCGGGCACTGGCGGCATCTAGGTTGGCGGTGGGCTCATCCGCGATCACGAGCGTGGGACGACTCACAATGGCTCGTGCAATCGCTAAGCGCTGCTGTTCACCGCCCGACAGCTCAATGGGCATGAATTGCTCTTTGTCGGCTAGGCCGACCTTTTCCATTGCGGCACGCGCACGCTTTATGGCGACACTGCGTTCAACGCCTTGGACTTCGAGTGGCAGCAAGACATTATGGATGGCGGTACGGTCATACAATAAGTGTGTGTCTTGTAAAATCACCCCTACAGCTCGACGCAAATAGGGCAACGCACGAACCGAAAGCTTATCGATACGCTGGTTGTTGATAATCACAGAGCCTCGACTGGGTCGCTCTAAGCCGCCAATAAGCTTCAGCAGTGTGGATTTGCCAGCACCCGAAGGGCCTGAGACAAAAATAAACTCACCCGCGTTAACCTGGAAGTTGATATCGGCTAGGATGTTTTTACCTTGCCCATAAGATTTAAATACGTGTTTAAAATGAATCATTTTTCAGGCATTCATCGGGCTAAATATAGGGGAGACAAATTACTCCTATGGATTTTAACGTATCAGAGCCTTTTTACGGTAAAAGAATGCAAACCCTACAACAACCGCACTTATGACGACTCAAGTACCCACCAATAAAGCCAACGCCGCACCGCGCTGGTCTTGGCACAATCCGAGCCTACGTGCGTGGCTGTATCAGTTGATCTTGCTCGCAGTAGTGGGGTGGGCAGTATGGTTTTTGGTGAGCAATACCTTGGCCAATCTTGCCGCGCGGAACATCACCACAGGCTTTGATTTTTTACAGCGTGAAGCCGGCTTTGCGGTCAGCGAAAGCCCAGTGGCTTATCGTTCGAGCGACAGCTACAGCCGCGTAATCTGGGTGGGTCTGCTGAATACCCTCAAAGTCTCCGCCTTAGGGATTGTATTGGCCACCTTGTTTGGCAGTTTGCTTGGGATGGCGCGCTTATCCCCTAATTGGCTGTTATCACGTTTGGCGGGATTGTATGTGGAGGTGGTGCGCAATATCCCGTTGTTGCTGCAATTGTTTTTTATTTATGCACTGATTACTGAAAGCTTACCGCGGCCTCGGCAGGCTTTGCAGCCGTTACCGGGCGTGTTTCTGTCCAATCGTGGCTTTGCAATGCCGAGCTTAGATACGGTCAGTGCTCAGTGGTTTTGGGGAGGTGTAGCGGCCGCCATACTTCTCTGCATCGGGTTGGGCCATTGGGCACGTCGTCGTCAAGAGCGGGAGGGGCGTAGTTTTCCTTTTTGGCGGGTGAGTCTCATTGTGTTGATCACGCTACCAGCCGGATTGGTGTGGGTGATGAGCCCGCACGCGGCGCTCAGTGTCCCACAGCTGCAAGGCTTTAACTTTCAAGGTGGCACCACTTTAAGCCCAGAGTTCGCGGCCTTATTGATCGGACTGGTGGTCTACACTTCGGCGTTTATTGCCGAAGTGGTACGCTCAGGGATTCAGTCGGTGACACGTGGCCAATGGGAGGCTGCTGAAGCCATTGGGTTATCTCGCACCCAACAGCTGCGCTTAGTCGTCATGCCCCAAGCCTTACGGGTCATCATTCCTCCGATGACCAGCCAATATTTAAACCTCACTAAAAACAGTTCCTTGGCGGTTGCGATCGGCTATCCCGATATTGTGTCCGTGGTAAACACAGGGATTAACCAGACCGGCCAAGCCATCGAAGGCATTTTAATTATTATGGCAGCGTACCTAACCGTCAGTTTAAGTATTTCCGTACTGATGAATCTGTATAACCGCCGCATGGCTCTGGTGGAGCGTTAAGTATGGGGCCAAACACGGTTAACGTCTCTTTTTTGCAGGCCCCTTGGCCTTGGTTGCGTGTGCGTTTGTTTTCTACCCCTTTAAATAGCGTGATCTCGCTTTTATTGGTGGGTTTACTGTTAATACTGCTGCCGCCCTTACTTGATTGGGCGGTACTCAAAGCGAATTTTACCGCCAACACCGCCCAAGCCTGCAAAGACAGCGCGGGTGCTTGTTGGGCGTTTATTGCGCACAAGCATCGGTTGATTTTATTTGGCGTCTATCCTTATGACGAGCAGTGGCGACCACTCTTAGCAACGATTGTGCTTGTGGTGGCGATCCTTTTAAGCTGTTGGCAGCGGTGTTGGCGGGCGTGGCTCGCTCTTATTTGGTTCGGCGCCATCACCACATTTGGTGTGCTGATGTGGGGCGGAGTGCTGGGCCTAAGCTACGTCGACAATAGCCGTTGGGGGGGCTTGCCCTTAACCCTGATGCTGGCTACGGTGGGTTTGGCTTTTGCTTTTCCTTTAGGCGTGTTGTTGGCCTTGGGCCGACGCTCACACTTGCCTGCTGTGCGGGTGCTGAGCGTTACTTATATTGAGCTGATACGTGGGGTGCCGCTGATTAGTTTGCTCTTTATGGCGTCCGTCATGTTGCCTCTGTTTTTGCCAGCGGGTACGCACATCGATAAATTACTGCGGGCACAAATTGCCATCATTGTATTTGCTGCGGCGTATATCGCTGAAACGGTACGAGGAGGGCTGCAAGCCATCCCCAAAGGTCAATACGAAGGGGCGCAGTCGATTGGTTTAAATTATTGGCAAACCATGCGCAAAATTGTGTTGCCTCAAGCCCTCACCACGGTGATTCCTCCCTTAGTGAGTATTTTTATTTCTTTGTTTAAAGACACCTCATTAGTCGTAGTGATTGGGATTTTCGATTTAACTCAAAGTGCCAAGGTTGCTGTAGCCGATGCGCAATGGCGTGGGTTTAGCACCGAAGCCTATCTCTTTGTGGCGGCTATTTATTTTGTGTTTTGTTATGGGATTTCACGGTATAGCCGCCGGCTGGAAACGCACTTAACCCGCTATGACCAACGTTAGCCAGGATAAATTATGCATACGAACGCTCTGATCCAGTTGAACGGGGTCAACAAATGGTTTGGTGACTTTCAAGTCCTTAAAGATATTAATTTAGAGGTGTTACGTGGCGAAAAAATAGTCATCTGTGGGCCATCGGGCTCAGGCAAATCGACGCTGATTCGCTGCATTAATTATTTAGAGCCGCATCAAAGTGGTCGTATTGTTGTGGATGGGGTCGAGGTTACCGATAACCTTAAGCAAATTGAAGCAGTGCGTCGGGACGTTGGCATGGTGTTCCAACACTTTAATTTGTTTCCACACTTAACTGTCTTAGAGAACCTGACCTTGGGACCACGTTATGTTCTACGCTTGTCTAAAGCGGAAGCAGAGGCACGCGCATTAAGTTTCTTAGAGCGTGTTCGCATTGCCGACCAAGCTCATAAGTTTCCTGGTCAATTATCAGGAGGGCAGCAACAACGAGTGGCGATTGCTCGCTCCTTATGTATGCAGCCTAAAATCATTCTGTTCGACGAGCCCACTTCCGCTTTAGATCCTGAAATGGTCAAGGAGGTCTTAGACGTGATGCGGGAGTTAGCAGAAAGTGGCATGACCATGTTGTGTGTCACGCATGAAATGACCTTTGCCCGACAAGTGGCTGATCGAGTTGTGTTTATGGATCAAGGGGAGATCGTTGAAGTGCAGCCGCCTGCTGTTTTTTTTGATCATCCGCAAAATCCACGCACACAGGCTTTTTTGCAACAATTACTGTAATGACCAACGAATATTTAAATTTGGTTAAGGCCAACGCTTAGAATGAATTTGTAACAGATAAGCCCAGTTGAAGTTGGTAGCATTAGCTTGCAGGTAAATAAGCTAATACCGACTACTAGGAGAAGAAGCAATGACAATGACCTATAAATTCACTCGATTGGCTGCTGGTTTAACGATGGCCGCCATGCTGGCAGGATGCGCCACCACCAACATGAGCACAGGTGGCCGTACCGCGACCGGTGCGGGCGCGGGTGCCGCCTTAGGCGCAGGCTTAGGGGTATTAATTGGCGACAGCAGCAAAGCCGCTGCCATTGGTGCGGGCTTAGGGGCGCTTGCAGGCGGTATTGTGGGCTACAACTGGTCTGGCATTAAAAATGATGTCGAACAGTCCGGTGCCCAGGGTTTAGGGGTAGACGTCACCGAAATGCCGGATGGCTCATTACGAGTTAACCTACCCAGTGGCGTATCCTTTGATTCCGGCCAAGCCGTACTCAAACCTGCTCTAACCCCTGTCTTAGACAGTGTGGCGCGTGCTCTACGTCAGCATCCCGAGCTCAAAGCCGCCGCCATTGGCCATACCGACAGCACAGGCTCCTTGCAGCTCAATGAGCGCTTGTCCCTAGAGCGTGCCAATGCGGTACGCATGTTCTTGATTGAGCGTGATGTCTCCGCCAGCCGTATTGCTGCCGAAGGCCGTGGCCCCAACTACCCTGTAGCCAGCAACGACACCGCCGAAGGGCGTGCACAAAACCGTCGTGTTGAGCTGTACTTGTTTGCGACGCAGCAGTAAGTCGTAAACGGCACTCAGGCTAGGCACACTATGCTCAGCCTATAAGTGGGTGGCTATTTTTGGCCCATAAAAAACCTCGTTGCGGTGTCCGCCACAACGAGGTTTTTTGTTGGAGGTAGCCTGCAGTATTCGGTCGCAGGGTAACGCAGGCTACGTACTAGACGTTTAGGCTTGATGGTACAAATTCGAGCCCTTTGTCACAAACTCAATGGACTTTTCTTGCATGCCTTTGTCCAAAGCACTGGCTTCATCGAGGCCATGCTCACGCGCATAATCGCGGACATCTTGGGAGATTTTCATGCTACAGAATTTGGGTCCACACATTGAGCAAAAATGCGCCACTTTCATGGAGTCCTTGGGCAAGGTCTCGTCATGAAAGGCGCGTGCGGTATCGGGGTCTAAGCCGAGATTGAATTGATCCTCCCAACGGAATTCGAACCGTGCCTTAGATAAGGCGTTGTCACGAATCGCCGCACCTGGATGGCCTTTGGCAAGGTCCGCCGCGTGAGCAGCGATTTTGTAGGTGATGATGCCGTCTTTGACGTCTTTTTTGTTGGGCAGACCCAAGTGCTCCTTGGGGGTGACATAGCACAGCATGGCGGTGCCATACCAACCAATGATTGCTGCTCCAATACCCGAAGTGATGTGATCGTAACCCGGCGCAATATCAGTGCTGAGGGGCCCTAAAGTGTAGAAAGGGGCTTCATGGCAATGCTTGAGCTGGAGGTCCATGTTTTCGCGCAACAAGTGCATGGGCACATGGCCTGGGCCTTCGATGATAGTTTGCACGTCGTGTTGCCACGCGAGCTGGGTGAGCTCGCCCAAGGTGCGCAACTCGGCAAATTGTGCCTCGTCGTTGGCGTCGTAGCCGGAACCGGGTCGTAAGCCATCGCCTAATGAAAAGCTCACATCATAGGCTTTCATTATTTCGCAGATGTCTTCGAAGCGCTCGTAGAGGAAGCTCTCTTTGTGATGCGCTAAGCACCACTTCGCCATAATGGAGCCGCCACGCGACACAATACCGGTCATGCGGCTGGCGGTCATGGGCACGTAGGCCAGTCGTACGCCCGCGTGAATAGTGAAATAATCCACGCCTTGCTCTGCTTGTTCGATCAAGGTGTCGCGGAAGATTTCCCAAGTGAGGTCTTCGGCTACGCCTCCGACCTTTTCTAGGGCTTGATAAATGGGCACCGTACCAATCGGTACAGGTGAGTTACGCAAAATCCACTCACGGGTTTCGTGGATATTTTTGCCAGTCGATAAATCCATGACGGTATCCGCACCCCAGCGGATGGCCCACGTCATTTTTTCGACCTCTTCGTTGATGCTGGAGGTGACCGCCGAGTTGCCGATATTGGCATTCACCTTCACCAAGAAATTGCGTCCAATGATCATGGGCTCAAGCTCAGGGTGGTTGATGTTGGCAGGAATGATCGCCCGCCCACGCGCCACTTCGTCACGTACAAATTCAGGGGTAATCAAACCGGGTATGGAAGCGCCAAAACTCTGGCCAGGGTGATGCTTGAGCATACGCTTCACCAGTTTTTCCCCTTCGGGACCACTGCTGCGTAATTG
Organism: Candidatus Paenalcaligenes intestinipullorum; assembly: GCA_019120675.1. Lineage (GTDB taxonomy): Bacteria > Pseudomonadota > Gammaproteobacteria > Burkholderiales > Burkholderiaceae_B > Paenalcaligenes > Paenalcaligenes intestinipullorum. Next base: position 9,573 of record DWUQ01000078.1, on the reverse strand, counting down.
CTCAATATAATGCTCACGACGGACGTTTTCACGAATGGCGATGTATTCCATCTCGGGCGTAATGATGCCTTTGCGTGCATAGTGCATTTGCGTGACGTTGGCACCGGACTTAGCGCGACGTGGTTGACGCGTCAGCTCAAAGCGCATGGCATCCAAGCGTTCATCGGCTAAGCGTTCGCGGCTAAAGTGACTGCTGAGACCAGTGAGCACTTCGGTATCGTTGCGTTCTTCGATCCACGTGCTGCGCACGCTGGGCAAGCCTTTGCGAATATCAATGGCCACCGTAGGGTCGGTATAAGGACCACTGGTATCGTAGACATAAATAGGTGGGTTTTTTTCACCACCAAACAACGTCGGGGTATCGCTTTGAGTGATCTCACGCACAGGCACACGAATATCTGGCCGAGAGCCAATTTCGTAATGTTTACGTGACTGAGGAAGGGGTTGGATGGCTGCAGAATCGACGGTGGCGGATTCGGCAGTAAATTGGGTTTCGATCTTCAAGAGTAGCTCCAAAGAAAATGGAGCCGAAGGGGAGGGGACAACCGATTTATCGTAATTACATACTCGGTACGCTCCCAGCATCGGCATTATCCGTACTGGTACCAAGGGTGTTTCTCAACCCGTCGAACAACGACGAGTACCCCTGCGACGTGCATAGTATGACAGGTCTTAGTAAAAAATTCATCCTCAAGCTTAGGAGTGGCTGAGCATACTTTTGGTAAGGATAAATCATAAGCGGTTTACCCCATAGACAATATTAAATTAGCAAAAGTCTAAGGCGGTGCGAGCTGGAAGTAAGCCGTGCGTGAATAGGGAACCATTAAACCACCTACGACAGCTAAATAAATTTCGTGTAAAAACCACGACTTTTATTTATTTGTTTCTCTTTCGTGAAGCTTATTGTTTGTTTTCAATTTAAAGCGAAATTATTTACCAAGCTTAAAGAAGATAGTGTAATTAAGGTTAGCGTAGTTTGGTTAATTGTATTAAATTATGTACTGTTTGTTCTATCAGCTGACGTTGTTCTTCATTTAGCTTGTAATAATCAACTGGGTGAATAGTACAAAAGGGCCATTGAAATTGAAATGGTACCTCTGTCCAAGCGGTGGGCTCAGCCATTATAGACCGATGGGCGTTCACACTTTCACTGCCGTGCATTAACCACTCAGGGCTAACCTGTAATGCGTTAGCCAAACGTAATAAGTGTCTCGGAGCTATGCGGTTGCCCCGTTCATAACTCGAGATGGCTGCTTGCGATAACTCGGCCAGTTCCGCTAACTGTTGTTGGGAAAGCTGCCTTGCTTCTCTTGCCTTACGAAGGTTTGTGCCAAAAGTATTCACGCTAATATTGAACGCTTTTCTGGCAAAACGTTGGTAATGATAAATAATTACGTTTGTGGTAAATGTGGATTAGGAACCCAGTTGTTGGGTTGTGTTAATTAGGAAATGCGTATGCCCGTCGATCACGTTGCTACCGTGTATTGGTACCTTGCAGACAGCCAATGGGAACAACCTGTTTTACAAACTTTATCGTTAAGCCTCAAAGAACACGGTTATCACCAAAAAACCGAAAACGATATCCACGCGCTATGCACCGCCTCAGCTGAGCATGCGCGACGCCAACAAACCGCTATTTTTCTGTTGGTGGGCGAGCCCGCCGAGCTCATTGTCACCACGGTACGGTTACGCTCCATTAGCTCCGAGTTCCTTATTATTCCGGTATTGCCTAGGTTCAACGAAGCCGCTTTAGTGCAACTCATGATGTGTGGGGCCGATGCTTACTTCTCGCTCAAAAATAGCAGTGCCCTGTTAATGGCTCAGTTGCACAGCTTATTGCGTCGTTCACGTCACAAAAATCTAGTAGCGAATAACGACCTCAATCATTGGGTATTGATGGATGAGGGGTGGAATATACGTACCCCAAAAGGCGCCATTGTTGCGTTAACCACTCTTGAGCGCGCGTTGTTTCAAGCGTTTGCAAGCCAAGAAGGCCATCGCGTGCCTCACGATATTTTGCTCTTGGCCATTAGTGCGAGCGAGGAATGCGCTCAGGCCATCAAGATTAATCGTTTGGGTGTAATTATTAGCCGCTTACGCCGTAAATTTGAGCAGATTGAAATCGAGCTACCTTTAAAGTCAGTACATAATTGGGGGTATATGTTTGCCGCACCGATCGTGGTGCATGAATAAGCTTCAGTCCGCACAAACTCTCCTTACTAAAGGAAAGTTTGTGCGGGGCGCTGGTCTTTAGTCGCGCCCGTTTTGAGCTAGGCCCTACACGTTGAGCTGTTGAAACACCATATTGTCGCGGTGGATGAGCTCAGAGTCCGTCATGGTACCCAGCACGTCTCCAATCCGATGGCTGGGCAAGCCAATAATACGTTTGGTGTCTGCACTGGAGTAGTTGATCAGGCCTCGGCCATACTCTACACCGTGGTTATCCACGCACGCCACCACATCCCCTCGGCTAAACTCCCCTTCCACCTGAGTAACCCCTATGGCTAACAGGCTTTTGTGGCCATTGGTCAACGCATGAATGGCCCCCGCATCCAGCGTGATGCGCCCTCGTACACGCAAATGACTGGCGAGCCAGCGCTGTCGAGCCGATTGTACGGGTAGGCTCGCGCGTAACTCGGTGCCAATGGCTTCGCCAGCAGCGAGTCGCTGCAGCACATTGGCTTCACGGCCAGATGCAATCGTAGTATGGCCGCCGCTGTTGGCTGCGCGCTTAGCTGCCAAGATCTTAGTGAGCATCCCGCCTGTGCCCACACTGCTGCCTGCGCCGCCCGCCATGGCCTCGAGCTGTGGGTCGCCCGCTTGGGCGTGGTGAATAAACTCGGCATCAGGATGGCTGCGTGGATCGGCACTGTACAAGCCACGTTGATCAGTCAGGATAATCAGGGATTCTGCCTCGATTAAATTGGTCACCAGTGCGCCGAGTGTGTCGTTGTCGCCCAGACGGATTTCATCTGTAATCACTGTATCGTTTTCATTCACGATCGGCACCACACCGAGCTGCAGCAGCGTATACAGGGTGCTGCGAGCATTAAGGTAACGGGTGCGATCGGCTAAATCTTCGTGGGTGAGTAGAATTTGTGCAGTACGAATTCCGTACTGGGCAAAGGCCACTTCGTAGGCTTGAATTAGGCCCATTTGCCCAACGGCTGCTGCCGCTTGCAGCTCATGCATGGCTTTGGGGCGTTGCGTCCACCCCAATCGAACCACCCCTTCGGCGATGGCGCCACTAGACACCAGCACGACTTGCTTACCTTGTTGGTGTAGTGCGGCAATTTGCTGAGACCATTGGTCGACAGCCTCACGGTCAATGCCACGGCCCTCGTTGGTGACTAGCGAGGAGCCCACCTTTACCACCAAGCGATTGGCCTGTGCCACCACAGACGATAAGGTCGATGTATCACCCATTTTAGAGAGCATCCTCGGGATCAATATTTTGACGGGCGTCATCAAAGCGTGGGTCCGTAGGGGTGTAGTCGGCTGCGGCTTGTTCGGCCTGCTCTTTGGCGGCCTGACGCGTGGTATCCAGCCAGCTTTGAATGCGTAAGCACAACTCTTGTGTGCCGTCGCCACTGAGGGCAGAGATACGAAATACGGGATTCTGCCAGTCTAAGCGCTGTGTGATGGCAGCCTGTAGCGCCTCGGGGTCGGTCATCATATCCATTTTGTTAAGTACCAGCCAGCGAGGCTTATCCTCGAGGTCGCTGCTGTAGCGAAGGAGCTCATCGGTAATGGTTTCGATCTGCTCTACCGCTGCATCGACGGGGTCCACCTCGGGATCAAAGCTGCTGACATCAACGATATGCAGCAATAAGCCCGTGCGGGACAGGTGACGTAAAAACAAATGCCCCAAGCCAGCCCCCTCAGAGGCACCAGCGATGAGTCCAGGTAAATCCGCTACCACAAAGCTATGTGAGGGAGAGGTACGCACCACCCCCAAGTTAGGGTGTAGTGTCGTAAACGGGTAGTCGGCAATACGGGGCTTAGCATTTGATACGCGGCTAATAAAAGTAGATTTACCAGCGTTGGGTAAACCGAGCAAACCGACATCGGCCAGCACTTTGAGCTCAAGTTTGAGTTTGCGCTGCCCGCCCACTTTGCCCTCGGTAAATTGACGGGGGGCACGGTTCACACTGCTTTTAAAGTGTAAATTGCCTAAGCCACCTTCACCGCCTTGTGCAAGCGTAACACGTTGACCGTCTTGGTTTAGGTCAAACAAGAGCTCGCCTGTATCGGCATCGCTGATGAGCGTGCCTACAGGAAAGCGTAGGGTGATGTCGGTGCCTGAAGCCCCGTATTGATCGGAGCCACGGCCATTTTCACCATTTTTGGCGCGGTGCAGGCGGGCGTAACGATAGTCCACGAGCGTGTTGACGTTGCTGTCAGCGACGGCATAAACGCTACCACCTCGGCCACCATCGCCGCCATCGGGACCACCTTTGGGGATGAATTTTTCACGGCGAAAGCTTGCCGCACCATTACCACCGCGGCCTGCAATGACTTCGATTGTTGCTTCATCAACAAATTTCATGAGCCTATCCAAACAAATGCGCACTCAGCGCGACTGTGCGAAAGCACATAGTGTAAAACAAAAAAGCCCTGCTACCGTAAGGTAAAAGCAGGGCTTTAGGTCGAGTACGGCGGGTGCTTATTCGGCAGCAACCACCGATACGGTACGCTTGTTCATGGCACCAGAGATGCTGAACTTCACATGACCATCTACTAAAGAGTAGAGCGTGTGGTCTTTACCAATACCGACGTTTTGGCCAGCGTGGAATTGCGTACCACGTTGACGAACAATAATCGAACCTGCATTGATGGCCTGGCCACCGTAGACTTTAACCCCTAGGCGTTTAGCCTGTGAGTCGCGTCCGTTTCGCGTAGAGCCGCCGCCCTTCTTCTGTGCCATTTTAAAACTCCTGTAGCGAGATTAGGTAACTAAAGTGTCCGACGTTAATTAGGCATTAACGGCTTCGATACGCACTTCAGTATAGTTTTGACGGTGGCCTTGCGTTTTGCGATAGCCCTTGCGTCGACGCATCTTGAAGATTTTGATTTTTGCATGACGGCCTTGTGCAAGAACGGTCGCTTTAACCTGTGCGCCTTCAACAAAAGGGGTACCCAGTTTGAGGGATTCGCCTTCGCCTACGGACAATACTTGGTCGAGCGTGATTTCTTGCCCAATGTCTGCTGGTATCTGTTCTATTTTCAATTTTTGGCCGGGGCTAACACGGTACTGTTTGCCGCCGGTTTTTATAACCGCGTACATAGGGAAAATCCTAGAAAAGCTGACGAGTTGCGCTCGTCAAAACCAATAAAATTAACTACCCACCAAAGGGTAGCCAATTATTATATGAATTTATGGGAAAAGACGCAATAAAACAAATGTTTGGCTGTGGCAAGAAGGAGGCACCCTTGGCCACAGCGTATTTTAGCTGCGGTAATCGGCGTTGATGCTGACGTATTCGTGGGAAAAATCGCAAGTGTAGACGGTCTCTGTATCGTGACCTCGACCTAAACCAATCCGTACGGTGATTTCCTCTGCCTGCATGACGCGCTGACCATCGGCCTCTTGGTAGTCAGGGTTGCGACCACCCTTGGTGGCCACCAGCACATCACCGAGCCATAAGCGTACCTTGCTGATGTCGAGGTCTTTGATGCCAGCGTAACCAATCGCACACAAAATGCGACCCAGGTTCGGGTCCGACGCAAAAAAGGCGGTTTTAATGAGGGGGGATTGCGCCACGGCGTAGGCAACTTTTAGCGCCTCGGCACGGCTGGTGGCTTCATCGACCTGGATGGTGATGAACTTAGTGGCCCCTTCGCCATCTCGGACGATTTTTTGAGCTAAGTCCAGCGCTGCGGCTTTGAGTGACGCAAACAACGTCGCATAATGAGGGCTGGCCACGGAGTCAATTTGCACGCCATTTTGCCCAGTGGCCATAATAATAAACGAGTCGTTGGTGGAGGTGTCGCCATCCACACTAATCCGATTAAACGAGGCGTTGGCGATGCTGCGCGTCATTTCCTTGAGCAGCTCGGGGGCTACTCCCGCATCGGTCGCCAAAAAGCCAAGCATAGTAGCCATGTTGGGCTTGATCATGCCCGCGCCTTTGCTAATACCCGTAATAGTTGTCGTGGTGTTGCCGAGTGGCAGCTGAGTGGAGTAGATTTTTGGCTGCGTGTCGGTGGTCATGATGCTGTGTGCAGCAGCAAACCAATTGTCGGGGCGCAGGTCGTTTACAGCGGCGGGTAGGCTGGCGACAATCTTTTCGATTGGCAAAGGCTCTAGAATCACGCCTGTAGAAAAAGGCAGGACTTGGGAGGGGCGTAAATCCAAAAGCTCAGCGGCTTCGCTGCAGGTGCGTCGCGCATGCTCCATTCCGGTATCGCCCGTGGCGGCATTCGCATTACCTGTATTAATCACCAAAGCTTGGGTATCGTGGTCAGAAGACAAATGCACTTCACAGACTTGCACGGGTGCGGCACGAAAGCGGTTGGTGGTAAAGACACCCGCCACGGCCGTATTGGGGGCGAGCTTAAAAACGGTGAGGTCGGGATGGTCAACTTTGCGAATACCAGCGGCCGCAATACCAATGTCCACACCTTTTACTGCATGAATGTCCGACTGTGCAGGAATTTGTAAATTAACCGCCATAGTTCACCTGAATAAAAGTTAGAGGTAAACATAAATCATACCTGCTTTTAGGCGGCGGGGTGTAGGGCGACCGTGCGGGCTAATTGCTTTAAAACGCCGAGATGCTCAAATAAATGCTGACGAGACTGTTCCGGCAATGCCACAAACAACTCATTGAGCCATTGTTGATGGGCCGCGGCCATTGTTTGATAGCTTTGCTGGCCTGTTGGGGTCAGTCGAATCAGCGAGCTGCGGCGATCGTTTAAAGGACGAATGCGTTCAATGAGTCCCTCTTTTTCCAACTGATCCACAATCCCTGTGATGTTACCGTTAGTGACCATCATTTGCCGCGATAGGTCGCTCATTTTCATGCCTGCTTGGTTTTGGCTGAGCTGAGCCATTAAGTCAAAACGTGGTAGGGTGGTTTGAAAATTTTGACGCAAGCGTGTACGTAGCTCGTTCACAATGAGCGTGCTGCAGCTCTGCATGCGTAACCATAGGTGGAGATCGTGATGGTCATCGGGACTGATGCGACTTTCCAGGTCTGGAAACGCGGTAGGCTCGGGCGTAAAAGAGGTATCGTGAATCTTCATGCTGTATCCCAAAATCAATGAGTTGGCGCTAAGGCACCCATCGGACCAATAAAAAAGAGGGTTGGATATACAGTGTATCGTTGAATAGTCAAGAATACGCTTGCGTAAAATCAAGATTTACGCTAGTGGCATTAAACGGAAAACAAAAAGAGCGTTGCTGTGTTCGACAGCAACGCCCCTTGAGTGAAGTGCGCGACCTATTTCATCGCTTCAGGCGGAGGCTAGCAAACGGCTCACACTATAAAAGCACTCCCAAAAAAGCGGAGTGAGCTGTGCGGTGAGCCGAGCCTAGTTACAGTGCCTTAAACACACGCTCCGCCGCATCCAGTGTTTGTTGGATAATCTCGTCATCGTGAGTAATCGACACAAAGCTGGCCTCATACGCCGACGGCGCAAAATACACACCCTCGTCGAGCATCGCATGGAAAAAGCGATTGAATTTGCTCAGGTCGGTCGCGGATACCGCGGCATACGAGGTGGGCACTTCCTCGGCGAAGTAATACCCCAACATACCGCCTACGCTGTCGCTACTAAAACTATGGCCCGCTGCCACCGCGCGCTCTTTGAGCCCTTGAGCCAAGCGTTGGGTACGCTGCGCCAAGGTGTCATACAAACCAGGCTCTTGGAGAAGCTTGAGCGTACATAAGCCAGCCGCCACAGCAACGGGGTTACCCGAAAGTGTGCCCGCTTGATAGACAGGGCCTAAGGGGGCGATCTTGTCCATAATATCGGCCCGACCACCAAACGCCCCAACCGGCATGCCGCCCCCGATGACTTTAGCTAAGGTGGTGAGGTCGGGCGTGATACCGCTCAGGCCTTGAACCCCTTGTGGACCTGCGCGGAAACCGGTCATCACCTCGTCAAAAATCAGTACTGCGCCATGCTTGGTACATTGCTCACGCAGTGTTTCCAAAAAGCCTGGAATTGGTTTGATTAAATTCATATTGCCCGCAATGGGCTCCACAATGATGCACGCAATCTGATCCGCGTATTCGCTAAAAGCTGCTTTGACACCGTCGATGTCATTGAAATTTAACACCACCGTATCCTGAATAAAGGCTTCGGGCACACCAGCCGAGGTGGGGTTGCCGAAGGTCAATAAGCCTGAACCGGCCTTCACCAACAGGCTGTCGGCGTGACCGTGATAGCAGCCTTCGAACTTGATGATTTTATTACGCCCAGTGTAGCCTCGCGCCAAACGGATAGCGCTCATGGTGGCCTCAGTGCCTGAGCTGACTAAGCGTACTTTTTCTAAACTAGGCAGCAACTGACACAGCAACTCAGCCAGCTCGATCTCGCCAGCCGTGGGCGCACCAAAGGATAAGCCGCGTGTGGCGCTGTCTTGGACGGCTTTCACCACGTCAGGATGTGCATGACCCAAAATAGCTGGCCCCCAAGAGCCAACGTAGTCAATATACTGGGTTTGATCGGCGTCCCAGACCCAAGGGCCTTGAGCGCGTTCAATAAAACGAGGCACCCCACCCACCGAGCCAAAGGCTCGAACCGGAGAGTTCACGCCACCAGGGATATGGCGATTGGCGCGTTCAAAAAGTTCAGTATTGCGTGACATAACGATAACCAATAAAAATCAGTGAATTTGAGCGTATAGGCCGAGTAACGGCTTACTGTGAAAGATCGGTAAAAAGCTGAGTAAAGGCCCGAGCGCAGGCGTACACATCGTCCGCTTCAAATAGGCCATTAATCACCGCCAAGCTGTCTGCGCCAGCAGCAATTAAGGGGGCAGCATTGTCTAAGGTGATGCCCCCAATGGCGACCACCGCAGCGCGGCCTTTGGGTGTGGCGTGCTCGGCACACAAGGCCTTGGCTTGAGTAAGCGTGGCCAGCTGGGCACGTGGTGCATTCGGTTTGGAATGAGAGGGGTACATGGCACCAAAGGCGACGTAGTCCACCTCTTGGCTGAGCGCGCGCTCGGCAAGCGCTAAGCTGTCGTAGCACGAGGCACCCAGCAAACGTAAAGCTCCTAGCTGCTGACGTGCCTCACGCAACACACCATCTTCGCGGCCTAAGTGCACCCCATCCGCACCACTACGCAATGCTAAAGGCCAGTCGTCATTAATAATAAACGGTAGACTGAGGCTTTGGCATAATGTCTGCACGGCGTCGCGTTGTGTCTCCGCTAAGCTTGGGTCGATACGTTTACGTCGCCATTGCAGTACCGCTAAGCCGCCACGGTGCGCATCACGAATCGCTTGCAATAGGCGTGAGGTATCATCCCACTCAGGAGTGATGCCATAAAGGCCGCGTGGAAGTCGGGTAGGTAGTGTCATCGGGATTGATCCAAAGTGAGCAGGCCCATACCTAAGG